>JAOAAA010000089.1 GCA_026419115.1 Gemmataceae bacterium
GGCCGAGCCTGCTACCATCACAACCTTATGACCTAACATCTCGAAGACTTGGGCATCGTCCGTTGGTTGCGTGGACCATTCACTACGACGGGCAAAAACATCCACGAGTAAATCCCGTCGGAAGACCTGCGGCGTTTGGGCTTGCCATAACCCCGCCCGAGAGATCGTTTCTTGAACGTGGCTTTGCGGATCGACTCGTTTGAGGGTATCGGTCACGGCCAGCCCCGGAATGGCGGCCCCATGCGTTTGGGCGGCTTTGAACACGCGATCGATCACATCACTCGGGGTGAGGGGACGGGCTGCATCGTGAATGGCCACATAGTCCACATCGTTGGGGACTGCCTTTAATCCTGCTTCGACGGAATCGACCCGTTCGGCCCCTCCCGCCACAACCTGCACGTTCATGAACATCAGGTTCGCTGCGTATTTCTGTTTGAAATCGCTCAGTTCCTCGGGATTGATGACCAGAATGAGTTTGACGATTTCGGGACGGGTTGCAAAAAGTTCCACAGCCCGAATCCAAATCGCTCGGCCATCCAGCTCCACTTGGATTTTATTTTTCCGGCCGCCAAAACGGGTCGAACGTCCCGCTGCGGGAAGAATCACGGCAAAATTGGCCATACTCGACCTGCTCCTTTACATCCTCGGGGAAACGCCGTTTCCTTGACCTTTCGGCAACACTTTTATCGTATTGGGAATACCCTCATCCTATCGATGAATCCTCTCACCGTATGGGGATCACACTCATATTAGTAAATTCTGCTGAGGGTTTTCCGAAAAGATGATTTAACGCTTGTTCTATGGTTGGATAGCGGAACTCGAACCCTGCCTGAAGCAGTTTTTGAGGTTGAACCCGTTGGCTGGCTAAAAGGACGGTGGCCATTTCACCAAAGAGAAGTTTCAAAGCAAGTGGGGGAATCGGGAAGATGGTGGGACGATGCAGAGCTTGACCGAAGGCAGAAGTCCACTGGCGATTCGTTAATTCCTGAGGGGCGACGACATTGATCGGCCCCGACACGCTGGGCGTATGAGCAACGAACAACAGGCTATAGAGCAGATCATCTAGGCAGACCCAAGGGAAATAGGCAGCGCCCGTTCCAAGTCTCCCACCGAGACCCAATCGAAACGGCAGCAGTTGCTTTTTCAAAGCGCCGCCTGCCGGTGAAAGGACGACGCCGAATCGAGTATTCACCACGCGGGTTCCGTGTTGTTGGGCGGGGTACGTTGCCGATTCCCAATCCCGAACCACTTGGGCGAGGAAATCGTTCTCGGCAGGGGGCGAATTTTCGGTCAAAATTTCGTCCCGACGATCGCCATAATACCCCACGGCCGAGGCACAAATCAACGTTCCCTGATCTTTCTTGGCAGCACCAAAGGATTCTGCCAAAAGGCGCGTGGGTCCGAGGCGAGAATCTCGGATGCGTTGTTTTTTTCGAGAACTCCAACGACCTTCAGCCACCGATTCTCCCGCTAAGTGAATGAGCGTATCGATTCCAGACCAAGTCTCGGCAGGGAGCGGAGCGAGGGGATGCCACAAAATTTCTTGGGTTCCATCCATCGGAGCCAAGCGAGATTTCTTACGAACCAAGCGGAAAACTTCGTGCCCCTGAGAGGTCAATAATGCCACCAATTGCGAACCGATCAATCCTGAGCTTCCGGTAACGGCCACCCGAAGCCGAGGCTGGTTTTGGAATCGGGCATACCAGAATAAATCGTTTTGGGTAACCCGATGACGATAAGCAAACATTCGTTCGAGTTTTTTGCGAACGAATCGGCCCCCAAGCCATTGGCCAAGTTTCCCGATAGGGA
Organism: Gemmataceae bacterium; assembly: GCA_026419115.1. GTDB lineage: Bacteria > Planctomycetota > Planctomycetia > Gemmatales > Gemmataceae > SKW135. The sequence continues at coordinate 1,810 of JAOAAA010000089.1, forward strand.
GACGATAGTCGATTTGATCCGAGACGATCGAGCGATGTTCTTCGAGAGGTCGAAACTCATGCCGGTGCTGCCAATAGGAAAAAGGTCCATGATGTTGCACATCGGTAAAGTGATCGCCCCGAATCGCTTGGGTGATCTCGGCCAACCATTTTCCCGAAAGGGGGCCGAAAATTTTGGTTCGCATTTCGATTTGCTGACCAACGCCAAACGATCCAATGATCTTTTGAACGTGTACTTGCTCCCAAGGGGGAATCAAACGGGTAAAGGCACCAGATCGAGAATGCCAATCATATGCCTGCTGTGCAGAAACCACTACAGGACATTCGCGACCAAAATGGGTAAATCGACTCATACCCAATTGATAGGAATCTCTTTTTCGCAAAGCATCAAACGAGCCAGAAAAAATTGTCCGCCTCATCAACAATGTCACCGCAAACCGAGTCGCTCTCCCTAATGGTATCCCCTGCTTGTGCGTGTTGAAATTCCCCTGATGTTTTTCTGTAATGGTGGGGTTCCCCCTCTAACCATTTTCTGGAAATCCTACACAATAAAGATTTGCTACCCTCCTGAGGAACTGATCCATGCGTTTGCTCTGTTTTCTCTCCTTGTTGTTTTTGGTTTCGTTCACTTCTGCTGCGGACAATCTCGCAGGAACTTGGCGCTTACCCGTACCGGTTCAAACTCGGGAAGGGCCATTGACCCTGAACTTTTTGCTGTTGTTCACCGAAACCGAAGGGAAATGGGTTGTTGATGTGCTCGATATTTCTCCCCCCGTTGGTGCTGAAGCAACGGGGGAAGTGAAAGTCAAAGACGATAACTTCAAACTCACTTTGAAGATTGGTCCAAACACCATCAACATGGATGGCAAATTGACCCCCAATGCCAAAAAGGCAAAAGGGAACGTAGAAATTGGAAAATCGAGCAATCTCATTGAGATGAATCGTTCCAGCCTGAAAAACTTGACGAAAGACCCCTTTGGTTTGCTGCGTGAAGAATTAGAAATAGCCGAGGGAACCCCCAACTATTTCAATGCGTTATATCCCGTCCTTGGTAAAGCCAGCGAGAAGAAACTCAAGGCCGAAGAAGTCCGAACCTTTGTGGATAAGGCCAATAAACTGGCAGAAGATTACGGTGCCCGCTGGCAACGAACCGTAGCTCTTCGCACGGCAGAAACCCTGATCACCCAAGAAGATTACATTCCCATTGCCGTGGAGCAAGCACGATTGGCAGAACGTTTGATTGATCGGTCCGATGATCTGTCGGTACAAATTTCTTCGTTGGAATCGGTCGCTAACCTGCTGCGGAAAGGGAAAAAACTCGATGATGTCAAACAAATCGAATCGCAACTGGCGAAACTCGAACCCCGCGATTATGCCGACTATCTGAAAAACCATCCACCGTTCAAGGTCGAAGAATACAAGGGCCGTAAAGCCAAAAGCGATCGAGTGATCTTAGTCGAGTTATTCACCGGTGCCGATTGTGCCCCCTGTGTGGCAGCCGATCTCGCGTGCGATGCCATTGCGAAAGCCTTTAAACCTACAGAAGTGATCGTGCTGCAATATCACGCCCATATTCCCGGCCCAGACCCGTTAACTGTCCGTGAAGCTGATGATCGCCATGCTTACTATCAGAAGAAAGAGGATGAACGCTTTACCCCCTTCCTTGCCGTGAATGGTAAACCCGAAGCGGGCTTCGGTGGACAAATCCGCGCTGCCAAGGTCAAATATCAATCACTGCGAGAAAATCTCGAGGAACAGCTGGAAAAACCCGCCACGGGTAAACTAGCCCTTTCGGCTTCCTTAAAAGAAGGGACCATTTCCATCAAGGCCAACGTCTCGGGCTTGAGTAAAACTGGTGAAAAGGTCTCGTTACGATTTGCCATTGTCGAAGATCGCATTCGTTACACCGGTGCCAACGGGTTACGTTATCATCATTCGGTCGTGCGGGCGATGCCCGAGGGCGTGAAAGGGGTCCCCTGCACGAAGAAAGAGTTCGACCATGCCACGACGGTTAAAGTGAGCGATATTCAAACCGCCATTACCAAATACTTGGATGACTTTACCAATCTCGTTCGCAAAGAAGGAGACGAGAATTTTAGCTTCTCCGCTCGGCCGGGCACGCTCAAAAATCTCCGTGTGATCGCATTCATTCAGGATGACGAAACGCAAGAAGTGATTCAATCGGCCGCCGTGGACCTTGAGGAAAAATAATCGCTTCCGCTTCTATGCCTTGGTCGATCCTACCCCCCCCCCGCACACACACCTGAGGAAAAATAATCGCTTCCGCTTCTATGCCTTGGTCGATCCAGCCCGCATCGGAACAGACCCTTTCGGCAGCCCTATCTTTGTTTTTGCGGGGGCTTGTCGAACCCACACGCAGCCAAGTTTTCCAAGAATTTTTCACGCTCGCTCAGCAGGGGCATTTAGTCACGCGACATTTTGCTTTGTTGTTCGATTCGATGACCCCGATCGAAGCGATTCATTTTGAAGTGGTTACCGGTCAAGTGGGGATCGTCCAGTTGCCTTGTTTTCTACCTCAAGAAACGACCGGCAAAACCAACTATCTTTTGAACGAAATGATACAGAATCATCCGGAGCTTCGATTTGCGTATTGTTTGACGGACGATTCCCCCGAAGCTCATGAAGCATTAACTCAGGCCCATTTCCGACGGATCACCCATATGGAAACGTGGTGTGTGGATTTGGAACCTTTGGCGATTTCGGAAACTTCCCCCCCTCCTGAGGGGATCATCCACCATCCCCAATCGATTCACGATAGCGTTTCCTTATTAGCACAAACGCAATCCCGTTCAACGGACCTTCCCGAACTGGAAGGAATCCGAACCCCCGAAGAGGTTTGGCGTGGTTACGCTTTGGTTGCCCCACAGGAATCGTCTTGGTGGATGCACAGCCGCGAAGGGGAACCCGTTGCCTTGGCGATTGTCGATCAAAGGCAGTCCCATCGTTGGGGCTTGGCCTATCTGGGGATTCTACCGACATTTCGTCAAAAAGGGATTGGTTCTTTAATCCTTTCGAGAATTTTGGCAAAAGCCAAAAGCGCTGGGGTCAAAATGATCGATCTTCTTGTTGATTCCCGTAACATCGCTGCCAAACATTTATACGCATCTCAGGGGTTTCGCCAACAAATTTCGAGGCCGATCTACCTCCGAATTCCAAATCGATAAATCAGTCCGAATATGGCGCATCTTGCGCCGATTGCGATTCTACGCATGCGCCCAGCGCGCGGATTATTTTTTCTAAACTACTGAGCTTCTCGACTCGGCCAAAGCCCTGCGGCGCTGCGATACTTGTACTGAACTCGATTCGTCGGCGTCTCCCACAAGGACTTGTGCTGTGCTTAGTAATCCCTCGGACTTGATTCGTTCTGCTCTTTCCGAAAGACTGGGTGAACCTCGTTTCCAAATGTGGTTCTCTTCCTCTCGGTTTGAACTCAACGAGGGGGAACTCGTCCTGAAAATCCCGAATTCCACCTATCAGGATTATATCTCGAAAAAGTTCCTCTCCGACATTCAAGTCATCGTGGGGGATATTCTCGGTCCGGTCCCGATTCGGTTCCAAATCGATCCTAGTCTGCCGATCGCAACTGAGGAAAAAACAGCCGAGCCAAAAACACATCGGGCAAGCAAGCTGCCTGTCGGCTCGGATTCCGGCATGAAATCTCGGGGGGAACCTCGCACATATGAGGGGGAACCCCGCACACCTGAAGGGAAACTGCGTCCCATTTCCGCAGACGAGGAACCAAAGAAATCGATCCCCAAGGCCCCCCCCCTGCAAAAACGTCGTTGGAAATCGTTAGAACAATTTGTCACCGGTTCTTGCAATCGTGTGGCGTGGGCCTCGGCATTGAGTGTGGTGGAAGAACCGGGCTTGGGGGCCAACCCCCTAGTGATTTACGGACCCACAGGAACCGGAAAAACCCATTTGCTGGAAGGCATCTATTTGGGCATTCGGCGCTCGCAACCCGATGCCAAAGTGCTTTATCTCACGGCCGAGGATTTTATGAACCGATTCCTTGGCGCGGTCTACCAGAATAAGCAATACTCATTCCGGAAACAATTCCGTGAATGTTTCGCGTTGATCGTCGATGATCTGACCTTCCTCGCGGGGAAAAAGGCAACGCAGGTGGAATTTCTGCACACCTTCGATGCCCTCGTGGGAGAGGGCTGTCAGGTCGTTGTTTCCTGCGATAGCCATCCGCGCTTGTGCGATGACCTCATGCCCGAGTTGGTCGATCGTCTATTAGGGGGGGCTGTTTGGGGGGTGTTGCCTCCCGATCCCGAGACCCGTTTAGCATTATTGCGGGCCAAATCAACCACAGGAACCCCCACAATTCCGGATGAAATTCTTCGCTTCTTGGCCACCCATTTGCGGGGTAATGTCCGCGAACTCGAAGGGGCAATTCATTCAATCCGGCATGTGGCCCGCGTGACCGGAAAAGCAATCGATCAACAACTCGCACGAGAAGCGTTGGCAGAACTCCTTCGTCATGCCGTGCGAGTCGTCCGCATTCATGATGTGGATGTGGCCGTTTGCCAAGCGTTGAAACTCCCTGCCGGCGCCTTAAAAAGTAAATCGAAAACGTGGGCAGTGAGCCATGCTCGAATGCTCGCAGTTTATTTGGCACGCAAACATACCTCGGCCACCTACGGCGAGATTAGCATGTATCTGGGAAATAAAACCCACTCGACCGCCGTGGCCGCCGAGAAAAAGGTACGAGCTTGGCTTGAGAAAGATGAAAGCGTGAAAGCCGGCGACCATGTTTGGAAAGCCAAAGACCTTGTTGAACGAGTAGAACGCGAACTGTTTCGATAGGTTGGAAAATTTCTTTTTGTCAGTGTGGTTAGAGCGTTTCTTCCCCCTCCTTTCAACCTTGTCTTGCTTTCGATCTGGGTTTCTCTTTTCGGGGGTCTCTGCTTCATATTCTCTTTTCCTAGAAAGGATTTATCCTTGGGTTCAAGGTGGCGATCGAATCGGTGTCGGGTACCTCAGTTCAGGGATTGGGCGCCACACGCTCGAACAACTGACGAATTTTCTTTCCGCTTCATTCTCTACACCGATACTCGCCTCCCTAATAATTTGCTAAAACGATAGTTGATCCATTCAAAACCAGATTTACCAGAGGGGAATAAGGGGTGGAGGAATTTTGGCAATACGCCGGAGTGTTGATCGCTTTATTGGCATCGGCCTTTGGTGCGCCCATCCCAGAAGAATTACCAGTAGCCACGGGGGGCGTTCTCGTTGGCAAGGCTTGGCAAAATCCCGAGGAGGGACCCCGTTGGTGGATCATGCTGCCCACTTGTATTTTTGGGGTGGTATTGTGTGATAGTCTCTTGTACCTGATCGGCCGACGCTGGGGACATTGGCTGATGACCAAAAAATGGGTCCAGCGGCATATCCTTCCTCCTGAGAAATACCGCAAGATTGAAAAAAACTTCGAGAACTACGGGGTCGGAATTCTATTGATCGCTCGGGTCTTACCGGGCATTCGGACTGCGGTGTTCCTCACGGCAGGGATTATCCGCATGCCTTTTCGCAAATTCCTCTTTGCCGATGGCCTGTATGCCATTCCGGGCGTGAGTTTCATTTTCTTCTTGGCCTATTGGTTCACCGATCAATTCATGGAAGTTCTTCACAAGGTGGAAAGCTATCGCCCTTTGGTCGTCACGGCAGTCATCTCGGGAATTGCCGGCGCGTTGATCTACTCGTTTTTGCGACGCCCTGTTTCGACGGGTGATCCCACCGATATTCCCGTGATTGGAAATAAAGTGGCCCAAGTGGCGCATCAATTTTACGGGCATAAATCGAACCAACCGATCACCTCTAGTCCGTCGATCTCGGTGAACAGTGATTTTCCTCCCGTACAGGTGGTTTCAATGCCTCCCATCTCAGTTCCAGGGGATGTCCCCCCCCCCACCGAGTAAATCTTGTTTTGAAAGCCAATTATTCTTGTGAATGTGCGACGTTCTGCCCGACACCAAGTGATCGCCTGCATAACAGGAATCCTCCCGATCTATCCGAGAACTATAATTTTCCTTGTAATGAATGTCCCAGTTTGGGGTTAACGCTGATGGGAAGTCTATTCGGGGGGGAACCGTGACCCAACCCTCGCGTGAAGAACTCGATGCTTGGGTCCTCTCCGTCGCACCGCGAGCAATGGCCTATGCTCTCACGTTGCTGCGGAATTCCCATCAGGCAGAGGATGTAGTTCAGGAATGTTTCTGCCGTCTGTTGGCCAAGGCCGATACCTACGACCTTCCCCAAGACGGCTTGAAAATTCTTTTACGCGCGATCACCAATGCTTGCATTAACCTCAAAGTTCGGGGGAAACCGGTCATTTCGCTCCATGGGAATGAAACCGATTCGGAAAACTATTCCCCCAACGATCCGGCCGATAAACTCTCCCTCAATCCGGAATTGCAAGCAATTGGGCACGAATTACAACAGGCCGTTGCCCAAGCTCTGGAACAACTCCCGACCGCCCAACGGGCCGCCTTGGAACTGAAAAGCCTCGGCCATTCCCAACAAGAAATTGCCGAGATTTTGGGAACGACTTCCAATCATGTGGGGGTGTTGATTCATCGGGCCAGAAATACCATGGCCCAATTATTGGCTCCCTATTTGGAGACCACGGACTTAAACCCATGATGCCGGAACATCCGATCGATCGATTGGTTCGCCACGATGCCGAAGCTCGCGCTGCTCGGGTCGATGCTCAGGCCTTGTTGCTTCGGGTCCGCCAAAAGCTCGATTCCAGCACGCGGTCCCCTGCTCCTTCTCGCTCCCGTTCCCTCGTCGTGAAAACTTTGGGATGGGGGCTTGCGACTGCGTTGACGATTGCTGCCACAATTCTCGTCGGCTGGTTTCTTCCTTCGGATACGGCACAAGCCAAGACCGAACTGCTCGTTCATGAGGTCGAAGTGGCCTACGCCGAAACCCCAATCGACCGTTGTTACGAAATTGAAACCCAATGGGAAACGGAATTCAAAGGCCGATACCCTTGGTTGTTGGCTCCCAAAAAAGCTCGCCTGTGGACCCGAGGCGATCGCTTCTTGCTCGAATTGGACCAACCCGATGGCCGAAAATTCACCTACGGCCGCGACGAGGCCGGCAATTTATGGTTCGCTCCGAATAAAAAAATCGGCTTTATTTTTCGGGCCGACGAGACCGGAGAAGGGATCACCCGAATTGCCGAGCTTTATTCGATGCAAATGGATTCGTTACTCAAAGATTTGCAGACCGGATACCAATTGAGGCAAGAACCGATCAGCGATCCGCCCAACCGAGTGAAAATTTTTGCCAACCGACGTGGCCAAAATCCGAACCCTGGATTACGCTTCATCTCTCTACAATTAGAGAAGAAGTCGAAAACAATCGAACTTCTGGAAATTCGTCGTAAAATGCAATCTGGGGAGGTCCATACCGTGAGCTATAAACATACCGAAGATCGCCAATTGCCAGACCAAAGATATCAACTGGCAGGGCAACTCGACCCAGATGCCCGTATTTTTGGCCCCGAACATTCTCAAATCCGCAGCTTGTGGCTGAAACGCCTGATGGATCGAAAACCAACCTCGACTCCAGAAAAACAACCCTTGCCTAAAAAGGCCACCGGAACCTAAAATACCCCAACAAGGGGCAGTAGCTCAGTTGGGAGAGCGATGCGTTCGCAATGCATAGGTCGAGAGTTCGAATCTCTTCTGCTCCATTTTATTGCTCGATATTTTCAAGCACACACCTTCACCATCCCCGTCCCAATCCCCGATTCTGTAAATATCTTACACCTTGATGTTCATCAAGGTTAATACTTTACCCCGAACCGAGTCGGTGGAATAAGTGAGTAGGTTCGAGTTAACGTCATCATTCCAAACGATCATACTTTACGAGAGTCCTATCGGAGTCAAATCTTTGAAAATCGGGGGATGAAAAATGAACGGTCCAAGAGGTAACGGGAAAGTGTTTTCGTTGGGGACAGCGGACCAAGGTTTCTGGTCTGAGGTGGATGGAACAGTGGACTGGGATTATTTTGTTTCTGGAGTTCGGGTCGGGGATGAGTCTGGAAAAGCCGACTGATTTTTACTCGATAGCAAATCGACCAGCATAATTAGACCGGCCACCGCAGGTATGGTCAAGTAGAAGAGGGTACGGGCCATTTTTCTTGGTTCACCCGTATCGTTGGCAAAGGCGATCACAACGCCGATGCCTGCTGCAATCATCAGCACGATCGACAAAATCATTTTAGGGTAAAACCAGCGGGCGACTTTCTCCGGTGATTTTTCTTTTTTGATCGCTGCGATCCCTTGGCTCACGGAAACCCCCCGCGAACGAAGTTCATCTAGGATTGTCTCGCCGTTGATCCCCTCTTGAAGGCGAGTCTGCACATATTGTTGGAGCACCTCTAACGATGTTTGGGAATTAATTTGATTCAGCGATATTCCACTGGGAGTTTCTGTCATGGTTCGTACCTCAAGAGATGTTGATATTCTAGGCAAACTGCGATTGAAAAGCCAAAAAGGGTTACCACCGGAAAATCTACAACATAAGCCAAAAAAGGGTCACCAGCGGAAATTATACAAGAAATAGAACAAATTGGGGTTGTTCCCGCTTCCGGTTTGTTTCAGGAATTCGCCCGCGAAAAGTTTCGAGTAGCCTAATTGGAGATCGGAATGCGAACTGAGGTGAAAATTCACCAGAAAATCAATCTCTTGGCCGACATTCCTCCCTGCGGAACCATTGGGACTGAACCGAGTCGGACGCCCCGCAGCATTGTAAAGAAAGTCGCGTCGATCTAAGAGCGTGAAATAATGATATTGCGCCAAAAAAGTGATCCAATTCTGAGGATACATAGCAATTTGAAGATTCAAATCATTGATATTTTGGCGACCAATCACATCAATAAATCCAAAATAATAATGACCAAAAGGAAAAAGTTGATTGAAGGTCTTGTGAGTGTTACCATTATCGCCTACCCCCCCCCCACTGGCGAGATCGTTACCAATCCAAACTTGAGTACGCCAAGGCATATCTTGAAAATCATAACCGACGGCCGTGGTGAGTGCATAAGCCCGATGATCTTTATTGATGAATTGACCAAGTTGCAGCATCCCTTCCAGATCATACAAGAATGAACCGATACTTCCTGCCGCACGGGAGCCAAATGTATGGATAAAATACCCGCCACGGGCACCATTTCGACCCACGAGACGAGGATCGGGATCGGGGTTGTCATTATTCAAACCCAGATAATAAACGTCGAAAAATTGAGAGGGATTCGGTCGATGTTGCACCCAAAGCCCATAAAATTGAACATTTTTATCTGGTGAATTCGCTCGATTGAAATTGACTAATACAGGTTGAACCAAAAACGCATCCACATCAGTTTTTTCGGTATGTCGAAAGAGCCGAACCCCTTGGAAGGTCTGCCGAGTGTTCGCCCAATCCGAAGTCGATACTAATCGTTGTGAACCGAATAACAATTCTTGACGGCCCACCCGTAACATCACAGGGGCATCTCGAAGTTCTGTTAATTTCACCTCGAAAAATAAGTTTTGTACATCGGCCCAATCTCGATCTATTCCTAAGGGGGCTAAATCATTCTGTGAAATTCGGGCATCGATTCCTTCGATAAAGAAGCGGAATCGATCGTTGTACCAAACATCAACAGCAAGTCGATTTCGATATAAGAAATACGAATTATTCAATCCTGAAAGCCGACTATTCCCTTCTCGAGCATATCGTAACCAATGTTGCCCGCCCAGAGAAATCATCACATCATCACTAGGTTTCAAACGTTTCACATGATCAAAAAAATCTCGTTGTGTGTTATCACACTGATCTAAATATCGAAAATCGGCATCAAATAAACTCGGGGGTTGTAAAGCAGAGGGGGGATAAGGTTCAATCGGTGGACGATCCCGAATGATTCCATGAAATTGATCCCATAATGAATAAGACCCTAACCCTTGCGGCGGAAACGTAAAAAATCCTAAAAACGGGTAAGAACCTGCCGTGAGATGCGGAACCTTCACCCAAGGGTTTTTGCAACAAAATTCCCCACGAGTTGGTGAACCCGCAATCGGGGTGATTTCGCCCGGCTCGAATTCGGGGGGAGAATTCGTCGGTTGATTTCCCCGATCTCCCCGATCTCCTCGTTCCAAGGGGGGGGGGGAATCAAACGGTGCTGTAATTTTATCGGGAACGATTTCGATTTTCGGCGCTCCCTCGGGAGTCGATTTTATCTCCAGTTTCGGGAACGAATCGCTGTCTTCGACCTTTGGCGTTTGGGGGCTTTCGGGGCGTTTCGGAGGTTCCTTTTTCTCAATTGCTTTGAAAGATTCCAACGTGTCAGGAATCGGGTACGGGACAGGAGGAAGCGGCGGGGGCGGCACAGGATTTTGGTCTTGCGAAAAGACACGATCGTTCAAGCACAACCCAACAATCAAGAGTGCAGCAACATGGGTGCAACGAGATTGAAACATAAATCGATCATCCCTGACGTAATCTGTGAGATCGTTTTTATCGATATACTCCATCGTACCGAAACATATATCTCACTTCATATTTGCATTCACTGGACAAAATGATTCTGAACAATCCCTATAGACGTTGTATTTTAACATGACTGGGCTGATGAACTTTGTGAGGACTATCGAATTCCTGTATCTCATACTGAAGCGATCCAAGCCTGAGTGGGGTTATTTCACAAACGTGCCGAGAATGGTGAGATGCTGTTGAATCGACGGAGCAATATCCCGTTGAACCTCATACAAAAAGATACTGAAGAGTCATCGTTATGATTAATTGGATGATAGGTAAAATTAATATAGATAAGGTCACGAAAAAAATTTAAAGGTCACGTTTCTTGAGAGGTAGGGGGGGGGATTGATTTCACTTTTCGCCGCCGCCGTTTGACTTTTCGGCGTTGCAGGGCATTGGTCGCAATAGTATGAATAAAATGCTCATGGGTAATCCCCAGCGAAGCCAAACCATCAATTAAAGTCGGGCTATTCAAGTAGGGGTTGGGATTGACCTCAAGAATATAGGGAATCCCGTCTTCTCCTAATCGCACATCAAGCCGGCAATAATCCCTAAGCCCCAGAAGTAAATAAGTTTCCTTGGCTATCGAGGTCATCTTTTCTAAAATATTTTCAGGTAGGGAAACGGCCGACTGAATTTCGGTTTGGTTAAATTCTTGGGAATGTTCATTCCATTTTGCAGTAAACGAGTAGATCGGCCAAAATCGATGCTCCGCATGGGGTTCAAAAATAATTTCTGCAGGAGGAACAATTTTAATTCGATCCCAAAGCGGAACAGTTTCGTTTGTTTCAAACATATTGAGGTGAAATTCTCGGCCTGCAATATATTTTTCGATCAATACCGGTCCGCCATAGGTGCGAAATACCCACTCGACCCGATTGTTTAATTCTTGTTGAGTGGTGACCACCGAGGCTTGTTCGATCCCCACACTACAGTCTTGTGTTGCGGGTTTGACGATCGCAGGCCAAGGGTGAGGCCAATTGGGGCAAGGAAGATGATGCGCCACAATGAATTCGGCGGTGGGAAGTTTCGCACCTTGCAGCAAATATTTGGTGCGAATTTTATCGCGACCGGTGGCGATCGCCCAAGAAGGGGAACCAGTAAAAGGGAGGTCAAGCCACTCCAAAAATGCGGCCGCTCCAATTTCGGTTTCGGTACGGTTGGCTAATCCTTCAAATAAATTGAAAATCACATCGGGTTTGAACAGACGAAGTTCTTTGAGTAAGGTGCGCGGATTGGTCGAGTAGGCGATTCGTTTCACTTGCCAGCCCGATTGTTTCAACATCGATTCTACCAATGCCGATGTTTCAATAATATCCACTTCGGATGCCGAGTCGGGATGATCCGCAGGCAACACTGGCTCGTTATACGCAACTAAAATCCGGTCAGACATAATAATTTAGCATCATGATATTGATTCAATAATATCGACCAAACCTTACGAAAGACTTGAAATAATTTGTTTTGGCCAAATGAAGAACGATTGCCCCTTTGCAAAATAATTGCCCTCCTAGGAGAGAAGAGAACGGATTGAGACCATGGGAGAACCTGCTGCTTCCAAAGGGTAATTGAGAGAAACTTTTCGTTCACATTCGCGGTTCGTGGTTCGCAATTCGTAATTCATGCTTCACGATTCACGATTCATGCTTCACGATTCACGATTCATGCTTCACGATTCATGATTTGTCTTCGGTAATGTTGTGTTGTTTATCCAACACAATACGAAGCCGGTTTTGGTCCTTGTGAATGGGGCTAGGGTTGGTAATTCCGTCGGTGTCGTGTCGATCTCGGGACTGTTTCGGGTCGGTATTCATTTCATTCAGAAAAAACAGCACGATTGGGGTGAGGTTGTTATAATAACTTATTGTAGAATTTTTCAAGTATTGGTTCTGGTGAACCAAATCGGGTGAAGCTCTTTTTCGATTGCGAAAATGGGGCCATCGATTGAGTTCCAAAGGTGATCATTGTGTTTGTGGATCGAGTAGAAATTTTCGTGAAAGGGGGCGACGGTGGAGCCGGTATGTCCTCGTTTCGCCGAGAAAAATATGTTCCCAAAGGAGGCCCCGATGGAGGCGATGGGGGCAATGGGGGTTCCATCATCATCATTGCTGATCCCAATGCCGATAATCTCGCCCCGCTTGCTCACCAGAAATTCTGGAAGGCCGAGAAAGGGGAACGGGGTGGCTCGTCGTTGTGTCATGGTCGAAATGGCAAAGACCTCACGATTTTGGTTCCCCCTGGCACCCTCATCCGTGATCGGGATCGTGGCAACATCATCAAAGACCTAGCTATTCCAGGGGATCAGGTGATTGTGGCCAAAGGGGGTCGAGGAGGTCGGGGAAATAAGCATTTTGCCACCGCAACCAATCGAGCGCCGCGTGAGTGTGAGCCGGGAGGCGAGGGTGAGGAACGCTGGCTTTCCTTGGAATTGAAATTGATTGCCGATGTCGGCTTGATCGGCCTACCCAATGCAGGGAAATCGACCATGCTCAGCCGACTTTCCCGCGCTCGCCCTGAAATTGCTGACTACCCTTTCACCACGAAATACCCGAATTTGGGAATGGTCATGGTGGGGGGGGATCGTTCGTTTGTCTTGGCCGATTTACCCGGATTGGTGGAAGGTGCCCATATGAATATCGGCTTAGGGCACGAGTTTCTTCGGCATGTGGAGCGGACTCGTGTTCTGATTCATTTAGTCGAACCGTTCCCTGCTGATGAAAGCGATCCCGTTGAAAATTACAAGACGATCCGGAACGAATTACACTTGTACAGCCCAGAACTTGCTCAAAAACCCGAGCTGGTCGCCATCAGTAAATCGGAATTGACCGGTGCCAAAGAAATCGCGCAACGTCTTTCGCAAGAGATTCAACAACCGGTCATCAATGTCTCTGCGGTCACTGGTGAAGGTTTACAAACGTTGATCAGCCAAGTGATTCAACGCTTGGCTGAACTTCCGAAAGATTTATCTCCGTTCCCTGCCGCCCCCTTTACTTTTGTTAGCTCTGAACAGGATGCCTCCTCATGATTGATGTTGTTGCGGAGGTAGGTAACAGTCGGGTGAAAATTTGTGCATGCCAAGATAACAAACTCTCGACATTGGTTCGGGCCTATGGGGTGGATGATGAGCAATTTTGGCAGAGTTCGCTCAAGGAATGGACTCAAGAACCTCGGCATTGGGTTGTATCGGGTTCTAATCCCCCTGCGGTCGAGCATCTGTTAGCTAAGGTACTCGCTTCTGGTTCGCGTGCGGTTGTGATTCATTCCCATCGGCAAATCCCGATCCTGAATCAAACAGATGTTCCGGAAAAGGTGGGGTTGGATCGGCTCTTCAATGCGTTGGCGGCCCGCTCGTTGGTCCCGTTAGGGACACCGGCCGTGATCGTGGATATTGGCACGGCCGTGACGGTCGATCTGGTGGATGCGGTCGGACGCTTTTCCGGTGGAGTGATCTTTCCCGGTCTGCGACTGATGGCAGAATCGTTGCATCAGTACACTGCGAAATTACCTCGGATCGATCCGACCGAGGGAGATTTTGGCGAATTACCAGGGCGAAATACTCGAACTGCCATGGGGTTGGGAATGCTCCACGCGGTTAGTGGAGGGATCGACGCCGTCGTGCGAGGTTTAGCGGCTCAATGTGCGCAGGCCCCGTATGTTTTTCTCACCGGAGGCGATGCCACTCCTCGATTGAGCCAACTATTGGAAACACGTCGGCAGTTTGCTACCAAAACGGTGAATAACCTCACCTTACAAGGACTCTTGATTGCCGGTACAGAACATTCTGATGAAGAGCAAGGGAACGAGTGAGCCTTTGTCTGAGTGGGGCGATGTCAAGAAGAGTAAGACACGGGGTACTCAACATTGTTCATCCGACTCGAACAGGTCAAGATTGTTGATCTGACACGAGGCGAGCATGCTGAGCGATGGCCTGTTTCATTTGGGCATCGGTTCGGGAAACAATCACGATGCCATAGCGATTGGCTAAGTCGATCGTTGCTTGTTCATCGATGATGATGGTTTGCCCCGCTTCAATGGCAAGGACTTTGGCCCCGACCTCTTTCATGGTTTGAATCGTTTGTGGGCCAATGGTTGGGACATCAAAGCGACGATCCTGCTGAGGTTTGGCCAGTTTCACCACCGTGAAGCCCCCCCCCTTGCAGTATTCGGCAGTGCGTCGGATGGCTCGATCGGTCCCTTCGATGGCTTCCACCGCCAAGACGGCCCGATCTTTTACGGTGACACTTTGCCCCACATCCAAGCGTCCCATCTCTTTGGCAAGGAACCACCCGTAAGCGATGTCGGCTTCTTGAGCGGGGGTGGGGGCCAATTTCGTTAACAATCCTTCACGCACGAGCAACTCCGGTGTAATGTCCAACGCCGAGATACATTCTAAGCCCACACTTTCGGATTCTGCGATGACGGCCAACAACAACGAATCGTCACTATTATTGGCCCGAACGCGGCGATACCAAAAGCGCACAGTTCGCCAATCGGGAAGGAGTGTGATCCAACGAAAGGGGGATAAAAGGCGATGCTTATAAAATTTCCCTGCCATGGTCCAACGGCGGACCCCGTATTTGCGGAAGATTTTCACGGGGCGATTCAGGGCGGCGGCTCGCATCCACGCAAAGTGAGTCACGAGGGGGCGCAGTGCCTTATCGTCGGCCATCCCTCGGATACCCACGCAGACGATGGGGATGCCCCGAGCTTTCGCTTTTTCTGCAATGATAACGGGAAACCGGCCCCACCCTGCGATCAGCCCGATGGGTTCCGACAAGGGAGGCTCTAAAGTTGTCCCCATGGCAGTATCCGAATGGGGGGGGGGAGTAGAACTCATCAATGGAACTCGAAATGACTCGAAGGCACCTTTGCGAAAATTTTTAACCCCGATCCTTTCTTACGGGAGGGTCAATTTCACGGGCACGGTGGTACCAATACTATCGCAAATCCGGAGTTGTAAAGTCCAATCCTGTGCCCAAGGTTCGGTTTGATTATTTTGAACCACTTTCACTAAAAGGGTATTTTTGCCGGGTTTAAGGGTCCCTTTGGCGATGTATTGATCGTGTCTTTGCCCGTGATGATATTCTTCGCGAGCAAAGACCAATTGCCCATTGAGATACACCTTCGAGGCAACACAGGTTCCTAAACGAATTTCGATGGGTTGTTCTTTATCGCTTGTGAATTCGGTATAGGCAAAAGCACTGGCGAGCTTGTGTTTGCCAAGGGCTTTGTTAAAATCAAGAACCCCGTAATCCCCTGTCGAGGTGTAAGGAATCCATTTGATTTTCTTACCATCTTTGGCATCGTATTCTGCATTCAGGTCTACCGTCTTCTCTGGCGGAAACACGGTGTTGAAACCTTTTGTATCCGAAGCATCGAATGGCCCGAGAAGCATCCACTTCGTGACCACATTAAAATGTTCAGGGATCGACATTTTTTTACTGGCATCTAACAAGGGTTTTTCTAACGAAGCCAGTTCGGGGTTATAGGCGTTTTTCATCAACCACTTGATGGCATAAATTTTCCCCAGCAGATTCAAGGGGGCCTTGGCACAGGCTTCGACTTGGTCTTGGTCGCGGGTGTAAGGGAAAAGTTTTACCAACGCTTGAATGGTTTCCAACGGAGCCGATTCGAGATTTTTCAGCAATGGCTCTAACTGCATTTGAATGGCATCGCGTCGCAGTTCGATACTCGGATCATCAATCATAGCAGGGAGTAATCGCTTAGGGGCTTGAGGATCCATTTCCACTAGCAGTTCATAAGCCAAGCGCCGCCCTACGGGACCGTTTTTCCCGTTTTTGACGTAGGTTTCTAAATCGGCAGCGGGAAGTTTTTTTCCCGAGTTTTTTTCTTTTTCAGCAATCGCGCCAACAGCCAAGCGCAACCAGTTGGCGGCGTTCGGATTGGCGCCATCGATCGCATTGAAGATAGCGGGGAGTGCGGTGGTCCCTTGGTTCACCAACTCTTTCCAAGCCGTGGCTGCGGTATCGTTCCCCTTCCCTTCTGGCCCCACTTCGGTGATGATTTTCACCAGT
>JAOAAA010000008.1 GCA_026419115.1 Gemmataceae bacterium
GCCCACCACAACGCCAACATCATGGTAAGAGACGCTTCGGGCCGACTTCGGCATCACGAGCGTATCGTCAGCGGGAATATGACGCCGGAAGAACAGGCCCTTGGCTTCCCAAGGAACAATTCTATTCGAGGGAGTCGGGGGCAATGTGAGACGAGAGAATCTTAAAGGGTCCAAGGGGGGGGGGCATCGGGATTGATGCCCATATCCTTGATCGCTTGCTTGACGATTTGGCGATCTAATTCGCCGCGTTCGGCCAAGGCATACAAGGAAGCTACCACCACATGCTCGGCATTCACTTCAAAGAAGCTCCGCAAGGCAGGCCGAGTGGCAGAGCGACCGAAACCATCGGTCCCTAGAGCGAGCAATCGCCCGTTGAGATACGGGGAAATCTGCTCGGGCAAGGTGCGCATGTAGTCGCTGCTGGCAATGATGGGTCCGCTGGTAGGCCCCAGAACTTTTTCAACGTAGCTGACCTTTTTGGGTTGGTCGGGATGCAGCCGATTGTAGCGTTCGGTTTCGATACAATCGCGGCGGAGCATTTGGTAGCTGGTGGCGCTGTACACTGTGCTTGCAACCCGATATTTCTCGGCCAAAATTTGTGCGGCTTTGAGAACCTCGCGGAGAATCACACCCGATCCGAGAAGCTGAACAGTGTGTTTGGCTCCGTTGGCAGGGGTAAAGGTTTGGTACGGGTAAAGCCCTTTGATGATTCCTTCGCGAACGCCTTGCGGCATGGGGGGCATATCGTAGCTTTCGTTATAAATCGTCAGATAGTAGAAGCACTCTTCGCCTCGCACAAACATGGCGTTGATTCCCTCTTCAATAATCGTGGCTAGTTCGTAACCCCAAGCGGGGTCATAAGCTCGACAGGAAGGGATCGTCAAAGCGGCCAAGTGGCTATGTCCATCTTCGTGTTGAAGTCCTTCCCCGTTGAGCGTGGTGCGTCCGGCGGTTGCTCCCATCATGAAGCCCCGACAGCGAGCATCGGCAGCTGCCCAAGCGAGGTCTCCAATCCGTTGGAAGCCAAACATCGAATAGTAAACGTAAAAGGGAATGGTGTTGACGCTGTAAGTGCTATAGGCCGTGCCGGCAGCTATGAAGGTGGCCATCGAACCGGCTTCGTTAATCCCTTCTTGGAAAATTTGGCCATTGACCGCTTCTCGATATTCGGACATGGTGCCTTTATCGACGGGGACATAGTTTTGTCCCGCGGGGCTATAAAGGCCGAATTGTTTGTAAATGGGGGGTAACCCAAAGGTTTGCCCTTCATCAGGCACGATGGGAACGATGAGCTTCCCAACGTGGGGGTCCTTCATTAAACGCTGCATGAGGGTGACCCAAGCGAGCGTCGTCGATTGCCCCTTACCCTGAGGGGTTCCTTGCAGCAAGCCGGCAAAACTTTCCGGTTTCGGGGCCACGCAGGGGGTAAATTCGTTATTGCGGGCAGGCTGGTATCCTCCTAAAGCGCGACGGCGCTCGTGGAGGTATTTCATCTCAGGGCTATCCTCGGCAGGGCGGTAGAACTTGTAGTTTTCGATATCGGAATCAGAAAGTGGCAGGTTAAAACGATCACGCATCCGTCGCAGGGCTTTGAGTTCTTCGAGTTTGGCTTTCTCGGCCGCTTCGACTTTGGCGGTTTCGTATTCCTCGGGGGTCAGGGCTTCGGCGAGTTTTTTCTCTTGGTGGGCGGTGTTGTTCGCTTCGCTGGAAGTCCCATAACCTTTCACCGTCTTCACGAGAATCACACTGGGGGCACCTCGATGATTCAAGGCCGCTCGATAGGCATTGTACACCTTCAGGGGGTCATGCCCACCTCGTTTGAGTGACGCCAGTTGTTCATCCGACATGTGGGCCACGAGGCTTTTCAGTTCAGGAGTGTTGAAGAATTTCTCTCGAATTAGTCCGGGGTTCCCCTTTTTGGCCGCATAGGCATATTCTTGATATTCGCCATCGGGCACCTCCATCATGCGGCGAACTAAAGCCCCCGTAGTGTCGCGGCTGAGAAGTTCGTCCCAATCTTCCCCCCAAATGCACTTCACAACATTCCAGCCGGCCCCGCGGAAGATGCCTTCGAGTTCTTGGATAATTTTGCCATTGCCTCGGACCGGACCATCCAAGCGTTGTAGGTTACAATTCACCACAAAGGTCAGGTTGTCGAGCTTTTCGCGGGCAGCAATGCTCAGGCAACCCAGAGATTCCGGTTCGTCGCATTCGCCATCCCCTAAAAAGGCCCACACATGGGTGCTATCGGTGTCGGCCAAGCCCCGATCGCGCAGGTACCGAGCATATCGGGCTTGATAGATTGCCATGATGGGGCCTAGCCCCATGCTCACCGTGGGGTACTGCCAAAAATTGGGCATCAACCATGGGTGAGGATAGCTGGAAAGCCCCCCCCCCTCGTTGAGTTCTTGACGAAAGTTTTCCAGTTGTTTATCGGTCAAGCGACCTTCCAGATAAGCCCGAGCATACATTCCAGGGCTAGCATGACCTTGGAAATAAATAATATCTCCGTGACTATCCTCGGTGCGTCCTCGGAAAAAGTGATTGAAACCGACTTCATAAAGGGTGGCAGCACTGGCAAAGGTGGCGATATGCCCCCCCACGTTCGTGGTTTTGTTCGCCTTGGCTACCATGGCCATGGCATTCCAACGAATTAGGCTTTTGATTTTGCGTTCAAGGCTGCGATTTCCCGGAAAAGGTACTTGTTGTTCTACAGTGACAGTATTAACGTAGGGGGTGTGAATTTCGGTTCGACTAGAAATCCCTGTAGTGCGTGCCCGTTGCGAGAGCATTTCTAACAGGAACTTCGCTCGCTCAGGCCCTTGGGACTTGATTACGGCCTCAAGCGATTCAAGCCATTCGGAGGTTTCGATGGGATCCACATCGACAACTTCCGCAGAGAGGGCCGACGGACGAACATGATCTTCACTGCGAACAATCATCGAAACAGGTCTCCCAAATCATATAAAGAACAAAGGTGACCCAAACAGGTCAACGGAAGGAATTCTTCTTAATTAAGATAGGAGTCCCAATTGCATCCGTCCAACCCGTTTTGAGTTGAGTCCCCTTCCGATGCTCCCGTTTGATCCGACGCATCGCAGGAGAAGCTCCCCGTTGTGGTTCCCAAGACGATACACTAAAATAGGTCGCAGGGTTTTTCAACGGCTTTGAGACTCAAGCAATCCTCGATCTGAAACCGTCTAGGGAACATGTGAAATCATCCGCAAAAGGTGAGAAATTGTCGGTCAGACGAGAGAAATCGTCAGCGAAACACTTTGTATCGGAGTTATCATGAGCGCACAAGTCGAATCGGTCGATGCTCTGATTCGCTGGCAAGGCGATTTGAGCCTATTTCGAGCGGAGGTCACCGAGGCTTTGTCTTCGGTCCTGCTGGAAATTCGTAAGGCCCGTGATTGGATCGAAACGGAATTGGATCGTTGGCGAAAAGAAAAACGAGAGGCCGAAGAACTAGTTTTTCAGGCCAAAATGGAACTCCGGCGTAAGCAAGTCCCCGATTTTAATGGCCGATTACCCGATACCACCGTGGAAGAAAAGAACCTCGCCAAGGCCGAGGCTTACTTAGATTACTGCGAAGAAAGGATCGCCAAATGTCGGCATTGGTTGGTTGAACTGCCCCGTTGGGTCGAGGAAGAATATGCGCCGCCAACCCGTAAACTGAACCATTTTGTGGAAAGTGATTTGCCTCGTGCCTTGGGGCAATTGGAACAACAAATTCGCTCGCTTCAAGAATATCTCCAAATTCAAACCGGAGGTTCCTCATGAGAATCGATGCGGGGCGAAGTCGCCTTTATGATGCTCAGAAAACCATTCAAAACCGATGGCAGGAAGTGTGCGAACATTGGAACGATCCGGTCCAAAAAGAGTTTGAAGCCCAAACTTGGGAACCTCTGGAAAAACTCACCCGCGATGCCCTGCGGGCGATGGACCGTTTATCGGCCATCCTCCGCGAGATGCGCAGCGAATGCGAAGGAGAAGAAGGGGCCATTTGAGGAACACTTTGAGGCACATTCGGCCGGCCCCATCCCGATTCATTCAACCTCGAATTTGAACTCGTTGGGCTTGCCATTTTCAACGGTGACCTTGAACCGAGGATTTCTCGGGTCTCCATAGCGATTCCCGAGTTGATCGGTACCGGTCTGCCCCTCACCAGAAAGACTTAATCCACCGGCGGGCGATTTGGTATTCCACACAATCGTTACCCCATACTCACCCGGAACGGCCCCATCATCTTTTTGATAAGTGGTGAGGACAAAGACACCTTTTTCATCCACCGTGCCCACAGGTTTAGGATCGTTGGCTCGTTCTTTCACCAAAGGATGGAAGACGACCATCGCTCCCGAGCAGGGATTCCCCGCCCGCGTGATGATCCCCTTGGCAGGAGTGGTTTTGGGTGTCCCTCCCCCGCAACCGCTCAGGCCGACAAGGAGGGTGATCATTCCGAGGATTGCAATCGATCTGGACATCATTGTTTGTTCGTTTGTTCGTTTGTTTGTTCTTCAAATCTTGGATGGGACCATCTTAGCTGGTCCCATCTTAGTTGGTCCCATCAAGGGTATTAGTTAATAGTAAGAGCCACTTAGTAAAGTGGGGGCAACGTCAGGATTCACGAATGCTTTTTGTGGCGGCCGGCGCCATTTAGCAAAAGAATGGCTGGGCAGCGTTTCCCGAGCTTAGTTGCTGGGAGCCACTTCGGCAGGAGTCAAGCCCCCCCCCGCGGCCGTAATCAGAGCGGCATACGATTGCGGGCTAATCGATTCCCGAATGAATCGAACGGAACCGTCGGCGAAAACGTGGTTGGCTCCCCCCGTATGGAAGGCGTAAGTTTCGTTATCGTTATGGCAGTTAATGACGCAGTTGCCCGGAGCTGCTGTCCCGCCGCTAACTGCACCATCGAGACCGTAATCGTTTTCGTGGTGGCCCCAACCGCCATCATTCAGGGCACCGCTGACCCGTTGGCGTCGGACGTAGAAGGCCGGTCGGCCGGCATCTTCACATAGTAAGATCGTATTGCTGGTCCCGTCGGTGATGGCGGCAATCGAAGCGGCCTGAGACGGGGCCGTTCCCAAAAGGGCCACACCCGCTCCGCTGATTTGCGGACGCATCGCACTGAAGGTCGTGGCCTGAGTGGTGCCACTAGGATAACCAAAGAAGGTCAAGGAACCAGGGTTGATCGAGCTACAGGTGGCGTAGTCGGTCACGGCCAAATTCTGGAACGGGAACGAAGCGCCAAAGTTAAAAGTTCCCGAAACGGTTCGCTGAGCGCCCCCAGGCGTAGAGGGGCAAAGGAAGGTTTTAATGGGGGTGCGAAGAACCGCTTGATTATCAGGCGTGCCCGGAACAATCGAAGGCGACGACAACCACGGGAAACGCATGTTATACAGGTTGAACAAGGCTTCTTGCTCGATGTAGGGCAGGAAATTCACGGCCCAAGAGTGAACGATAGCGGGATAGGGGAAGCCAGGTTGCCCCGATCCGCCGGGGGGCAGACCAATTTCCACGATCAAGCTCGGAGGCAAAGTTTGATACGACGATTCGTAGTTCAGGGCAGCCAGACCCAGTTGCTTCAGGTTGTTTGAGCAGGTACTGCGGTTCGCTGCTTCGCGAACTTTTTGCACGGCAGGGAGCAGCAGCCCAATCAAGATGGCGATAATAGCAATCACCACGAGCAATTCGATTAGGGTGAAACCCCGTCGGAAGATAGAGAGACGCATCGAGCTTCTCCAATTAATGTTGGGGGAAAAATAAATCCAATCATCGGCTATGGTAATTCGCATTCCTCTAGGCGGGTATAGGTACCACAAAAGCTCATCACAACTTCACCGAGCCAACACATCCCACGGAAGATTGAACTCTTTTTTCATGCTTTCTGCATCAAATCTTCATCGATCCGAATCGGCGAAGTGTCTCCTATCTACCCCTCCTAGCCACAAAGCCAGTGATTTTTCTCAAGACGGTTTCAGACAAGTTGATCGTCGAAATGGGGAGCGATTCCTGCAACAAAGCAAGTGATTTTTCCGGAAGATTCATTACCCTAACTAGATCAAAGGGAGCTGTTCTTACAGGGTTCGTGTGTCCTGATCCTCTTGGGAGTATTCTCAATGTCAATGTCTCGTAGCCTGTTCGTGCTGTTACTGGGGGTGAGTTGTTCTTACCCTGCCGATGAAATCCCTGCCTCATTACAAAAAGCCTTTTCGCCTCCCAAAGAGTATCAAGGCAAAATGGGAACATATCGAAATTTGTTGATCGATCCCGACAACAAACCGATAACCGATGCAGCCGGTTGGGCCAAGCAACGCGAGCGAATTAAAGCCGATTGGACCAAACGACTCGGCGAATGGCCGGAATTACTGGCCCGTCCGAAAGTCGAAATCCTCGATACGAAAGAAATGACAGGATACACTCGATCGCAACTTCGGCTTCAAGTGGCACCGGATCGCACCACTGAAGATGTTTACCTGTTGACCCCTCAAGGTAAGGGGCCATTCCCTGCCGTGGTGGTGGTCTTTTATGATGGTAAGACCGGTATTGGCGAAGGGAAAAAATCGCACCGCGATTTTGCTCTTCAACTCGTCAAGCGGGGTTTTGTCGCTCTCTCCATGGGCAGCGATCCGAACACTTATTACCCGAACAAGGAAAAAGCAACCATCCAACCTTTGTTTTATCATGCATACGTTGCTGCCCAAGCCTGTAATGCCCTCGCTAATATGCCCAACGTCGATGCCAATCGGATTGGGATTGTTGGGCATTCCTACGGAGGAAAATGGGCCATGTTCGCGGGGGCTTTTTACGAAAAATTTGCTGCCGTTGCTACCTCGGACCCTGGAATTGTGTTTGATGAAACACGAAGCAACATTAACTATTGGGAACCTTGGTATCTCGGTTACGAAAGTGGGAAGACCCGTAAACCGGGTATCCCCAAAGCCGATAATCCTCGCACAGGCCCCTATGCGAAACTCATCGAAGAGCAACGCGACCTCCACGAAATTCATGCACTCATTGCACCAAGACCGTTTCTGGTTTCCGGAGGGGCCGAAGACCCCGTTGAGCGTTGGGTTCCTTTGAATCATCTCATGGCAATCAATCGTCTTCTTGGGTACGAGAATCGAGTCGCGATGACCAATCGCCCCTCGCACGATCCAACCGAAGAATCGAACCAACAACTATGCGACTTTTTCGAGTATTTTCTCAAACGTCAAACAAAATAATTTCCTTTCCTAATTCTCTTTCGATTATTTTCTCAAACGTCAACCAAAATAATTTCCCTTCCTAACTCTCTTTCCCATACAAAACTGACGAACCATTGAGGAAATCAAGATAATTTCATTACATGGAACGCGAGGCTATTTCTCGATCTGCTTACGGAAAGTGGGAACATCGCCTTGATGTTCACTGACTGATTCAAGGTGCGTCGAACGCGAGGCTATTTCTCGATCTTCTTACGGGGTTGTTTCGTGTCGTGTTTGAGATTGTCGAGGATGACGTGGATCAAATCTTCGGTCTTCTCGGCCGAGAGTAGGAAGAAACAATAGAGCATTTCGTCTTTGGTTCCTTCTCCCCAAGTGACCCGTTTAGGTGGGGAACTAGGATTCGAGGGATTTTCTGCAGAATTATCGAAAATCCCCTCGACGTGGAGAACCGTCCCCGCAGGGAGTTTAAAGGGCTTTTCAAAATAATACTCATCTTGCCAATTGTAATTCCACAGAGGAATATCGATGAGGGTTTTGGTACTGCGATCGGGAAGAGTAGCCGTCACCTTGATGGCCTTGCCTAACAAATGCATGTGAGGAACCACCCCGACCATAATGACCTCTTTAGGAAGGGTATACTGAGTGGAGCGTTTGTAGTTTTTCTCGCCTGCGGGAATATCCATTTCGTAGTTGGCTAACCAAATACTGCCGACCAATTTGGCCGATTCTTTCAGGGCCTCTTTCACGGGTTTTTTGACGAAATACAGGCCGATTTCGGATTGATCGGTTTCCTTTTTTCCAGTGGGGTGATAGTGCATCTGCAAAACGAGGTCCGAACCTTTCTTGAGGTAACGCCCCATCCCGTTGGGTAAGGGTCTAGGGGTATTGCCGACGGACCAGCCCCCCAAGGCGCCCGAAGGGAAAAAGCCCGGCCCCGCAAAGTTCGAGTATCCCGGTTCAGGTGTCGCCTGATCCAATTTGCGCGCGGTTCCCGTTTCGTCTAAAAACAAAACGGCATGGTGGGCGACCCGTTTATTACCCGGATGAAACTCCACCGCAGCCACGAGCTTATCTTCTGGAATATCGATGGGGATAACAAAATTCTGAAGCAGGTCGGGACCATCGGCAGGGATCGTGAATGGCGTGGTCATTTTCACAATCAAATCGGGTTTGCCGAGTTGCCACCCAACAGCAAATGGGGGGGGGGCAGGTAAATCTTGCTGATCTCCCTGTGGTTGGCCATTCTCGGCCCATTCTTTCAGAATCCGAAGTTCCTCTGCGGTTAACCAGCGTTCGCCGACCAATTTCTCATGCCCTGCGGCAGGCATCCAAGGTGGCATGAGCCGATCTTGTGTCACTCGAGCAATTTGTTTGGCTCTTTTGGCAACCTGCTCGTAAGTGGCTAACTCGAACGGGGCGATTTGACCTTCACGATGGCAATTCAAACAACGGGAATAAATAATGGGGGCCACATCGCGAGAGTAGGTCCATTTGGGTTTTTCAGTCGGCTTGGGAAGTGCTTCAATCAAGCAACCAATCGTGGGGGTTTGCGCCACGGGGGCCGGCTTCCCTGCCAACGTAGCCGTAATGGCATCGGCCAAATAGTGCTTATCCGTGACCAAACGACGCCGACTTAATGCCTGCCAAGTGTTATCGATGGCCCCACTATAAACGAGTTGATTCTGGCTATCCAAAACAAACGACTGCGGAACATGCGTGGGTTTTAACGCTTTGACTAACATTCCTGAACCATCGAACAAAATCGGGAAGGTCAGTTTAAAGTCCGCAAAGCCCTGAGCTGCTTTTTGACGGGTGATGGTGGAATCGTAGATCACTCCGAAAAAATCGACCTTGGCTTTGTGGGCTTCGTAAAGATCGTTGAGAGTACGGGAATAACTATTCGAGATGGGGCATTCATACGAAAGAAAAACAAACACCCGAGGTCGTTGCCCATCGTTTTGCCCCAAGTCAAAATGTTTTCCGCTTAAGTCGAACAGGCTAAACGGTGTGAGCGGAGCATTCTTCTGAGCCGAGGGAACCAAAGGGAGCGTCTCGGCCCGACCCGTGAAAGGAACGCCGAGTGTCAAAACCCATGTTGAAAACAAAATCGCTTTAGGAATCGATGGCAGCATGATTTGAGAATTCCAACAAGTTTATTCAAGAAAGCTCTAGTATTATCTACTTGAGTATGCGAGGTGAGGTTTCAGATTGGCAGGAAGATGTCCCAGAAGTACACTTGGAAACTTCATCGAAATCTGCTAATAAATGAACCTATCGAGATTGAAAAAAATCGAAGCAAAGTGCCGTGAATTAGAAAAGGTGAGTTATGGCAGGCCATTCCCATTGGGCAAACATCGCAAGAAAGAAAAGTGTAGTCGATGCCAAACGTGGTAAGCTGTTCAGCAAATTATCCCGTTACATTATCATTGCTGCCCGAGCCGGTGGGGGAGACCCTGACACGAACCTGAAACTCCGTTACGCCATTGACAAAGCTCGCGCGGTTTCGATGCCGCGCGAGAATATCGAACGGGCCATCAAGCGAGGTACCGGCGAACTCGATGGCGCAGTGATGGAAGAAATCACCTACGAGGGCTTCGGGGCCGGAAATGTCGCGATCATCTGCGATGTGATGACCGACAATCGCAATCGGACCAATGGAGAAGTGCGCAAAATCTTCGAGAAAGGCGGCGGGGTCATGGCAGGCCCCGGAAGTGTGGCCTATCTGTTTGAACGAAAGGGGGTCATTCACGTTCCGTTGAATGCGATTTCGGAAGATGCTCTGATGAACCTCATCCTCGAAGCCGGTGCCGAAGATATGAAAACCTCCCCCGAAGGTTACGAGATCACCACAGACGTTTCGAGTTTCACCGCAGTCCAACAAGCACTCGAAAAGGCCAAAATCACCCCTTCCAATGCGGAGCTAGCACAGGTCCCGAAGGCTTGGGTCGATGTCGATGTGGAAACCGGAAAGAAAGTCGTGAAACTGATTGAAGCCCTTGACGATCATGATGACATCAATGCCGTCTTCTGCAATGCCAATCTCACCCCCGAAATGTACGCCGAAGAGGAATAATCCTCTCCCCGTCGTTCGTTCCTCGTTATGGTCCGTTTCCCCTCTCATCTAACTCAATCTCACGGTCGATTACGGATCGTTTCGCTTTCCCCTCCCTTTTACCTCACCTTCATTCATGTTCACCGCCCCTTAAAAAGTATCTCTCCCTGAGGGTATTTCTCTCAAAAAGACGCGGGAACCGCGAAATCGAACATGGTGTCCAGTTACTTCATGTTCATCAAGATGATGGGATTAGTCAAGTTATAGGGGTGGTCAAAAATTGACCAGATTCAGTTGAATTGAACCCCGATCAAAATTCTCCAAATGTCCAAATCAGCACAATAGCATATAATTTCCCTAAATTACTTAATCGATAGAGTTTTCTTAACCGATATAAACAACTTAAAATCGATACATTTGATTTTGTCCCTACGATACGATTTGACAGAATCTCAGGTCTGACCTAAGTAAAGGTATTGCAAGAAAAATTATACTTTTCCGAATTATTGCACCAGCAATAGTGAATTGAGATACGGTTTTGGGCACAGTAACTCCGACGAACCGACTTAACCTCATCTGCCAAATTTTGGCGGGTACAGGCTCCGTTGCGTCTGCAACGAGTCTGCTGGAACAAATTTGTACGGTATTTCAATTGAGTGGGGCCGGAATCCGTTGGCCTGCAGACGGACCGGCCCGACTGGAGGTCGAACAAGGTTCTAACCAAGGCGCAATTCGATACCCATTACATCCTGCAGGGGAGCGACCCGGCCTTTTTTGGATCGTGCCGGAAAATAACAAGCCGAACGAAACCGATCATGCCTTTTACAAATTATTGGCGCAGGCGTTAGCTCGCTCTCCCTATTTGATTAGCTGGCTGGGCAGTAACGTGGAAGCGATTCGGAACGCCCAAAGACTGGATGATGCCGGTCGAGTGGCAGGGCGGATTGCCCATGATTTTGACAACGTGTTGCTAGGAACGGTGGGGTTCGCGCAATTGGCACAAGGTGCGTTACCGCCCAATCATCCTGCCTATGCGCACCTGACAGAGTCGATTCAGGCTGCCCAAGCCGGCGTGAAATACTGCCAACAATTACACCAACTGGGACGGGCCGGAACAACTCGCCCCGCTCCCAGCGATATTGGCTCGATCTTAACACGAGAAAAAGCCCGACTCGAGACCGCCTTTCCGAAAGTTCTCTTCGATTTTGAAATCCCCAAAGGATTTTCTCCCGTGGCCATTGAAAATGGTGCCTTGGGGCTAATTTTCTCACATCTGCTGGATAATGCTGCCGAAGCCAGCCCCACTGGGGGAACGGTCTCGGTGACGATGGAAAAAATCAACCTCAGTGAGGAAGAAGCCCGAACCTATCTCGGAAGTGCCTCGGCCGGTGAGCATGCCCTAATTCATATTTCGGATCAAGGACCCGGCATCGGTGAAGAGAGTCGCCGCCGATTATTTGTCGAACCGTTCTTTACCACAAAATTCCGCCATCGGGGGCTGGGGCTACCGGTGGTTTATCGAATACTTTATGCCCATCGCGGCGGAGTCCGAATCGATTCCGCACCCCACCAAGGAACCACGGTTCACTTGGTGTTACCCCTTGCTATCACACGGGGAAGTTTTGTCTCCCCGACTCAATCAACAACATCTGGAGTGACTGCATCATGACCGTCCGTACCCCGTATCCGCCGAGTCTTGTCGAACAAAGCCGACCCAAAGTTTCCCCGAATGCGGGTTTGGCCGATTTTCAAGCCGCTGGTGAAATTCGTCTTCTCATTCTCGACGATGATCCTGCCATTTGTGCTTTTATTCGCACGTTGCTTGGGAACGATGAATTCATGATCGATACCCTTTCCGACCCCACATTGGTGGAAGGTTGGCTGAAAGGTCAACAGTATCAGATGATCATTATGGATTACATGCTTCCCGGCTTGAATACCGAGCAGGTGTTTGAATGGATTCGCGATCACCAACCCGATGCCAGCGTGATTGTTGTGACCGCTTTCCCCTCGGTCGAAAGTGCCCTCTCGTGCTTGCGGGCCCGCACTTACGACTACCTCACGAAGCCTTTCCAACCCGAGCAACTCCGTAGCTTGGTGGTTCGTTGCCTTGAGAGCAAGGGGTTATTGCGGATGACGGAAGATGCCCTGCGAGAAACCCTTGGAGCTGTGATTCGTGAACGCCGCAAAGCCCTGAAGATGACCCTTCAACTGATGTCCGACAAGACCAAGGTTTCTCTCGGCTATCTCTCGCAGATTGAACTCGGCAAAAACTCCGCTTCTATTGAAACCTTGTACAAGATTTGTCTCGCTTTGGGAATAAAAATGTCGGACCTGTTCACAGCGGTACAAGGCAAGAACGGTTAAGCGCCATCGCTCCTTTCCCGATCAAACCCCGAGAGTCACTTCGATCGACGCCTCGGGACTATTTTCAAATTGACCTAACTGCTCGTTCCATTTGCGGCGGTGAATTCGCAGTCGATCTTCCTCAAGCTCGTAAATGGCATAACTCCAACGGGTTGATTGGGTCATACTCCCTGCACAACACAGGTGAAAAGGTCGATCGCCCTCGGCAGGGAGAAAATAAGGGGTATGGCGATGGCCATGCACCCATAAGCGAACCCCATGCTGGCGAGCAATCTCGGCGAGTTGTTGAGCATCGCGGCAACGACGCCACCGATGTTCTTTTTTCCCACTTTCGAGCAATAAAGGATAATGGGTCACCAAGATTTTGGGTTCTTCGGAAAGTTGTTTGAATAACTCGATCAATAAACTCCGTTGCTTTTTCCCGACCCGTCCCCGAGAATCCCAAGGGACCGAATTGGGTTGAGCACTATTCACCATCACCAGCCAATAATTTCCGACCTTTTTGGCAAACGGATAAGGCCAAGGGCCGACTCGAATCCCTTGGAGCCATTTGGCAAACGTGGCCTCGAAAAGCCCACTTCGACGCGATCGACGAGTGTAGTAATCGTGATTGCCGGGGGTCGCTACACCTTCGGGAAGCACCTCGAAATTGCCAAACGTCTGCATTAATGTTTGATATTCCCGTTTCAAACCCAACGTAGTGGCATCCCCTGTGAAAATGACGTGGTCGAAACGCTCGTTCTTGAGTTCCTCAAGGAATTGTCCGAGGATCGTTTCGGCTTGAGCAAAACTCTTGCGGCGACGCCCTTGGTGGTTCAACCAGCCTATGAGCCGTTTACTCAGATAATCGCGGATCGTTAAACCCAAAGGGGTAGCGGTGAGATGCAAGTCAGAAAAATGTGCCAAACGGATCACAACATCTCTCAAAAGGATAAAACAACTTTGCCCAAACATTCACAAAGGAACGACCATGATACGATACGATTTTTCAGGGAAAGTGGCCTTGGTGACGGGTTCCTCACGGGGGATAGGTGCCGCAATTCTCGAGCAATTCGCCCGCGCGGGGGCCACCTGCATTTTGCATTATTGGGATGATCCGAATGGCAGCAATCGAGCCGATGCTGTTGCCCACGCGCAAAAATGCTCGGCGTTGGGGTCAACGGTCCATACCTACGCAGCCGATGTTCGCCACACGGCTGAGGTGAACCAACTGATGGCATTCATCAAAGAACAAGTCGGTGGGCTTGATATTGTCGTGAATAATGCCGGTATCCTTCGCGATCGGACTTTGCGCAAAATGACCGAAGAAGATTGGGACGCCGTGTTAGATACCAATCTCGATGGCGTTTTCCGCGTATGCAAAGCCAGTTTGGATATTCTTCGCGATCAAGGGCGTATCGTGAACATTGCTTCCATCGCGGGCTTGTTTCCTTTTCATGGGCAAGCGAACTACGCAGCCGCCAAAGCGGGGGTCATTGCACTTACCAAGGTCTTGGCCAAAGAATTAGCCCGTCGAAAAATCACCGTCAATGCGATTGCGCCGGGGATTGTGCAAACCTCGATGATCGGCGATATTAGGCCCGAGATGGTTGCCGAATATGAAAAACAAATCCCCATCGGCCGAATTGGGCACCCCAACGATATTGCTCATGTGGTCCTGTTCTTGGCGAGTGAAGAAACAGAATATCTCACCGGACAAGTGATTCCCGTCACGGGGGGATGGTTTTAACTCTCGCGAATGAATGAGCATCACGGGGGGGATTCTCTCGAATGGGGAACGTGTGGTGTGAAGTTTCGACCTTTGGAACAGGTAGGTACTAGGGTATGTCTTGGCAACGGATCGAATTATCGGGATTAGCAGCCGAGCTGTTGATTATTCAACCCGAAAGACCTTTATTGTTGTATTTACCCCATTTCGATCAGGCTTGGCCGAGCGCTTACCCCATTTGGGAAAGGGCCTGCCAGCAAGCTCGTCTGAATTGTGTGGTACCGTTAGCGGGTGAGAGTTGGTGGACCGATCGTCCTGTTCCCCATTTTCATGATGCAATTACCCCTAGCCAATTTGTTTTGGAACATCTTCTCCCCGAGGCTCAGAAACGCTGTCTCGCAACCGAGCAGAACCTCTTGGTCATGGGACTAGGTTCGGGGGGACATGCTGCCCTGCGGATGGCATTTCGTTCCCCAAACGTATTCAAAGGTGTTTATGCGTGGAACGCTACCATCGACCAGCACCTTTATTGGGAACTGCGACCCGAATTACAAAGTATCTACAAAAATCGTGAAAGCTGTCGCCAAGATTCCGCCTTGTTTGCGATTCCGCAATGGGGGCTAGCTACGATTTACTTCGGATGTGAACTCGATTCTCCTAATCGAAAAGGGAACGATCGGCTTCATGAAAAACTCAATGCTCTCGGGATTACCCATACCTACACCGACGAACCTCATCCCGAGTCGATCGAATCACTCTTTCAACAAATGGTCCAAATTCCCCGCAGCAAACGACGTTTGATCTGAATGGGCTTTCACACGATCTTCTCCAAACCATTCGATGAGAGAGAGGGCCTTAAGATCGAAGAAAATAATCGGCATGTTAATCGCGACTAATGAGGTAATACAGCGAACTCGGTTTCAGCTTGATTTCCCCTGCCCCAAGCGAGGCCTCTTTTACCAGAGGATACCCGTAATGATCCAAAGGTGTGATGCGCAGTTGCGCGGCATCGGCCCGTTTGAAGCGAATGGTTCCCTCGATCGGCTTGAAGAGCCAAGGATCGGTTCCGATGTTCACAATTTTTTGAACGCCATTGGGACCTTTTTCCGTTTGGAATCGGCTGGGACGTTCTTCGGTCATCACTTGGAGAAGCATTTGACCCGACTGCGCCAAAGGTTTCCCATCCAAACTGACCACAAGAATATGACCCAATTCGAGAGCGGAAGAAACTTCAATATCTTTCAATTCCGTACGACCTGCGAGCTTTAAGGCACCGCAAAGCCCCTGAACCTTGGGGGAATTGATTTGCAAAATCCCTTGCCCGTAATCGAGCTTGAGTTCATTCGTGCTGCTGGTCACCACCATTTTTTTTCGATCGATGAATTTGGAGAGATCGCTGAGGGTCGATCCCCCCCCCTCTTGGGTGATATTCACATTCGTTCGTCCAACATAATGAACCAAAGGATCGATCAGTTCGCCCGGTTTCAAGGTGGAAGTTCCTTTGACATCTTTCAAACGGAGTTCATCCAACAAGGCATCTTGTGGTAGTGGGGTCCCTTGAAGATTCAATAAATCATTGAGCTTCAGGTTGAGATTCACAACGGTTTCTCCCGTTTGGATCAGCCCCTTCCGGTATAGCAAAGCGGTGGCAGGGAATTGTCCGAGCATGGCAGGCGAGCACAAGGTCCAAGGTTGCATGAAGTAGCCGGGTTTCACCGACCAACGCGCCCCATCGAATGCAAAATGCACAATCGCATCGCTCCCTTGCAAGGCCCCATAGGCAGCGTAATAAATAGGAGCTTCCGAACGATACCGGTTGGGGCGAGTAAAGGTGGTTTCCGAGATCATCGAAGGCAAGTTATTGTAGCTGGGGTCCATCACCGGATGAGCGAACACACGGGGTTTGCCTGACTCTTCGGCCTCGAATTTGAAGGCACTTCGATCGCGGTAGGTGTGTCCGTTGCGGATCGACCATTCGGCATTTTCTCCCTTGTGAAAACAGCTAAAGTACCCATGCCGATCCACAAAATCCGTGCCAGTGTAAGAGTATTTCTCTAAGGGGCCAAAAACTCGGGCATCGGCCGTGGTCCAATTCGAGGCGGTGATGACCCCTTTGAATCCTAATTCACGCAAGAAGGATTTGGTTTCGTCGTAGAAGCGGCGTTGACTCTCGATTAAAAATGCTACGGTATCCTTATCCCGCGTGGTTCGTTCATTGGCCATATTCCACAAGGGGCGAAAGGCGATCCGTCCCTCGGCAGGTTGATCTCGCTTGAGTTTCCCCCCCCCCCATGTGGTCAAGGCCTTATCGATCGAGCCATATTTGCGTTTTAGCCATTCGCCAAACTGGGCTTCCAAAATCTTCAATTGGGCATCGGGAATGTTATCATCACTGAAGGTCCAGAAAAGGTACGAATCTTCGTTAAGGATTTCTAAGCCCATGACGGCAGGTTCATCGATCAATTTTTTTCCCGTCTTCGCATGGGGTGTGGTCAAAAGGGCCTTCCACCAATTGCGATATTCCTGTTGAAAAGATTTGTTAAAGAACAAGCTGGCAAAAGGATTCTTCTTACCATCGTACCCTTGTGCCCAAGGGGTTTTCGCATTCGGTTTCAACCACAGGGGAAAATAAATCGAAAAATGGCTATAAATGCCGTGATTCTTCAGGGTCTCGACCACTTCAATCGCTTCTTGAATTTTGGCGGGGTCCAGCTCGCCTTGCTCGTTGTAATAGCCATGATGGATGCGAACTAAATTCACCCCATATTTGGCGAGTAATCGAGCCTCGTAAGCCAAATCCTCACCGGATCGACTGGCAGGACCATTCACGGCCCAAAAGCGGATGGGTTCGCCATCCCCACGAATAAACTCGGAACCTTTCGTGCGGATGGGGCCTGACATCCCCGCAACCTTCTCGTTCAAATCTCTTAAATCAATCGGGCTAGCTTTGAACGGGTCGTTCGCAGGATTGAACGGAACCCAACCGCGATCCTCCTCTGCCACGGGGGCTGTTTCACCCGGTTTCAGAATCCCCTTTGGAGTAAACGGCTGAGCGGAAAGCACAAAACAATCAATAATTCCATGATGATGGTTTTTGCTTTCCAATTTGAATACGAGGCTCTGGTTCCCTTTTTTCAGATCGAGTTTGCCTACTTTGATCCACGCGACAAAGCGAAGATCGGGCTTATCATCGGCCGCAATGTTCGTGTTATCGATCACATTTTTTTCAAAGTCGATGGCCTTGAATTCTCCGCCGTTCAGTTGATAACTCAGCTTGCTTTGCACCGGATTGGCCCGCAGCCAAAATTCATAGGTGCCTGCTTTCGCTACCGTAAACTGATATTCCACCGTGCCAGCTTTTTTTTCGTTCCAATGCGAGATAAAATCACGCCCCGAAAGTTGGTCGCGTTTGACCATATCGTACCATTGTGGGAAGCGCGTCACATCGGCTTTTGTCGGCTTTTCCCCTTCGATCCAGAGAATGTCGTCTGCCCAACTGCTCAGCGAAATGGAGAGAAGTAACAACAACACAATACGTTGCGGGTTCATGGTGATTCCTCAAAAAACAGACCAAGGAAATTGTATCAGTACCGATCCCGCCTGATGATGTACGACCGTTCCCAACGCGCCTACTTTTTCAGAAAACGCCAAACGGGGGATCATCCCAAGGGGGGGGGAGAGGCGATGTTTCGTTTCGGGAATCTAAAGATGGTGGAATGAGTGAGGGGGAAGGTAATACTTCTTGAGGGAATCTAAAGATGGCGGAAATAGCGAACGAGCTTTCCAGCGAGTCTCACCCATTCGGCTATTCTAGACGATCCAATTCGCGCAGTCGTCGATCCGCATCGAACGTGGGAACCGGCAACTCGGAGGCTAATCGCAGGGCATTCTCTTCGGAAAGGTTAGGCAAAGGAGTGGCAGTCCCTCGAAAGATCGGCAGTTTCTTTTTCAATGCAATGATTTCTCGTCGGGTTCGTCCACGGGGGGCATCCGGCCAGCGACCAATCCGCTCATGGAAGTTAAAAAACATGGGCAGCACCTCTTTGATGTATTTCCAATATCCGGGGTTATCGGTTTGGATCACAAATAATCCATCTGCAGAAAGGGAGCGATGCACCAGACTCAAAAAGGCGGGGGTGATCAATCGCTTATGAATTTGCGAGGGATCATAATAGGGTTGCGGATGATAAACATGAATTTCTTTCACCGAATGGGGAGCGACCCATTTTTCGAGTAATTCATGCCCCCCCCCCACAGCAAAACGAATGTTTTTGAGTCCCCTTTGGTTGGCTCGTCGCCGAGCGTAGCGAATCACCACCGGCAACGTATCGACCCCCAGATGATCAAAATGGGGCCGCGACACCGCAGAAAGAATCGTCGAGCGACCATTCCCACAGCCAATATCAATCATCACGGGGGCCGATCTTCCAAAAAGCTGTTGCCAATCGAGCGGCCCATCGCTGGGGTAACTTTTCAATGCGGTTTGCGTCCATTGGTCAGGAGGGGGTATCTCCCCAGGAAAGGGAACACCAAATTCCCGCTCGATCCTTTTCCCTGAGGGGTGATTCGGATGCTCATGAGATGATGACATACGTTTGACGAACCAAAATGGGGTGATCTCTTTGAAAAAATAATAATCGATTATTGCTCGCGTTGTTTCAATAGGTTTCGACCTAGAATCGGGTCTCGTTCGGTAAACGGGCCTTGACTGGTATCATGAATCAGGCAACGGGTGAACATTTCCATTTTGGCATCGAGATCATCGGCATGGTGCAGAATGAGCACTTCCGGAATCAACGGAAGGCGTGGCGAACCCCACTCGGGTAAGGCCAAATGGCTCAAAAGCATGTGTTCCAACAAGGTGATTAATTCCCCAGAAAGGTCCCCTTGGGCTTGGGCTGCTTCGCGAACCAAATCTCGTCCAAGGATCAAATGACCCAATAATCGCCCTTGGATGGAATAATCAAAAGGTTCCAGTAGCTTCGCAGGCGGTTCCAACTCAACGACTCGGCCAATTTCGTGCAGAATGGCTCCTGCTACTAAAAGATTCCGATTCAAAGGAGGCCGAAGTAACGGGTATTGCCTGATGTAGCGGTCCGCCAAAAGCAGGACATTTTTAGTAACCGCCAAAGTATGTTCCAACCATCCCCCCGCATGGATGTAATAATGTCGCGGGGTTGCCGGTAGCTGAAGTAACTTACTCTTATGTTGATTCAACAAAGTTAAAACTAAGCGGCACAGGGGTTCTAAATCGATTTCGAGTTCGGCAAGTTGAACCAATTCCTCGAATAATTGCTCCGGAGCAATCGGCAAAACCTGTTGAAAGTCCGCCTCGGAAAAGCCATCTTCCCGATCCCGATCCTCAACGGGGCGAATCAACCCGATTTCGAGTTGCAGCCCATATTTTTCATGATGATAAAGGGTGCCCTTGATTTTGAAGAATTTCCCCTCGCTCCAAGAATCCCGACAAGGCTCGAAATAGGGGCTATTTTCCCAGACCATAAAACCGGCCTGACGATGGCGATCCCGAATGCGACAAGAATAATAAAGTTTGCCGTCTCGGGTTTTGCCTGCCCGCCGTTCAGTTAGGATGGCAAAAAAAATTCCTTCCGTTTGGTACGGTAACTCCGAAAGGGGAACACGCAAGGTTTCTTTAGCCACAAGCCAATCCTAGAGAAAGATTTCTGTGAACATTCTACGAAGAAGATAGCTTCTGAAACATCAGGTGTCTATCTTGGGTAAGTAGGATGAAACAAAGGAGGATGCATTCGTGAAACTTTGGTACGTCGTTGCGGTCGGGACGCTCGTTTGGTTGACACCGGTGGTTGCAGCCGATCCGACATTCAATAAAGAGGTGGCCCCCATTCTTTGGAAGCATTGTGCCAGCTGTCATCGGACCGGTGAAGTAGGTCCGTTCCCTTTACTGACCTACAAAGATGCTGCAAAACGGGCCGATTTCCTTGTGCAAGTGACCGAATCGAAGCAAATGCCTCCATGGAAGGCCGAAACGGGTTACGGCAAATTTGCCCATGAAAGGAAACTGACCGAGGCTGAATTAGCGACCCTCAAAGCCTGGGCCAAGGCCGGCGCCCCTGAAGGGAACGCCAAAGACCTTCCCCCCTTGCCGAACTTTCCCGAAGGTTGGCAAATTGGCAAACCCGATATGATCCTTGAAATGAAAGAGGCCTTCACGATCCCTGCCAATGGAAGGGATATTCAACAATGCTTCGTGATCCCGATCCCCATCGATGAAGATAAAACTGTCGCGGCTGTGGAGTTCCGTCCGGGTAATCGTTCCGTAGTTCATCATGCCATTATGTATTTGGATTCTTCGGGAATTGCACGGCGGAAAGATGAAGCCGAGAAAGAATACGGCTATCGGGCTTTTGGCGGACCGGGCTTCTTTCCCACCGGAGGCTTAGGAGCTTGGGCGCCGGGAACCGGTGCCGAGCAACTCCCCGAAGGTGTTGGCAAATACATCCGCAAAGGTTCCGATTTGGTTTTACAAATTCACTACCATCCCACAGGTAAGGAAGAGAAAGATCGTTCTCAGGTCGGGGTCTATTTCACCAAGAAACCGGCTGAAAAAATCGTGGGGGGGATCGGCTTAGCCTATACGGCCTTGAACATTAAACCGGGTGACAAGAACTACCGAGTCAGCACCACGACCGAACCGCTGCCTTGCGATGTGCAAGCGCTCAGTGCGTTCCCTCACATGCACTTGATTGGGAAAGAAATCAAGGCATGGGCCGAAACTCCCGAGGGGAAAGAAATCCCCTTGATCTGGATCAAAGATTGGGACTTCAACTGGCAAGGCTCGTACTACTTTGCGGAACCTGTAAAAATCCCGAAGAACTCACGAGTCAAATTTGAAGCGGTCTTCGACAACAGCAGCGAAAACCCCCGCAATCCCAGTAGTCCCCCCAAAACAGTGCGCTGGGGTGAACAGACCTTTGACGAAATGGCCCTTTTCGGCATTCAGGTCATTACTGATACCATGGACGACATGAAGAAGGTCATGCGAATGAGAGGGGCCGCTCTTGGGCAACTTCTCGGCTCAAGCCCCCCGCCGAACGTCAAAAAGAAAGGTGAATCTGACATTCCCAAGGAAGGCTTTATCATTCCCGAGAGAATCAAAGCGATTGCTTCTCAATACGATAAGAACAAGGATGGCCGTTTGAACGAAGAGGAATTGGATAATATCCCCGATTTCGCTCGGGATCAGGTGATTGACTTTTTGAAACGAAATCAACCTCAACCCAAGCCCTAACCAATCCCATTTAAGAATCTAAAGATCGAATCCGAGATGATTCTCGTGCCGGATAAATTCCTGCCAACTCATTCCATTTTCGTAAGAAGCAAACGAGAGGAAGAACGATTGGGAACAAGCGATTCTTCAAAAGGGTCAATCGGCGGAATGATCGGGATCGGCAACCATTCTCATATATCGAGCTAAGAAGAGTTGAGTGGCTTGGATGCTTTGCCACTCGGCATATTGAATGCGAACTTCGGTGGCATCTTCATTGGCTTGGATATTTTCCGTGGCCAAGGCTAAACCCCGATGCAGAAAGTCGAAAATTTCTGCCAAACGGGCCGCTTGAGCCGGTGTGAGTTTGAGCGGCAGCGGGGGCAATTGCGATTCCGAGGCCCCCCATCCGAAAGCGGTTTTATCCCCCGGCGAGGTCGGGCTACTCGGAGCCAAATCAAAACCCAGATCATCCCCTGGAACGGTCCCCGCAACGGTCCCTTCAATCAGACCGTTCGCAGCGGCAGCTTCGGCCTTGGTGGCCGATTTTCTCGCAGCAATTTCTTCTAGGGTTCCAAACAGCAACATCGATCGGCCCAAGTTGATTTGGTCACCC
Organism: Gemmataceae bacterium; assembly: GCA_026419115.1. Taxonomy (GTDB): domain Bacteria; phylum Planctomycetota; class Planctomycetia; order Gemmatales; family Gemmataceae; genus SKW135. The sequence continues at coordinate 22,198 of JAOAAA010000008.1, forward strand.
ACGCGCAAACGTCGGATTTGCACGGGTTGTCCGTTCACTCGCGTGCCATTGGTACTTTCCAAGTCCGTTAAAATCACGTCCGAATCTTCTTGTTGGACCTTGGCATGGAATCGCGAGACTCGTTCATCGTTCAAACGGAGAAGGTTCCCCTCTTCTCGACCGATCGTGACCGGAACAGGAAGGTCCCGATAGATTCGGCCTTTATCAACCCCTTCAATGACTTGGAAGGTCAACGTCTTCATTGGGTTCCTCTTCAGTGATAGACTCAAAGGGCTGGTTTTATTGGAACAATATAATACCCGCCACTTACCGCGGACATGGTTGGCACCTCACCCTTATTCGATGATAGCACATTCTACGGTTTTGTTAGATGTTTCTTGGGCTTTTTTCTGTGCTTCTTTCAACGATCACGGCAAAAAGGGTTCGGTTCTCAACATTATTTATTACATTAACTCGAAGCCGACGTGAATTCAACTATTTTTTCTACCCATTGTTCGTAAGAAGTTTTGGCCGGTACAAACTCACAAACCTTCAGCCCACGAAACCAAGTCATTTGTCGTTTGGCGAACTGCCGCGTGTGAGCCGAAATCTCTTCTATGGTCTGAGTAAAATTTTTCTCTCCTTTCAGAAACGCGATAATCTCAGAATAGCCTAATGCTTGCAGGGCCTCTTTACTCGGGGGTTTTTCACGCTGTAAAAGCTGACGAACTTCCTCCACCCAACCGGCTTGCCACATGGCCTCGACCCGCTGGTTAATTCGCTGGTGCAATTCCTGCCTTGGCCAATCGATCACCCAAATTTTCGGGATTTGGTCTGCTGCGGGTTGGCTTTCATCGAACCAACCTTGCGTTTGCCATGCCGAAAGGGGCTTCCCCGATAAGCGATAAACTTCCAACGCCCGTACCACCCGTCGCACATCGTTGGGATGTAAACGAGAGGCCGTTATGGGATCGACCTCTTTCAGTTGAGCATGGAATGCCTCATTCCCCAGTTGAGCCGCCTGTTCCTCTAACTGTTGACGAATCTGCACATCGACAGGGGGAGAATCGAAAAGGCCATGAATCATCGCTTTCAGATACATGGGCGTTCCCCCCACAAAGATCGGCAAACGCCCCCGCGAGCGAATCTCTGCCAAAACTCGTTGTGCTTGTTCAAGCCACCAAGCCACATGAGCCGATTCGGATGGATCGAGTACATCGATGAGGTGATGAGGAACGCGGGCTTGCTCTTCTCGGGTGGGCTTGGCCGTACCGATATTCATGTCGCGATAAAGGGTCATCGAATCGACCGAGATGATTTCCCCGTTTAGTTCTTCTGCCAAACGCAAGGCCAAATTCGACTTGCCCGAAGCCGTTGGCCCAGAAATCACCGGCACACCGGCAAAGGGATTCCCTTTCTTTGTGGAGCCTATCATATTGCATAGATACAAACATTCGGCGACAGGTTCAACCGAACGAAGACCCGTGATCGATGGGCGCTGCCAGTCGGGTGAAAACGATGTGCTTGAATCAAAACGATGTGGTTGATCCGAATCGATGTGGGGCCGTTCAAGTGATCGTGGTGGAATCAAAACGATGTGGGGGGCGAGATTGCGGAAACGGCTTTACTTGGTGCCTAGGGGGATTTTACCCGATTTGAATTCTTGGAGTCGTTCCCGATACTTGTCGTAAAGACGGGTTTGTTTACTTGTCGGCTCCAAAGGCTTTCCATCAATCCAAATCGCATGGACTTGCGTTGATGGTTGTAAAATATCCCCTGTGGTTAAAATCAGGTTGGCCCGTTTCCCCGCAGCAATGGTTCCTAGTTCGTTTTCAAGGCCAAAAAATTGTGCGGGTGTTAGCGTAATCGCTTTGAGTGCCTCTTCGGGAGAAAGGCCATAACTGACCGCCATGGCTGCCTCGTAGGGCAAGTTCCGTGTATTGCTCGATCCATTGGAACGAATGCAGAACCGCACACCGGCTTTTTGCAGGCGGAGTGCATTGGTGAACGGCGCGTCGTAAGGATCGTACCATTCTTGAGGCATAGTCATTACGGGGCCAATAATCACGGGAATATCCCGTTTCTTCAGTTCATCGGCCACTTTCCAAGCATCAACGGCCCCGCTGAGAATCATCTTGAAGCCGAGTTCTTCCGAGAGTTTCAGGGCATCGAGAATTTCCGGTTTTCGGAAGGCGCTGACAATGACGGGGCGTTCCCCTTTCACGAACGGAATCAGGGCTTCCAAGCGGGGATTGATCGGTAAGGTGCGTGATTCGGAGCGGGCTTGTTCGTAGGCTTTGGCATCGGCCCAAAGTTGTTTGAGTTTACGAATTTTCTCTTCCCGTTGTTTTTTGGCAATAGCTCGCCCCAAGGCCGGCATCGTGGGGTCACCGGTCACAAACGGCATTTCTGCGGGGAACTCCACATGTAAGGCCACCGGATCACGAACGATCATATCTTTCGGGGTCCAACCCGCGAGGTTAATCAACGCGGCTTGGCCGGCGACTGTCGGTCCAATCGGGCGGGTCACCACTGTCAATACTCCGTTCGCTCGCGTGACGGGGATCAATTCGGAATCAGGATTGATTGCAGCGGCCGCTCGGAGATCGGGTTGGAAATCCCCCCCCTCGGCAAAATCCTGCGTCTCCTTCGATTGACCTAGTTCGGTCAGCCCCAAAATGGTTCCCGTGTCGATCATTCCGGGGTATAAATGGAAACCTGTACCGTCGAATATCTGGGCATTCTGCGGGATTTTCACCAACACGGGGGCATTCTTTTTCCCTAGGGGTTCGACCACAATCGCGTTCCCTTTGTCTGCAACCTCGGCATCCTTCAAATAGGTCCCAAACGTCACGGAAACAATTTTGCCTTTTTCGATAACGACTACTCCACGGCCCGATTTTTCCTGACCGGTGTGGATAATCGCGTTGACGATGACCTGAGGGGAATCCCCCTTGGGTAAAACGATCGGTCTGGGAAGAGGTTTTTTAGGTCCCTCGATGGCAAGGGGGTTAGCCTTGAAGGTTTCGCTTTTTTGGAAGTAAACTTCCCCTTCGACAAGGGTCATTTCGCAGCGACTAAACCCATTCAAAGGGTGCCCATTAAAGATGGCCAAGTCGGCCTGTTTCCCCACTTCGATTGAACCGATCCGTGCTTCTAACCCCAATTGTTTCGCAGGGTTGAGCGTGATGGTTTTCAGGGCATCGTCTGGGTCCATTCCGCCGTATTTGATCAGTTTGGCTGCCTCCTGATACAGATGGCGAACCAATTCGTTACTATCAGACTTCAGGCACACATCCACACCCGATTCTTGCATCAACACGGCAGCAAACGGAATGGCATCGAACGCCTCGATTTTGTAGGCCCACCAATCGCTAAACAACGAGCAACTCGCCCCGTGAGCTGCGATTTCTGGCCCCACTTTGTAGCCTTCGAGAACGTGTTGCAGCGATTTGATTTTGATGCCGAAACGGTCGGCCACTCGCAAAAGCATTAGAATTTCGTCACTGCGGTAACAATGGCAGTGAATCTTAATATCACCGGTTAATACCTCGGCCAAGGCTTCCAAGCGAAGGTCCCGACGGGGTTCCGGCAAGGTGCCCTTCGAGGCGCGATAATCGTCCCATTGTTTCTGATACAGTTTGGCTTCCGAGAAGGCTCGCACTAAGACGGCTTCGACACCCATTCGAGAATTGGGGAAGCGGCCATCGGTTCGTTTGACGTTTTCCCCGAGCGCGAATTTGACTCCGCGAGGGGCATCTTGAATCAATAATTCTTTCGCCGAGCGGCCCCATTTCAATTTGATGACGGCATCTTGACCACCAATTACGTTGGCCGACCCGTGCAATAATCGGGCCGTGGTCACTCCACCGGCCAAGCTCCGATAAATTTGGACATCTTCGGCTTCGATGACATCTCGCACACGCACTTCCGGAACGACCGAAAGAGAAAATTCATTCACCCCGCCCGAGATGGCAAAATGGGCATGGGTATCGATAATCCCTGGCATGATGAAGCAGCCCCCGAGATCCACAACGGTGATCTCTTTCGGAACCTCACGGATACGGGCCGGTCCCACATATTGAATCTTCCCTGCGACCACTTCGATTTCACCATTTTCGATCGTGCCGGTTCGGCTGCAAGTGAGGATGGTGGCATTTTTCAGCAGTACGTTCCCTTTCGTTTGCAGTTTGGGTTTCCGCATCGCTTCGGTTTCGATTTCTTCACCCGCTTTGGGTTCTGCGACCTCGGGCTTTTTCTCGGTGGCGTCTGGCTTTTTCTCAATGGGACCAATTTTGGGAGGGTCCTTTTTGACCATTTCCTGCTCGTAGATGACCCCGTCTACGAAGACCCATTTTGTTTGGGCCTCGGCATCGAGCGGGTGGTGCGTGGTGACTTGCAAATGAGCATATTTCCCTACCTCTAAGGTGCCAATTTGAGGGGATACCCCCACGATCTCGGCTGCATTTCGGGTCAAGGCGAGAAAGGCGGCCTCGCGGCTCAAACCAGCCTTAAGGGCTTTTTGTAAATGGTTTCGCCATTTTTCGACCGGCTTATCTCCCGAAATTCCTTGGGTGCTAAATGCGATTTTCACCCCTGCGTTATGGAGCTGTTGGGCACAGGCTACCTCTTCGGCCCGTTGGCGGTCCCGTTCGATTTTCGCCAGCGGGGGCATTTCTTTTTCCTTTTCGAGCGGTTCAGAAAAACTGAGTTTCAGGATCACTGGAGTTTTGCTCGCTGCCAGCCGATCTTTTACTTTCCAAGCATCTCTTCCCCCCGAGATCACGACGGGGATTTTGAATTCTTCGGCAAAATCCAACGCGCGATGAATTTCACTGGAGGTATCGGCCTCGAAACAGAGGGGCAATTTCTTTTGCAAAATAAGGGCCACCGCCTCCAAGCACGGGTCGGCAGGAACCCTTTCTGCCCCCCCCCCTTGTTGGGATTTTTGGATTAAACGAGAATGGCGATCGGCATCGAGAAATAATTGCCGAAGGTGAGCGATCACCCCCATCAAAGCCCGAGGATAATCGGCCCCTGCAATGGTTCGGAGCATCCCATGCTCAAATACCGGCGCCCGCAGAATCATCTCACGCGGGGATTTTCCACCCAAGGAAATCACGGCTGATTGCCCCGAAAGAAACGAGCCTTCCGGTGCCGACAGTTGCGCCGTAAACCCCGCGCGACGCCAATCATTCATTGCGGGATCGTCGGGGCGCAAGGCAGTACGCACTTCGAATTCAGGCATCAAACCTTTCCGATGATCGGGCTTGGTCGCGGCCAACACATCCGAGGCGAGGTCTTCGGGACCAGCCGGAGGAGAGAGCGGCCGTTTTTGAGCCGAATCAAATCCGCGTGTGGTCAGCCCATCGATCCAACCCGGCGAAACCACCATCCCTGTACCATCCAGCACCCGAGCGCCCAAGGGAATCTCGACTTTTTCGCCCACCGCCACAATTTTTCCATCTTTAATGACGATGGTTCCTTTTTCAATCGTTTGTGTAGCCGAGACGATAATCTGCGCTTGTGTGATCGCAGTGGCCGGTTCTTTGGAAACCTGAGCGAACGCCCCACAAACGCCTATGTATCCAACCACAAGACTGGCAAGCAATGCACGCATAAACAAAGTCCGATCTTTCGTTTCTACAAGATTAAAGAGCAAGATAGTAGATCGACCTCTAAAAGGTAGGGTTTTCAAAAACTCTGTCTCAATTCCTTTCAAACACAAGGGGAACGAAAACTTTCAAGCCGTCAGGATGCGATGAGAAAAAGACGGAACATGCGGGGGATTATTTCACGGCTTCTTCGTGGACCTTTTTCCCATTTTCGTTGAAGATCACTTTTTTGACCTTCTCTTTGGGTATCGAAAGGATCAGGGGGCTTGCAAACGTGGCCGTGCTGGGAGCTTCTGCAGTGGCTTTGTAGTCGAGGGTGACCACTCCTTCGGTGATGGTGACCCCTTTGATTTCGTAGTTGGTGATAGAATTGCCTCGTTTAATGGTGGCGATGACCAAGAGTTTCTTGAATTCGTCGGCATCGTTGGGTAACAACACAGGTTTTGGTCCCATCACGAAGCCCACTCCAAAGATGGAATCGAACTTTTCCCGATCCGAGATCACCAAGTAAGATGCTTCCCCTTTCAAGCCCGAAGAGTTTTTTTCAAAATACCCTTTGTTGTAATGGGTATAAGCCAACTTCATATCCTTATCGTCAGCAAGAAGCGAGCCAAAGGATACCAGAACGAAGAAAAAACAGGTGCAACGCATAAGCAAGCCTCGCATTTGAGAGATGTTCCTAGCATATCAAATGGTCAACGGAACGAGAACGATTGGGGAATGTGTTTTGACAATCGAAAGGAAATCGTGCGGTTATTGGTCAAATGTTGACTGGAACGAGAACGAGTAGGAAACGTGTTTTGATGATCGAATAGATAGGATTAGGTTACCGGTATGAGTCAGGCATGGGCAGAGTTAATTGGTGAAAGCCAACAGGCAATGTTCTTTCTCAGTCGCCGCCGGCGAGTGCGGATGGTCAATGCCTCGTGGGAAGCCTTAACGGGCCTGAAATCGGAAAGTGTCCTTCAAGAATACGCTAATCCCCGTAAGCTGGAAGGCCCCGCTGCCGTGCGGGCTGTGCTTCAGGTCATGGCGCCCCCCAAAGGGGTTTTTCGTGGCCGTGTCATGACCGTTCGACGGGCGATTCCCCCCGCTCGACTCGGCCCCCCTTGGTGGGAGGTGACCTTTATCCCCTTACAAAATGCAACCCAAATCACGGGGATTATCGGTCTGATTCATCCCATCGAGAAACCCAAGCCCGATCAACCTACGAAAGGGATCAGCCCCAATCTGATTAATCTTCGGCAAGGGCACATCAAGCAGCATTCGTTGGATAATTTAGGCTTGAACGATCGACAATTTGCACAAGCGGAATTGGCCAGTTCACTGAAAACCCCCTTGTGGATTCAGGGACCTCAGGGAATTGGGAAACAAACACTCGCTCGGGCCATTCATCATTTTGGCATCACAACCGAACAAGCCTTTATTCTCATCGATACACCTGCGTTGCAGCCCTATCTCATTCGGGGTTTACTATTTGGTCACAATGGCCTTGCCGATTCGCCTTTAGTAGGGACGATTTATCTTCGCGAGCCGGCGCTGCTCGCGGCCGATCTGCAAGCTGAGTTAGTCGAATGGTGGATTACGCATCCGAATCCGCCCCGAATTATCAACGGTAGCACCACTTTCGAGAACATCATTCCCAGTTATCGCGATGCCTTCCAGATTTTGCAAATCGACCTACCTGCCCTCAGTGCCCATCCACAAAACCTTGTCGCCATTTGGCAACGGGAACTCCAAAAGTTTGACAAAATCGAGAGTAGCCCCGAGGTTCTACAAACCATTACCCATTACTCATGGCCGAATAACCTTCGCGAAATGCGAGCTATCCTTGCAGAAATTGCCAGCCACTCCCAGAAACCGCAGGTCACCTTTGACGATCTGCCGAATCATCTGAAAGCCCTGTCGGTTTCCTTACAAAGTAGTTCCAACCTTCCCAAACCTCGGCCGATCCAATTGGATCAGATTCTCGAACAGGTCGAAAAAAGATTGATTGAGCAAACCTTGCGGAAATGCCGAGGGGATCAAACGGCCACTGCGGAAGCGTTAGGGATTCACCGTTCTCGCTTACTGCGGCGATTACAGGCCTTGGGGTTGACCGCTTCTCAGGGGGATTGAAGGGATCGGCTTGAGCTTTGTTCCAACACATATTGGATCGTTTGCCAATGAATATCAACGGTATCGATGACATTATGTGCGTATCCTCCGGCCATGACAATCACCATCGGCACGCCATTTCGTTTGCATTGTTCGACGACCATTTGATCCCGTTGCAATAAGCCCTTTTTGCTGAGTTTCAATCGTCCTAAACGATCCCCCTCAAACGGGTCGGCCCCTGCCAAGTACACGACCATTTCTGCTCGACTTTTTTCGAGAACCTGAGGAAGATGATCTTCGAGATGATCGAGATATTCCTGATCTGTGGTTCCATCGGCCAGTTCAATATCCAGATCGCTGGTTTCTTTCCGCAAAGGATAATTCTTCTCCCCGTGCATCGAGAAGGTAAACAAGGAGGGATCGAGGCGACACAAGGCCGCCGTGCCGTTCCCTTGATGAACATCTAGATCGATGATCGCAGCACGTTGAATGCGCGATTCTCGTTGCATTTGCCGCAGCCCAATCACGGCATCGTTAAACAAGCAATACCCTTCTCCGTGATCGCGAAATGCGTGATGGGTTCCCCCCGCTAAATTGATTCCATACCCCGAATCGAGGGCACTGTAACAGGCTTCAATTGTGGCGCCGTTAGAACGCCGCGATCGTTCCACCAACTGCGGGGACCAAGGAAAGCCGATCCGTTTCATATCGGCCTCCGAAATGGTTCCTCGGCTCATGGCCTGAATGTAATCGATTTCATGGGCCAACGCCAGTTCCTCATCGGTTGCGGCATGGGGTAGTATCAACTGCCGCTCGATCTGGATCAACCCCGAGTTCACTACTCGTTCTCTCAGCAGGCGATATTTCGACATGGGAAAGGTATGCCCCTCGGGAAGGGGTAACACAAAATGGTCCGTGTAAAATAGCTTGAGCATACCTCGAATGAAACCTTATGGTAATCTCGGCAGAACCATCGCGGAAGTCTGACCATACCACGAGTAAAATCTTATGGTAATCTCGGCAGCACAATTGCGTAGGCATGGGTATTCTGAATCTTCCGCACCGTGTTGAGGTCCACTTGAGATGATGTTAGGTCGCGCGAGAGAGATTTTCCATGTTGTTCATGGACTCACTCCATTACTGGAAATAGGGGTTCGTGCCAAAGGCCCAGTTGACAACCCTTAAATTGTTTAGAAACTTCTAGGCCCATGAAGCCTTCTGATGATAAACATGACATCAGAGCGTGTAATCCAAAGACAAAAAGGAAGAGTTGGCATCAGAACGATAAGTCGGAGAAAAAAAGGAATTAAATCGCCTGATCTGCAGAATGATGTTTTTGCCCGCACACGGAGCAATCGCTCCGCCGCTGTAGCTGAAGAGTACGGAAACGACCCATTTTCAAATCGAACAGTGCCAAACGGTTTTTCAAAGGTTCGCCGATCCCTGTGATGAGCTTAATTGCCTCGATGGCTCCTAAACAACCTGCCACCCCCGGAACCGCTCCCAGCACAGGAAATTGTCGTTTCCAAGTGGGGGGAACCTCGGGAACGCGGCACGCAACGCAGGCCGTTTCATAAGGGATAATCGTGGTGACCTGACAGGTGAACTCGTACATGGCACAATCGATCATGGGTTTGTTGGCGCGGACACAGGCTTGATTCAACGCTAATCGTTCCTCGAATTTGGGAACGCAACACACCACAACATCAGCGAGGCGGACCAATCGATCGGCATTTTCGGTCGAGACATTTTCAGGAATTTCTACGATCTGAATATGGGGGTTGAACGCTCGCAGTCTGTTCGCGGCTGTTTGTACACGCGAAGAGCCAATGGCACTTTCTTGCATCAAAAGTTGGCGATTCAAATCCGAAGGTTTGACGTTACCCGCATGCGCTAAGATCAACGTCCCCACGCCAGCCGCCGCTAATTCATACGCCGCTAGCCCTCCTAAACCTCCGACTCGCGAAATAAGAACCTTGGCTTGGCGGATTTTTAATTGCCCTTCTTCTCCCAAGTCAGGAATCCACATCTGCCATTCATATCGTTGGCGCTCGGACTCGGATAAAGGCTCATTTGAATTCATGGGGGTCGATTCGTAGGGGTAGGTTCATAAGGGTAGATTATGCAATCAGATGGGTCCTGCATATAGCCTAGGTCATCATTCGGAACCGCCTAGAAATCGCACAGGATCAATTCAAACCCATTTCCTTCACCCTTGCCAAACCCGTTCCGACAACCTATTTCATACATTCGGATAGCTGATAAAAACCCCTATAGGCGTCCCATGATTACCGTTCGGAATCTCACCAAATACTACGGCGATTATCCGGCAGTGCGTGACGTCTCTTTTCACGTCGATGCGGGAAAAGTGGTTGGTTTTTTAGGACCAAACGGGGCCGGTAAATCGACCACGATGCGCATTTTAACGGGTTACCTCACGGCCACATCCGGACAAGCCACCATTAACGGTTGCGATGTTTTTTGGAACCCCATCGAAGCCCGCCGGAATATCGGGTATCTGCCCGAATCGTGCCCACTGTATACCGAAATGCGGGTCGATGAGTACCTTCTGTTTCGTGCCGGTTTGAAGGGGCTTCCCGTTCGCGATAGAAAAATTCGCGCCCAATTTGTGATGGAACGCTGCTGGCTCAAAGAGGTACGCCGTCAACTAATCGGGACCCTCTCGAAGGGGTATCGGCAACGGGTCGGCCTTGCCGATGCCCTCATTGCGAATCCGCCGGTTCTGATTCTCGATGAACCCACCGTGGGGTTAGACCCCACACAAATCCGCGAGACTCGCAAACTGATCAAAGAATTGGGACAAGAACATACGGTCCTGCTTTCCACTCACATTCTGAGTGAAGTCGAAATGTCCTGCGATTCGGCCATTATCATCTATCAAGGACAAGTGGCTCTCGAAGGGACCTTAGAACAATTAAAGCAACGCCACCCTAACGGGAATTTAGAAGACCTTTTTGTTTCCATCACCGGTGCCATCGACCGTTGAATGGTGGAACAACCCCAATAATCATGAAGCAACCAGAAGAATCATCGGGAGATTTATGCGTTCTACCCTCAGCCTAATCCAACGAGAATTTGCCGCTTATTTTCTTTCACCGATTGCTTATGTGGTGTTAGTGGTTTTTCTGGCGGTGATGGGGGGACATTATTGGTTGGCCTTTCGACAATTAACCACCTCGGGGCCTGTTGGTGTCGAATTTCCTTGGGTGGTTCTTTTAGATGGCTACCTTTTTTGGTTCATTTTTCTTTTGGTTCCTCCTTTAATCACCATGCGCCTGTTTGCTGAGGAGCGAGGTACGGGCACTTTAGAAATGCTCATGACCGCCCCCGTGCGAGATTGGCAAATTGTTCTCGCCAAATATCTGGCCGCCGTCGGATTTTACCTGATTCTTTGGGTACCCTTCGTCTTCTATTTTCCCATCCTGATGGACCTGAATTGGAACGCGGCCGGCTTCACACTGTACGCCAAAGGGATGGTCATTGCTCTCGGTATGGGAATCGTCCTGTTGATCGCCAGTATCGTTATGCCTATTGGTCGAAAAGGGCTTCCCTGTTTATTTTCGTTATTCGCATTCCTAACCAGTGGAGTCTTTGCTTATTTCCATAAAAATCACGACGAAATTCCAGTCCTCACCGCAGGGATTGACCCCTACCCCGCGTTGACGGCAGGGATCGGCATCTTTTTTGTGGGACTGATGCTACTAGCCCTAGGAATTTGGGTTTCGAGTTTGGTGAAATCGCAAATGGTGGCTGCCCTGTTATCGGTCAGTTTGGGAATGATCTTTCTCATCGCCGATCTCATGGTCCGCTTATTCCCTCCCGAAACTCCCTATCACCAAATCGCTGCTTATTTCGCCTTGCCCACGCATTTTGTCAAAGATTTTGGCCGTGGAATCCTCGATACCGGCCACCTCGTTCTTTATATCACAGTTGCAGTGCTGGCGTTTTTTTTAACGGTGCGCAGCGTGGAAAGTCGTCGTTGGCAATAAAATTTTATTGATGGAATGATCTTAAGAAGGTTTGAGATATGCCAAGTTTGGATACCCGACATCGTTTAGGAATCGCAGGGCGATTTCGCTTCCTTGTCAGGATATTGGGGCTAACTGCCCTGCCCCTGATTTTTGTCGGTGGCATCTGCTGCTATGCCGGCTTGCGCGAGCATTTGGGAACCCGTCCCCTCGAAAGCCTCAATCGATCGGATATTCATGCCCTTTTCAATTCAGAATCGCTGACGGTTCCGCAAGTCGGAATGTGGCTGATATTCATCGGGCTGGGGATGATTTCTTTGTGGATGATCACCGAGTTAATCCTCGGATTACTCGTCGCAGCCACCCGTCGTTCCGCTGTCCGTGGGAATGCCGGATTACAAATCATACTCGCGTTGGCGATCGTTGTGGGGATCAACTTTTTCGCGTTCTCATTCTCGCGAAAATTCGACCTCACCCGAGATGGCAAGTTTTCTCTTCCCAAAAGTACAGTAGAAGAACTCCGGCAACTCCAATCGAAAACAACGATCGTGGTTCTGCCACAAGGGAAGCTCTTTGGGGAACTTTCCCAGAAACGAAAATTGTTCGGAAAAACCTCATCCTTGCCTGACCCTCAGGAACTCGCTGCCGAACAAAAAATCACCGAGAAGGTGCTCGACTTGGTGGACCAATTCCGCGTTCTCGGGCCACAATTTGAAGTGATTACCCTAAGCCCTCGTGAAGATTTCGACGAACAATATGCTGCAGCAACTCGCACACGACCGGGCCTCGCCGAGGCTCTCGCATCGGCACCGGATAATAGCATCCTTTTTTATGCCGATGATCGTGTCAAATCCATTCCAAAGGCCGAAGCCGAGAAATTGCTGGCCAGTGGACGCAAAATATCCATCACACCCGATGCAGCAAATCCCGAGAAAGTGCTGGCCTTTGAAGGCTCCGTTGCACGGGTCAGTTTTACCGAGTTCTTATTGCTCGATAAACAAGCGTCAGAAAATGGCCCTCTGTGGAATGATGGGAAACCAAACCGCAATTTGGTACTTATTGCACAAGATATTGAAGGCTATGCCCGTCGGGCCATTTCGGTTCAAGAACGGAAACCCAAGGTAGCATTCCTTGTAGTTCATGAATGGCTCTCGACCAGTGTGGCAGATGGTTTTCAAGAAAACTTTACTGCCGCCGGTTTGCGAAAATCCTTGGAAAACTATGGCTTTGAAGTCACAGATGTGATTCTCAAACGTTGGGGCAACGGGCCTCCCTCACCTACCGTTTATGGTTTAGAGGAAAGTCGGCTCGAACGACTTGAAGAGGAAGCCAGTATCCTCGATCGTGATATTGCCGAATTAGTGTTTCAGATGGAACGCATTTCTCAATTAAAAGAGCAATTTCGTTCCCTGTCACTTGATCAATTGAATCAACTTTATCGTGCCAAAGTTGGCAGATATATCGACGATGAATTTCGCAATCTACAAATAAAAAGTTTCGAGAACCAGCTCGCCCAAAGCCAAGAACGTAAAAAAGAATTGCAGAATGAAAAACAAGACCTAGAGAAAAAAATTGAAGCCATACTAAAAGATGATCGCGCTTTATCGAATCGAAAAATCACAGATATAAAAGCAAAATTCAAACAAATTTTGGACGAGTGTGATCTCATTATTGTCCCAAGATTAACATTAATTAATACGACCGAAGAAGATGGGATGATCCCTCCCCGTGTGCATCGCCTCTCGGCCGAGCAAATCTCGGTGTTAAAAGAGGTACTCAAACAAGGTAAGCCCATGTTAGCCTGCGTGGGACCCACGATTGAAACCGGACCAAGCCCCATCGAGGAACCCGATCTGTTTGAAGCAATCCTAACCGATCGCGGGATTGAATTGGGGCGACAATCCATCATGTATGATGTTGAGAAAAAAGCATTCGCTGCCCGAAGTGCAGGGGATTTAATCGGGGGAGGGGGAGGTGAAATTCCTCCGATCGAGTTTCCCGCTCCGGTTGGCAAAAAACCATCAGCCATATGGACCGCTCTCCACTTAACAGAGAAGGCCATAGGCCAAAAATTAGAAATCCGTTTAAGGCACCCCAGACCAATCTACCTTGCCCAAGGATATGAGGATAAATTCGACTACGCCCCCGAATTTGCTTACACCAACAAAGCCTGCTGGAACGAAGAATTACCTTTCATTGTGATTCGTTCCGTGGGGGGACAACGCCGAATTGTTGTGCCAAAATTTGAACCCACACAACTCGGCGATCCAAAATATGGCACTCGCGATGCCGAGCGAAACGGACCATTCCCCATCGCAGTTGCGATCGATTCTCCGATTCCATTCTCATGGCTCGATGAGCAATTTGAGAATCGAGCAGCCGTCGCTGCACTGGCTCAACAATTCGATCAAGTAGGAATTCTCAGTATTGGTGAAACTATCAATAGTTATTTCACAGTGAGTACCCAAACGAAAAAATGGGAACCAAGAACAGATCGTAAAAAATCCCGTTTAATCGTCATTGGGTCAGGAAATGTATTCAATGGCAGGGAACTAAAACCATCAAATGAACAATTACTTTTGCATTGTTGTAATTGGTTAATTGGCAGAGATTCCCGACTACCCAGCAACAATACAGAGAACGATGTGAAAAGTGATTCAGAAAAACTAAACAAAAACTCCATTTGGAAATACCCCCGCGTGAAAATATCCCAAGACACAATTGGCTTTTGGGAACTGGTACCTTGGGTGGGTCCTCCGGTAATTTTCTTATATTTGGGTGCAGTCGTTTGGTTGATTAGAAGATTAAGATAACTGAGCGAAATATAAGGGATTGAAAAATGAACTGGAAATCGACATTTATATTAATTCTCACTCTCGGTGGAGTGATCGCTCTGATTTCATATAGGGGTTTAATCGCCGAAACAATCGGTTTAATCCCTCACCAATATCCCAAAGGAGAAGCAAAGTCTCTTGAAGTATTGAGAGAATTGAATACCAAAGAATGGAAATCAATTCAAATCAATCGAACAGGATTCAGCGCTATTATCTTAAAAAAGAAAGAACCATCAAATAAACGAGATGCGTTTCAATTGGAAGGCGATTGGGCAGTACGCTCAGAAGTGGTCGAGGAACTCGTCGATACCATCCAAAATATCTCCACTCGATTTCAACCGATACCCGAAGCAAAACTATCCGATTTAGACAAAGAGGCGAAGGAAAAAGTTGAAATAATCATTGAAACATTCGATACCACAAATCCATTCAAGTTATTGTTCTATCACCCAAAAGAAAAGGCGGGAGAAGACCCATTCACGATACCAGTCTTCTTAAGAGTCAATAATGAGCCAGAATATATTCGATTATCACCAGAGATCATTTCAATTGTCAGTCGATCGGTAGAATCTTACCGAATGCGACAAATTTTTGATCAAAATACCCGAGAACGAATTGTAGAAGTCGTATCTCTCGATGCGGCACCCGCTGCCACACCAATTGTTTCCGATCAGGTTCAATCAATTAAAGTCATGACCCCTTCAGGTGGCTATACATTACGAAGAATCGCACCAAATCCAAAGCCCATGCCTCCATACGATCGACCCACGAATGAACCGGTGATTTCCACGATACGAATGGCAGAAGTTTGGCGTGTGAGCAACGGAGGTAGTGAATTTCGTGTCGATCCAACCGTACTGCAAAAGGTCCTTCAGGCGGTACCAGAACTCTGGGTTGAAAAGTTCATATTGAATACAGATACGATTTTAAGTTATGGGGCAATGAATGGAATCTTCGATGATCCATTTAGTTTCTCGGTTCGAGTAGCCGTAAATCTAAAATTATCAGAGCTGTTTCATTCCGGTAATCATTTCCAATTCTCAAGAGGATTAGATGATAATGATAAAAATAAAAGGATAATATCACTGGAATATAAAAATGGAATCACACGAACCTTGCACATAGGGAACATCTCCAGAGTCGAAACAAAAGTTGAGAATCCCCCTAGCCTCAACCCGATGCTTCCACCTCAACCCAAAATTACTGAAATTAAATACTACTATGCCAAGGTGGGAAATTCTCCATTGATCTTTGAAATTAATGGAGAGAAACTATCTGATATTCTACTGGAAAATTCACCTTCTGATGATCTCCCTAAATCCAAGGATGACCCCCTTGGAATTGCCAAGAAGGGTTCACCATTTCAACAGATACGCGATAAAAATCCAATTAGAATCGACACCGATTCCGTCGAATCTGTCAGAATCGAGATGGATATAAGAACGATTGAATTGAAAAAGACAAAACGAAATCCACGAAGTGAATCGGCCAATTCTAAATCCGACCGATGGGATATTATCGAACCGAACCGACATCTGGCCGATACAAAATCAGTTCAAGATTTACTCAATTCGTTGAGTCAACTCAAAGCAAATTCATCAGAAATAATCGATCAGAAACAACCAATAGGGGGTACTGGAGGTCCCGCGCATGTCGATATAATGAAACTTGCCAATAAAAAAGATTATACTAAGGTGACGCTCAACTACGAGGCCAATTCTGGTTTATCTTCGAGAACGATATATTTGGCAACAATAAAGAATCAATTAGGACGATTAGTATTAATCGATCAAGATCAATTATTGGTAAGTTATTTAATCGAGAGTACAAGTACAGAATTCTTAAATAAGCCAGATAGAGCTTATCGATCTAGGAAGTTATTTGACATTCCAGAAGAAAATCGTATCATTGGCATCGAAGTAAAAGGAGCTAACTCATATCAGTTACAAGAACTCGTCGGAGACAAAGTAACATATCGATTAAAGGAACCAATCAATCTAGATGCAGATAAAGCA
Source organism: Gemmataceae bacterium (assembly GCA_026419115.1). Classification (GTDB taxonomy): domain Bacteria; phylum Planctomycetota; class Planctomycetia; order Gemmatales; family Gemmataceae; genus SKW135. The sequence continues at coordinate 38,727 of JAOAAA010000008.1, forward strand.
ATTGCTTCAAAAATTATGAATGATTTAAAATCTGCCGAAGCCATTGCCTTTATCTACGATCCTCCAACTGAAACAGAGAAGCGCATCAACGAGATGTATACAAAATTAGTATCATCATTGATGAAGTTAGTGAACCCGATATGTGGTTTCGACTTCGATTATCGGACAATTCTTGGGGCGTATGAAAATCCCCTCTCTCAATATGGACTTACCCAATCGGCTACTTTGGTAACGATTGAATTCAGTGGACCTAATCGAGTTCAACCTAAAAACCTCCTTATAGGTAAAGAGAACTCTGAAGAGAAATTCTATTATGCCAAATTTGAGAATTCCCCATCGGTATTTACCATCGATCAGGAACTAGGCAACGCATTATCAAAGGGAGCGCTGAAACTACTTCCTAACCTAATTTGGGAAGGTACAAGTGACGATATTTCCTCAGCAAAAGTAAAGGTGGCTAATGGAATTTCCTACTCGATTGAACAACTCAATAACCAATGGTTTCTCAAACAACCCAAAGAAATAAAACTGAAGAGTGCTAACATTCTCCCTACTTTGGGAGCGTTAGCCACTATCAAAGCTGAACGCTATGAATCATTAAATCCGGATAACCTTGCCAAATACGGGCTAGATCAACCCGAAATTGAATACGATTTTACGACTCATGTGAAGTTGAATGATAAAGATGATACAAAAAAATTGCTTCAACGGAATATTAGGATAGGCAAACCAGTGAATGGAGATAAAGGCCGCTATGCTATAACGAATCAATCATCTGCAGTGATTTATTTAAGTGAAGAAACTGTCAAGTCATTAAATAAATCAGTGTTTGATTTAATTGATAAGGAATTGATACGAGTTGAGCTTGATAAAATCAAAACTATCATCCTCACTAGTAAAGATTCTACAACCCGAATTCAGAAAGAAGGGTTAAAATGGATCATCGAAGGATTCCCTGTGGATCTAGACAAAAACACGATCGATGCTTTACTTTCGGCAATGACTAAATTTGAGGTGAAATCGATTGTCGATTTTGAATCGGAAGAGTCATTAAAGACCAAGAATCTGGATGAAAAATCTTTCGTGAATCAAATCCTTATCGAAACCGAAGACAAGTTCCAGTATCGTTTAACGATTGGAGGCGAGGTCTCGACAAAGAAAGATTCTCGATATGTTTATGTCTCGAACTCTCCAATCATCGGGATTATCGATAGTGACCTTCTGCGAAAAATAAATCTAACGAAATTGGACCTCGTAAACAAAGATCTACTGAAGTTCGATGCGAATGATATTGTTTCGATCTCACGTCAAATGGAAAATGAATCTTTCCAAGCAGCGTTTAATGGATCAATTTGGGAAGGGACTGAACCGAATAAATTTATTGGAGACAATCCTACGTTCGACGAGTTAACAGAGATGCTATCTAAACTCCGTGCGAATCGAGTAGAAGCGATCGAAGTCAAGGATTTATCCCCGTATGGTCTTGATAAACCTCGAATTAAATTAATGATTGAGTACATTCAAAAAGGAAAACCTATTAAGAAAATTCTTCAGATAGGAAATAACGTAGATAATATACCTGAAAAAGGAGCATTCACCCAATTAGAAGGTACTAACTCAGTTGTAGTTCTCAATCCTCAGTTCATTGAACTGGTCAGTGCTAAGCGACTCCATTTTCAAGATAAAAATTTAGCACGACTTATCTCTGTAGATAAAATTCAGATTCAAAGAGGGGGAATGGAATACACCCTAGAGAAACCGAAAGGTAAATGGGTTATCACTTCACCACAGGAGGCAGAGTGTGAAGACGAGGCAGTACGGGAAATCATCGATTCACTCGCAAAACTTAGAGCCGATACAATTATTGCCGATAAGGTGAATGATCTCAAAACATATGGTTTAGACCGCCCCGAAAAATGGAAACTATTTAATGGGAATAAGGAAGTCTTATCCCTTTTGATTGGAGATTTTGAAACTGCTGTCAAAGATGGCCTCAAAGTTCCTACTAAAAGGAGATATGCCAAACTTGAGAATAAAGACATGGTCGTATTATTAAATCCGACCCTTTCAAACCAGCTCACTGCCGAAGTCAAAAAACGAAACCTTTGGCCAAGTCTAGATATTTCTCAAGTCAACAGAATTCGAGTCGATATTAAAGGGGAAACAGGATCATTTGAATTAACAAAATCACCTTTGGGCTGGTCCGACTCTAAAGAACCGAACCAGAGAATATCGAGTGATAAGGTCATTCAATTCCTAGATAAACTCGCTTCACTTAAAGCGGAACGATTTATCAGTCTTAAGAGTGATGAAGCAATCCTTAAACTGTACGGGCTGAATCCCCCAGAGCGGATTATTACAATTTCAACAGAAAAGGGAGTTGCAAGGGTAATTCACCTTGGTCGTCTTGATAATCAAAAACGATTCTATGCTCGATCTGTCGAGCCAAACTCTTCTGAGATTGTCATCCTTGAACAGAGCGATAGCGAAATTCTGGGTCTTAATCGTTCCGATTTTCAAAACACGATAGATAAAAAATAAATTCTTTGTTGCATAGGTGAATGATTTATATCAGATAATCCAACTCGGAGAATCAATTGTCATCAAATCAATCCAAGTGGCTCGCTCGGCTTGTTCTTCTTTGTTCGATTATCATAACTACCATTTCAGTTAAACCCTATGCGATGAGTTGGAATGATAGCAGTCGGTTTGCTATGGTTCAAGCTCTTGTTGAAACCAATACTTTTGTCATTGATAATACCATTTTTATTGTTACGGATCGTGATAACCAAATAAATAAAGTTTCTCCGTTTGACCCGAAAAATGCGTTCTTAAATCAATACGGAACAAAAGATCGACTCTATATTTCTGGACATTTTTTTTCAGATAAGTCTCCTGTGCCAGGGGTTATGATGGCAATGACGTGGAGATTTTTAGCCTACTTTGGATTGCCTGAAATTCGAGAGAATCCCCACTTTTTCATTTATACTATGAATTTCCTTTTTGCAGGTATTCCATTGATTTTTTCGACATGGTGTATTCTTCGAGTTTCGATGCAAGTCGGTTTAGCGAATCATATTTCTAGTATTTTAGCCCTTACTTTTTTATTTAGTATTGTATCTGCCTATTCTTGTACAGTGAATACTCATATTCTTTGCATGGCATCTATATGTGGTTCATTAGTATTAATTACTTCAGGATCAATTACACATCTTCATTTTATACTCCTTGGGTTACTCGTCGGGTTTGGTTATGGAACTGATTTAGGCACGGGACCGGCTATCGTCGTTATTATTGGTCTTTACGTTCTGATTAAATGGAAGTTTATATATATGTTACTTTTTTCACTTAGTGCTTTTATACTGATCGCTTTGCATCACTATTTGAACTATCAAATTGCTGGCACAATTGCACCTGCTAATTCCATACCGGAATATCTTAATTGGCCCAGTTCTCCCTTTAATGAATCGAATATGACTGGAGGGATTAAGTCTCGGTCATTTATAAAATTTCTTCTTTACTCTGGGGATATGCTCTTTGGAAAGAAAGGATTTTTACTGCATGTTCCAATTCTGCTTTATAGCTTTTTTGTTGCATTTAGGATCATTTATCGACATATCCCTGAAATCACAATTGTTATCCTTTCATTAGCTTTCGGGATTCTCGTATGGGGAATCTATAGTCTGACCTCGAATAATCTTTCAGGAACATGTATATCGATTCGATGGTTTCTTCCGATGATTCCCTTTGGTTATCTTATTGCAGCTTTGAGTCTTCGGGAATATCCCCATTATATCGCGGATATTCTGATTCTGGGAACTGGACAATTCTTGCTTGGTCTTGAAAGTATTTATTATTCCTGTTGGTGGGGGGGGGTACTCCCATTCTATTGGGTTATTGTGGGGGTAACCCTTTTAATTTGGGGGATATTGAATGCTTGGCGATTTATTCGATTCATCAAATCGTATCGTAAATCCCCCGAGTGACATAATCCTTCTGAAGTATTACCATTCCTAATCAAATTTTCGCTTAGATTGTATAAAAAATCTTTGTTCTTATTCTTGATAGTCTTGTGATATTCAATAAATCATCATTTTATAGGAAGCAATCACATGTCACGAAAACCTGTAGTTTTAATTACTGGCGCCAGCGGCGAAATCGGGCATGGTCTTATTGACCAACTTTCTACCGATACGGATCGTGCTATCATTACGCTTGATCTTGTCCCGCTTTCACCGAAACTTTCCCCAAAAGTTCGCCAACATTATGTTGGTTCGATCCTCGATCAACAATTGTTAGATCGAATTTTAGCTGAATACGAAATCGATCTGATCTTTCATCTCGCGGCTGTACTCAGTACCCGCGGAGAATTCGCGCCAGTTACCGCTCATAAGGTCAATGTGGAAGGAACTCTAGCACTTCTTGAGTTTGCGCAACGGCAAGGAGAATCTCACGGGCGATCGGTGATATTTATGTTTCCATCAAGTATTGCCGCTTATGGTCTATCTGGACCGGATGCCAAAAAGCGAGCGGGGCGAGTTCGTGAAGATGAATTTAATACCCCCACGACTATGTATGGTTGTAATAAATTATATGGTGAACTTCTGGGTGCTTATTATGCAGGTCATTACAAACAATTAGTATTAGAAGCCCCCCCCTCGAAGGTCGATTTTCGTGGCTTAAGATTTCCGGGTTTGATCTCAGCTGTGACGCTTCCCTCTGGTGGAACCTCAGATTACGCACCCGAAATGATTCATGCTGCTGCCCAAGGCAAGCCTTACGCCTCATTCGTCAGACCCGATACACGCATTCCGTTTATGGCCATGCCTGATGCCATCACGGCTCTCCTCCGATTGGCGAGCACACCCGCTCAACGTTTGACTCGTCGCACATATAATATCGGTGCATTTGCACCGAGCGCTCAGGAGATTATGGATGAAGTTCAACTTGCATTTCCCAATGCTGTTATCACAATTAAAGTTGATGAACGAAGACAAAACATTGTAGATAGTTGGCCTGAAGATGTGGATGATCAGGCTGCAAGAACTGACTGGGGACATTCGCCAAAATATGATTTTCACAAGGCCTTTCGTGATTATCTTATTCCTACTATTAAATCTCAGTACACTTAAATTTTACCTATTTCTACAAGCACTTTTATATATTCTGAAAATTCAATTCCATCGACGGTATATTGTTTTTTTCCTGTTACTCCATCGACTAAAGAGCCATTCTCGACCATATTGATTAATTTTTCCTGTTCCCTCATGGGATCAAAAAAATCTGATGGTATGGGGATGTTTCGTAAAATGGCAATGCCGGCCCCTAGGGCATAAGCGCCCCAATTACTTACTCCAGATGTGATGAGATGATCTGCTGCGATTCGACATGCAATTAACATTCCAAGAGGGATATTTTTTTGGATTACACTCCTTGGGATTTTCCCCATGCCAATCTCGTTACCTCCGTCTCCGATACCGATTGTTGTATAATTTCGATGACCCTCAAAGAGGAGGTGAGCGGGTTGTGTGAAATTAGTAATATCGATTCCCTTCATGGATAAACAACGGTTTCTAGATTGTTCAGGGATGTCCGATTCAGAATAACTAGGACCACATCTCTCTATGGAAATGAGATGTGTTAGTTGACCGATCGGGGTTTCACCCGTTGTCCTGATATTTTGTATGCATTCCTGATCCAATCGGCAGAGATTCACTTCTGTTCGATGAAAAGCATCGCCTGATGCTTCATCGGTCAACACAATGTTGGGAATTTGTAGATAATTCAACAATCGAGATAACCAGTAGGCGCCTAAGGGGCCGTCGGTCTCACCCCTTGGGGGATCGATAGATGCAATCATAAATCCGGTGACGATACCAACAACGGGATGAGGATGATTTGCAATCGATGAACAGGCCCTTTCAAAATCATCTGGAAATAATGTGAATAAGTTTTCGTATGGATCACGAGCTAAACCCCGTTGCCCTATATCAACCTGAATTAATGCTTTTAGTTTTTTGAGTCGATTTTGATTTTGAATCTCATTCATAGGTCATGATCCCAGAATCTCATCGCTATTGATTATCGCAATCTTTTGAGACTGATTATATAGATTGATTGGGATGAGTGTTTTGTTTAGTTAACTGTTGGAATCGATTGATATGTAAAGTCGTGATGAAAGTTTATTATTCTTAATTGTCTCTATCAATCAAAGGTGCTAATAGCTTTCGGGCTTCCTTGAAACCGCTGGCAGGAACAAAGATCGTGATTTCAGCCGTTTCGGGCTTCAGAGAGACGGACAATCCGATATAGGTGGCCTTTCCTTCTGGAGCTTTTAGTTCTGGTAGGGCAACGGGTGGCAAACCCGGAATGGCTCCTCCGATCCCTTGGAATAGATCACGTCCAAAAGTGTATAATCCGTAAATGGTTTTTGCGGTTTCAAATAGTGAAATCATATTGGCATTTTGTGCCAAGTTTTTACGAGTTTCTTTGAAGGCGGTATCCGAACTGAGAGGGTTTTTATTGGAGGTATATTCGTCAATCAATTTTTTGGCGGCCGTCCAATCCTTGGCTTTCACGGTCATAAAATTCGTGCCATCGGAACCTAGCCACAAATTGATTTTCCCCTCAGCACCATAGGCCCTTTCTAATGTTTTCTTGATAATGGGCTTTAAATTATCCTCTACATCTATTAGGGCCTTGTCGAAATCCAATAGAATTTCGACTCGTGTGAATTTTAGATTGCCCTGTTTCTCGGCATCGGGGGTGATTTTCGGGGCAGCCTTGATTGGTGTGCCACCATATTGACTTTTATTTGTTGATGCTTTGAATATTTTCACATTGGTATCAAGGAATTTATCGGCATCCTTTGAAATAACAATATCAAGCCCGTTCGTACCCATCGCATCTGAAATTGAGATGGCTATTCCGGGATTGAGTTCTGCCAATTTCTTGTTCAGTTCTTCCAGTGTTTTTGCCACTTTTTCATCTTCGTCGGTTATGTCTGAGAATGCTCCTAGAAGAGCACCGGCCTTTGTGCCTCGAATATCTAATTTCTCGATGCTGTAAAATGTGTGTCCACTTGGTAATTTATCTAATTCAGGGAAAGATTCTGGTTTAATAGCTTTTAAGAATTTATTGCTTGATGTCTCGGCGCCGAAATTAGCAATGGCTTTGAGTGTTAATCCCTCGGGGCGAAAATCGATTGAAAAGATAGAGCTATTGCCATCTTCTAAAATTTGGAAGATTAAATCAACTAAACCTTTCATCGCTGCGATTTGCGATTTACTGACCCCTTGGGCATCCCCCATTTCTAGGCCATCTAATAGTGGCCCTACGAGTGCTTTGAAACCTTTAATATCATCCCCATATCGTTTATTGATTTCTTTGAGATTCACGAATATCGATAAGTCTTGCGAGATGAAATTTTCAATTTGCTCTTTCGTGAGTATTTTCTCGAGTCCGCCATTTTCACCTTTGGCATACTTCTTGGCGAGGTCCGCCTCCGAAGTGAGAATAATCGTCCCTTTTCGATCGATGAGATAACTTTTGATGATTCCGCCTGACAAATCATAAACCTCGGCTCCGGTTTCCTCATCTTTTTTGAGAGTTTTTTGTTCTTCATCGGTTAGTACTTTTTTCTTGAAATCGTTGTAATCGCCGGGCATCACCAGTACGGCGCCGCCGCCTGACGTAATTTTCTCGAAGTCTGTGATGGCAACGTAAAGATGTCCTGTCCCTGAGATGGGTTTCAAATCACGGCCCCCTAGAGCGGCTTCTAGCCCACTGTTGAGTAAACCGGTAATTTCTTGAGCCTTGTCCGGTGCTGCTTCGGCTAGCATTTTACCCAGTCGTTCTTTCACACGACCGAACCCGTTCATTTGCAGTACAACCACTGCGTTATCGGGTAACAGTTTGAGGTTATCAGGTTTGGCTTCTCCCTTTGGTTCGGGCGCTGCCCAAGCCGAAAGAGTGAATCCTAAAATGGCAACAATCGACAACCAATATCGATTTTTCATGGTGAGTTTTCCTATACGGTTCACGACATGGATACTTCTTAGGATAGGGATTTTACCGCACCAAGTCTAGAATTGTTTCAATTCGACTCAACCTTGACGGTTGACTTTAATTGAATCTTCTCATTGTTGATTGAGTATTGCGTATTCAAATTCCTTTGATGGGATCTCTCTCAGCAAAATTGCAATTGGTTTATCTCCGCATCGAGTGAGCATCAAGTGACGATAGTTGGTTCCTTGAAGATTTAATTTTTTCTGGAACGAATTGACTTCGACGGGTGACCCCCTTTTGATGAGGGTCACCTGCCCAACGGAATGAGAACGTAGCATCTCTTGGATCGTTCTGAGACTAAAATCACAATAACTCTCGACGAAATACGGACGGGCGAACCCTGTGTGTGTTTTGGTGTCGCTGGTGATTAATCCAATTTGGGGATCGATTTGCCATCCATTTAATCGCTCGGCCAATTCACCGACTAACCCCGATCGGGTGATGCTCGGGTCGAGATCATATAAATAAGTTCCGATGGGACCAATCGCGGCTGGTTTGGGATCGTTCCCTTGCAAGTGTTCGCCAGAGGGGTAAACGGTGGCAGAGCGAGGCGATGTTTTGAATTCGCCGAACCACAAGGTACATTCCTTCAACTCCCCATTGAGGGAGACAAATTCTGCTTCACAATCGTATTTTTGAAGCTCGTCCCACGAGATAGCTGGGGCCACCTTTATGGCAAGGGGGTACTTGCCTCCGAATCGCTCGACGATTTGACTGAGTGAAGGACTATAGCCTTCACCGTGCTTTTGTCGAGAGCCGTTGGGTCGTCGATCGGGATCAATAAAAATGGCTTGGCAATGGTCCAGTTTCGTGATCAAAGCATCGTCTTGTGTTACCGTTGCCGAAGATTGTCTGAGATTCGCACGAGCCATGGCGACCCTCAGCGGGTGCGAATCGATCGCATACACTTCCGCTTTATTTGCCAGTTCAAGCGAATCCATGCCCACACTGCAACACAAATCGGCCACCGTTCGATAGTGTGCGAAACGGGTTGCTCGGCCCCGTGAGATCAGGGTGGGGGTGGCTTGTTCTAACGCCTCTTTGGTGAAATAATACTCGTCTGGATGTTCGATTTTGTTTCGGGCTTTTTGTCGATACAATTCGGTCTCTAGTGCTCGGCGAAGTAAACCTTCGGGGTAGACCTTACTGAGTTTTTTGTGAACCGAGAGAAACGTGGCTTCGGTGAAGCCATGTTCACGAATCGAACGAAGGACACTTTGCCCCCGAGGGCTGAGTAATTCTTGAAATTCTTCCAGTGTCATTTGTGGTCTTTGCCAAATTGTTTCCAGTATCGAACTTTGAAAGGATTCTCTGCAGGGGCGACCACATTCTCGTTCACCAGTGCGCTTTGAATTTCCTTCCACCACAACTCATACGATTCTCTTAGTTGGGTCACCACTTCGGGATGTTTTGAAATGAGATTTGTACTTTCGGCAGGATCGTTTTGGAGGTCGTAAAGTTCGCTATTGTTGACCAATTTGAATCGGCTATTGCGGATGGCACACTGCGAGAATTTGGCATCGGCCTGTTTGCCTTGTGGCCAACGTCCCACATGAGTAATCAACAGGCGATCTTCCCATTTTGCTTTGTGATCTTTCAACAACGGGACAAGGCTTCGACCATCGAGCGAAACTTTCTCTGGAAGTTTTGTGCCGGTTAACTCGCAAAGGGTTGGCAGAAAATCGACATGGGCGGTCAGTGCCGAGACGTCTACCCCTTGGGGTAACACGTCTTTCCAACGCCAAAAGCAAGGGACACGCACTCCGCCTTGGTAGGGAGTCCCTTTTGTGCCACGCATCTCCGCGTTGAACAATTTGGGAAAAGGATGACCGTTATCGGTCATGAAGATGACGAGCGTTTTCTTTTCGATGTCCCAGTCCTTAAGCGATGCCATCAGCTGACCTATGTTCTCATCGATGTTGGCAATCATGCCGTAATAGGCTGCCTCGTTCTTGTTCAAAAGTTTATCTAAATACGGTTTCGAGTAAGAATCGGGGCAATGATAAGGGGCATGCGGAGCATTGGTCGAAATCATGCAAAAGAAAGGTTTTTTCTGATTTCGTTTCTGATTCAACCATTGGGTGGCTTGTTGGAAAAAGACATCGGTGCAGAATCCTTTGGTTTTCACAAACCGAGCGTTGTGCCAAATCGCAGGATCGAAATAGGTGTTATCGGGGGCATCGCCACAACTACCCGGATAGGTCTGGCCGATGCCCCCCCCCCCATGAATGAACACTTCTTCAAACCCTCGTTGGTTGGGTAAATAGGCATCCTCATCGCCTAAATGCCATTTGCCAAAAATGCCTGTGGTGTAACCGTTATTCTTCAATAGCTCGGCAACCGTCACGGCTTTAAGGCTTAATCGTTCGCGTTCCATGATGGTATGAGTGACGCCGGAACGAAATTCATGTTGTCCTGTCATCAGAGCGGCCCGCGTGGGAGAACAGGTCGGACTCACATGAAAATTCACGAAGCGAACACTTTCTTGATGGAGCCGATCGAGGTGGGGGGTTTTAAGGATTTTATTTCCGTGGCAGCTTAGCTCCCCATATCCTTGATCATCGGTGATGATGAAAATGATATTCGGTCGTTCGGGCAGAGATTCGATTCCCCAGAGGGGAGGGCAGGCGATGCTCACCATCCACCCCATCAAACACACGATCGTTCGCAGCATGATCGGCTCCGAGTTCGAGAAAGGAACTGTGATTTTATTCACGAGTTGGCATCACTTGAAGGGTCCGGCATTTTTCTCAATCAATTGAATGATTCTACCACATGTCAGATTCACTTGTTGGCAGAGCAGACGAGGCGCAACGCAGCATGATTCGATATGTTTCAAGAGGAGCAACTCACCACGATATGGCGATACTCAGGTGGAGCCGGTTGAGCGTAGTGATTCATTTCGGGTTGTTCCTCGAAGGGGCGTTGCAATACTGAAAGCAAGCGATTCACTTCAGAAAAATCCTTGTTCTGTGCCTTCTCAATGGCGATTTGTGCCAGATAATTCCGCAGGACATATTTGGGATTGACCCGATCCATGGCCTGTTTTCTCTCGGTATCGGAACGTCCTTCTCGCATCAATCGTTGTCGATATGTTTGGCACCATGCTCGGAAAGGTTCGGGTTGAGGAAACATTCTCATGAGAGGCTCTTTGTTTGCCCCTTCTGCAGTCTGAAAATTCCCCAGTTGCCGGAAGAAGTTGGTAAAATCGACTTTCTGCTCGGCGAGTAGGTTCAACACCTTTTGCCACAATGAGGTATCTTCTGCTTCGGAATGTTGCAGGCCCAGTTTCGCTCGCATGAGTTCATCGATGGCCTGATTAAAAATTTCGGGATATTCCCGAATCGAGGCAATCGCCTCTTCTCGATCGATGAGCGATAACATCGCTGAACCCAAGGCCGAAAGGTTCCATTGACCGATGTAAGGTTGTTGCTCGAAAGAGTAGCGACCCATTTCATCGGAATGATTGCAAATGAATCTGGGGTCAAAATCTTCCACAAAGCCGTAAGGTCCATAATCCAAGGTAATCCCAAGGATCGACATATTATCGGTATTCAGAACCCCATGAGCAAAGCCCACGGATTGCCACTGGGCCACTAACTTGGCCGTGCGCGAGACCACTTCTCGAAATAAACTCAGGTAGGGATTCGCCTCGTGGCGTAGATGGGGATAATGATGTTGGATGACATAATCGGCCAAGATTTTGACATGATCGGTTTGGCCTCGATGGGCAAAAACTTCAAACGAGCCGAAACGGATATGAGAAGGGGCCATTCGCAAGACCAAAGCACCGGTCTCGATGTCTTCCCGATAAACTGGCATATCGGTCCCAATCACACACAAGGCCCGCGTGGTGGGAATTCCCAAAGAGGCCATCGCCTCGCAGGCTAAAAATTCGCGAATGCTGGAACGCAAGACGGCACGGCCATCCCCCATGCGGGAGTAAGCGGTTTGCCCCCCCCCTTTGAGGTGCAGGTCCCACACGGCACCGGTTGCGGTTTGCACTTGCCCCAAAAGGATCGCTCGACCATCACCTAATTGCGGGACATAATGTCCGAATTGGTGGCCCGCGTATTTCATGGCGATCGGTTCAAACCCAGATAACAGTCGATTTCCTGCAAATATCTCGACAAATTCCGGTCGCTGAAATTCTTGGGGGTTTAATTCAATCAGTTTGGCCGCCTCTTCAGAGAAACCGACTAAATACGGATTCGGAACCGGCGTGGGCGCGACCTGCTGATAAAAAGAGGCCGGTAGTCGCGCATAGGTGTTGGAAAAACAAAGTTCTTCAAGAGTCTTCATAACACTGTATTGATAGGAGCGAGTCGGTGCCACGATCGCAGAAAGATGGAAATTTCACTCAGGTAAGTTGTAGGTTGCCGTGAGTGTAGAGTTATCGATTTTTCTCAGGTGGGTAGTTCGGCAAAGTTTTTCAACATTTGTAGCCCGATGGCTTGGCTTTTTTCGGGATGGAATTGCGTTGCAAAGAGATTATCCCGCCAAAGGGCAGCCGCGAAAGGAAAAGGATGATGGGACCGAGCCGCAATCCAACGCTCA
>JAOAAA010000090.1 GCA_026419115.1 Gemmataceae bacterium
CCCCTACACTTGGAAATCCGACGTGTGGTATCGCCTGAAGATGACAGTCACCTCCGAAGGGAACGAAACCGTTATCCGTTGCAAGGTTTGGGAAAGCGGAAAAGACGAACCGGCCCAATGGAATATCGAATTCAAAGACCCCAGCCCCAACCGGAACGGTTCAGCAGGATTGTATAGCTACATTACCAACGCCGAACCGGAAAATCCCGGCTCGGAGATTCATTTCCGCAGTGTGAAAATTAGCCCCAACAACAAGAAATAAGCAACAACCCAAAGTGAAACCTCAAACTTGTAAGGATGTAGATATGTCAAAAATAAAACGGTTGGGTAAGGTGCTAGCGATTCCCGTTCTCGGAGTCGCAGCTTGGGGAGCTTATCATCTCTTCCAAGATATTCCGGTGCTGATTCAGAACCAGCCCGTGCTCCAAGCCCAACAAAAAGAAGAGCCAAAACTCACCCTTCCCCCAGCAGGTAAATCCGATTTGGTCACCTTCGGGGGGGGGCCAAGCCGGAATATGGTCAACCTCATCGATAAAGGTTTGACCCTTCCATTTGATATGGAGAAAGACCTGAAGTGGAAGGCCGCTCTCGGGAGCCGAGCCTATGGCGGACCTTCGATTGCTCGGGGGCAAATTTACGTCGGTACCAATAACGATTTTCCCCGCAATCCCCGCGATTTTGGAAAGCCCGCGCCCGGAGAGCAGACCGGCCCCGCTCTCGATAAGGGTATTCTGATGTGCTTCTCCGAGAAGGATGGCTCGTTCTTATGGCAAGCCGTTAGCGACAAACTCGAAAGCGGACAGGTCAACGATTGGCCCAAGGAAGGGGTCTGTTCTATGGCCGCTTGCGAAGACGATCGCATTTATTACACGACCAACCGTTGTGAGTTAGTCTGCCTCGATTATTTTGGCATGGCCAACGGAAATCAGGGCTTCGATAAGGAAAAATACGCCACCAAGACCGATGCCGATGTGATTTGGCGTTTGGACATGATGAAAGAACTCAAGGTTTTCCCCCACAATATGACGGCTGCCTCACCGTTAATTGTGGGTGACCTCATCTTTGTCGTGACCGCCAACGGGGTGGACGAAAACCACATTAACATTCCCTTCCCCGAAGCCCCGAGCTTCATTGCCGTGGATAAAAAAACCGGTAAGGTGAAGTGGCAAAGCAACCTTCCCGGCAAAAACATCATGCACGGCCAATGGGCCAACCCTGCCTATGCCGTCATTAAGGGCAAGCCCCAAGTTATTTTCCCTGGAGGCGATGGTTGGCTTTATAGCCTCGAACCCGAAACCGGTAAACTCATTTGGAAATTTGACGCCAACCCCAAAGATGCCAAATACGAACTCGGGGGTAAAGGAACCAAGTCCGACTTTATTGGCACCCCCGTCGTCTATAACGACAAGGTCTACATCGGGACCGGCCAAGACCCAGAACACTTCGAGGGAATCGGTCACTTCTGGTGCATCGATCCATCGAAAGAAGGAGACGTTTCCCCCGATTTAGTGACCGATGACTCGGTGGATCCCCCCAAAACCAAACCCAATCCGAATAGTGCCGTCGTTTGGCACTATGGTGGTAATGAAACCCGTCCTTTTGCCCGTCGGGATTACGTCTTTGGCCGAACGATGTCCACTGCCTGCATCGTCGATGATGTTGTCTACATCTCGGAATTGGCCGGCTACCTCCATTGCCTCGATGCCAAAACGGGCAAAAAATACTGGCAATATGATCTAAAGAGCGCCATCTGGGGGTCGGCTTATTACGTCGATGGTAAAGTTCTCATCGGCAATGAAGATGGGGATCTGTTCATCTTTAAGCACGATCCGAAGCCCGAGGTTCTCGATGAAGTGGAAGAAGGCTCCAAAGCCGGTATCGCTGCTGAGAAAAAGGCCAAAGCCGATGGGATGGATGATGTCGCAGCGAAAAAGGCCGGCGAAAAAGCTGCCCAAGCCAAGATCAAGGGGGATATTCAAAAGAAGGTCGCTGCCAAATATCTCATCGAGAAAATCGAGATTGGCCAAACCATCCGAAGTACCCCCGTCGTCGCTAATGGCGTCCTTTACATCATGACCGAACAAACCTTGTTTGCCTTCGGTAAGAAATAACGCCGGCTCCTCTTTGGCAATTGGCAATCATCAATCCATATCAATTCGCATTGATCTATCCCAACCCTGTTTATACTCGATGAGAAAATAATGCCCTCTCCCCTACATATTCAGTGTTTCTTCTGACTTGCCCTCATTCCCCCACCCTGAACGATTTGCTTCCTATCGTTGACCGATAATCCATCGGCTCGGCTTCGTTTTGACCAGTTTTTTTGACGAGTTTTTTTGATGATGATTTTTTAATCTTTGGAAATGCCCTGTTGGCTTGATGAAGATAGTATGGACCCTTGAAGCTGGGAGGAAATGATAATTCTTTAATCGATTGTAATTCGCTGTTAGGGAATGGGCCATCCTAAATGTTGAATGTGATTGGGAATCATCGAGGGGGGGGGAAATAATTGCAAATATTTCTCAAAAATGACTGTGATAAAATGCAAGCGGGGGTGACGTACACTCGTCACCCCCACATCAAAATGATTCAAAATCAATCATTCCTGTGGTTAAAAATCGCACAGTCTGTGGAACTATCGCTCAATCGGCATGGTACGAAGCCGTTTAAGGTGGCGGTGCAAACGTAATTGCGATGAGGCATAATTACCTAGCAAAGTCAAGCCAACCACGGCAACCAAAATAGCGGAGAGAGTGATAAACAACGTCATGGTACACCTACTTAATTCTTTATCCGAAAATTCCGATCCTATATAACAGAGACGATCGACCGTGCAATTCTTGCTTGCAATTTCTAGGCCGTTACACTTTGGATAAAGCAAAAGTCAAATCGATTCATACAAGTCTAGTTACTTATTATTCGCTTTTACCGACAATTTCTTGCGATGAAAAATAAATGAGATTTCAAACGTGATTTTCGGGGGAAATACCAAATTGAGTGTGATTGGTTTATCAATCACAAAAATACTCACCCATTAGGTGCCCAATAAAACTACAACGAGCTGTTCGAAGAATCGGATTGCTCTCCTGAAACGGTATAAAGTGCGTCGTGTGGGCAGATAAGACAATCTGTACCGGTTGAGTCGGATAAATTCTAAAATGGGGGGCAGTGGGAGCCGCTGTAAACGGTAGGCGTGGTTGAAAGAGCCGGGAATTTAGGTAGATTGGCGAGTCTTGGGCTGGGGAAATTGGCAAAAAGCAGGGGTTGTACTTTCTTCCAAACGGGGTATAGGGTGAGGGGATTGTTTTGGGGGGAAAACTCATGCGTATGTTCATGTTCGCTGCGGTGATCAGTTGTTTTCCAATCTCGATTTGGGCGAACGGCCCACAATGGGTCGGAACCATTGATATTGATGGGGTCGAAATGCGTTGTCGGCCTGCCCTCAATGCCGAATCCACAGGAATCCTCAAGAAGGGCGATACCGTTCATGTAGTTGGCTCCGAAGGGGAATTTTACTCCATCAAGCCCCCTGAAGGGATCGTCAGCTTTGTTCATGCGATTCATCTCGGCAAACTCGAAGCAGGCGAGAAGGGCCGATTTAATGCAGTGGTGAGTATCGAATCGGGGACCGATGTTCGTGCGGGGGAATCGGTACGCAGCCGCCCTCTTCCCGTAGTGACCATTCGCTTACCCGCAGGCACCATTGTCGAAATTGTTGGCGATGCCGTGACCGATGTTCAGCGAAATGGAACCTCCACAAAATGGTATCCCATTATTCCACCGGAAGGAGATGTGCGTTGGATTCCCAAAACGGTGGTCCGGAAAATTGCTGCGGTCCCCCCCCCTCCTGTGATTGCCTCGAAACCTTCTCCGGAAACCTCGGGTGGAAAACTTCCGCCTGCGTCCGTCGAGAAAACGGGCTTACCCTCCTCCTTAGCGAATCACAAATTGTTACCCGATGCGGAACGGGCAGAACAAGCCTTGGATTATCACTTGGCCCTTTCCATTTACAATCAGATTTACGAAGACCTGCGCAAACAATCTGCGGAAAGTGAGGCCCTCACGATCGTTTATAATCGCATCGTCCAAAGCCAAAGCAAAATCCGCGAGGCGGCCCGACCCAAACCTTCCACCGAAGGAACGCTCACTTCCAGTAATTCTTCTGGAAAACCTTTAGAAGGAAGCATCCAAAAATTGCCAGAACCCAAATTGGTGACCTACGGCCCCGGATATTTGCGTGAAGTCCCGAACCTTTATATCGAAGGGGTTCAGGCCTATAAACTGATTGATGATCGAGGTTATGTAATCATCTATGCCATTCCTCAACGGGGGGTGAATTTGGCCGAGATGACCAGCGTGCGGGATCGAGTGACCTTGACCGGTACGATCGTGAAGACCCCCACGCTGGCGGCTCCGTATCTTTCTGTCGAACGGGCAAAACGATAAATCCCCAGTTGAGCCGATTCACTCGATACAACGAATCTCGGCGGATTTTTACAGCAGCCGCCAACGCTTCCGAGCAATCCATTCGGCGGTTAATAAGCTCAGCATCAACACCAATAAGCTCCAATGACGCCAGACATCAACCGGATCGCATAATTGCCCCAAAACAATCCGAGAGGATTCGGGTAATTCACTCAGGATTTTTTCGGCCTCGGATAGGGGGTAGTATTTTCCTTGGGAAAGGCTGGCAGCATCTTTAAGTTGTTTCTCGTTTAGCTCGACCCGATCCATTTCACCGGGGGGGGGCAGAACCCGAGCTTCGGTTTTCGGACGGGTCCCACTCACTTCGGGCGAGGTCAAGGTCAAGAGATATTCCCCTTCCGAAGTGCGTGTCCAAGTGGTTTCGTAGGTTGCTCGTGTCCCCGATTTCAAAGAAAGAGCTAAACTTTGGGATTCTAACTCTTGAGAAAAACCCCCTTGAGGAAGAGAACGACGTTCTAACTGAAGTCGAACCGTAGTCCCTGCCACAGGGGGGGGGGAATCATCAGGGAATCGGACCGTGATACGCATGGGTTCATCTCGGCGATAGGTTTTCTGATCCGTTCGCACTTCGATGCGACCGACGCGCCCCTTAGCAAGGGTTCGGACCATTTGATACCAAAATTGGTTGAATAACCGTTCCCCTTGTTGGGGCCGCCAACGCCAAGTATCGTCGAATCCTAAAAACAGGACTCGTCCCGAACCGACAAATTGTTGCAACACTAACGGATGATTTTCAGGCGTTGAGGAATCCCCCCCCCCGTCGGCCATTAACGTGGGATGAACTGCAAGCACTTCGGCAGAAAGTTTTCGGCGATAACCGGTCGAAACTGCTAACAACGGGGGTAACTGATTCCAGATTTCTAAACTGGCACTATCCTCCGAGGCAAAGCGGAACAACGGGTGCGACTGCCCCGAAGGGGTCAACTTGGGACGATACGGCTCGCTCTTGGCTGGTGCGACGGGGGGATTCGTGATTTGAATCGGCAGAACATCTTCTAGGGGGGTATCTTTGTAGGCAGCGGGGGTTGAATTGGGGCCGGAAAGCACAATCAGCCCCCCCCCGTGTTCCTTCACGAATTTTGTCAAGTCTGTCACGACTTGTTCCCCACGAGGAATTTCCCGTGGAGAAATATCCCCGAGAAGAATCACATCGTATTGCTTCATTTGCTCGTAAGAGGGAATGGCACCAATTAACGAACGATCTTGTTTCTTTTCCCGTGTGGCATCCGGATGGGCACTGAGCAGGAAGGTATCCATCTCGATACTGCGAGCGTTACCCACTGCCATTTCTCGTTCAAACAAGGTTTTCAGATAACGCCATTCCCAACGGGGCGTCGCTTCGATCATCAGCAACCGAATGGTTTTGGCTTCCACCACATTCACCCGATGTTCGATTTTGTTGTTTGCGGTTTCTTTTTCATCGGGTTGAACCGGTGTTTCGATGATGTAAACTTTGGGTCCCACTTCTTTGGGTTGATGAAGGAAACGAACCTTCACGGGATTCCCCAAACGATCGGGTTGAACAAACTCACGCGCCAACTCAATGGTTTTATCATTCAATTGTTGTTTGAGGATAACGGGAACGGAAGCAGGGGGATTCGGACCTTTCCACGTTAATTTCAGGTCCATGACCAAGCGATCATTCAAATTGATGACCTCTTCGGCCCGCAGATCACTCAACGAAACATCCAGCGGTTCGGTCGCATCACCTATACCAACCAATAAAAGAGGCCCCCCCCCTTTTAGAATGGGTTTGGCAACCGTCGTGAGGTCTTTTCCATTCGTGGTCATCCCATCGGTGAAGGCAATAATGGCATCGAGTGAATCCCCACGGAATTCATCAAAAATCTGTTGCACGCTGTCCCCTAATCGAGACGATTCTCCATTGGGGATCAATGACATCAATTCTTCTAAGAATGCAGAGGTTGCCTCGGCAGATTCGAGGGAGTAAATGCGGGATGCCCCCGTGCTCATCCGGTAAACATGAAGGCGGACTTTACGACCCCCGACTAATTCTCGAATAAAGGCCCCCTCGCGATCGGCCAAAAGGGCTTTGACCAGATTCAGCCGGTGGGGAGTTTTCAAATCGGTCAAAAGTAATTTGGCCCGTTCGAGTTCATTACGCAGGGTAGTTGCTTTGGGACTATCGGCGTTCGTTTCGATTTCCTGAGTGAGCTGGGCGATTTTCGCTTGCACTTTTTGGATTTCCGCGACAGAAATTCGGGTCCAAATTTCCTTCAACCGTTCTGCCTCGGCTTTCACTTCGGGAATGCGGAATTCATCAACGACCGACATACTTCGAGAATCATCGATTAACAGCACCACATTCGGCCACCGTTCTCGATCGAACGATAACTGGGCCTGCGGAAGTAACACAAAAATTCCCAAAGCGTAGAGGAGGAATCGTAGTGAAGCCAAGCGCCAAATTGGGCTTTTAATGGATCGTGAGGCCCCCCCCCCCCCGAGTTTCTCCAACGAATAAATGTAGAAGAAGCCCACGATTCCGAGAAATGCTAATCCGAATAACACCCATAAATTCATCTCGTAATGATCTAGGGGGGGGGGGAATCGTTCGATTCGCCAAAGGGGGCTTTCTCCCGGCCCTGAGGAGGGAACATCGATCCATTCTCCAACCTTTTTTTGCCAATTGACCGGTAAGAAATTCAGAAATTTCCCGAAGGTAAAAGCATGCAAAACCACCAACAGAATGAAGCCCCCTAGTAATAAAGGGGGGCCATACACAAAGGCCAATGCTTTGTTGGGTCGAATCGAGTTGGGGTCAGCCGATAAGCCGACCCGTGCGGAACCAAAATACCATGCTAAGATCGATTCCACACCGAGGAGCAACAAGAAGAGGATGACCAGAAAAAATGCCACCACAGGCCCGCGTTTTTCGAGCGGTTCCCAAGAAGTCGGCAAGGGTGGCTCGGTCGTGTTGAGCTTTTTGGGACGAGCCGGTATTTCTGCGAGATCAGTCGCGACCACAAAATCCCCTTCGCCGATATTTTCTTGCCAAGTGTTTATGCTAACCCGAGTCAGATCGCTTTCGGCCCCTCCCGTAGGATTGGTGGTCGGCACATTCACAGCAAAGCCGACATTCAATTTTCCACCAATTTGACACAGATAAACCCCCGTGCGATGGGCTTTATCGAATCGGACCCACCCCACCTCATCGCTATTTTGAACGGTTGCACTCTCGATTTCCGTGAGTGATTGCCCCCCCCCCACTCGGCGTAAGGTCGCATTCAGACCAATAAATCCACTGGGAATATATTCTTCGAGCGAATCCCCTGCAAGAACGGTCAAGCGGTTTTGTGTGACCGCCATATGTCGCAGAATTTCTTGTACGAACGGCGGGAAGGATAAAGTTCTCGGCCATTCGTTCCATTCGGTGTTGAAGGTGCTGGTATATACGAGCACTTTGCCCCGAAACTTAATCGTTTCTAAAAGGGCCGCATCGGGGGCAGTGTCCTGTTTTTCGGAGGGATTGAGTGACAATAACCTACGGGTATTACTGGCAGTGGGGGTGTCAAGTTTCAAATAACGATAGAATCGAGGAATCCCTAAACTAGCCCGTTCGGCCTCCCCACGAAAGGCGGCTAATGGGGGCGTCTTAAAAACCTCATCGTCTCCGGAAAGAGTATAGAATCCATTCTCTTGCGCTCGGCGGATACCCAAAATACGGGCCGGCATAATACCTTTCCCTTCATCCCAAAGAACACGATTGTAATTCTCAAGGTTATTGGCAGTATTGGGACCAAAACTCAATACGATCCCCCCCCCCTTTTTCAGAAAGGCACTCAAGCGAGCCGTCTCGGCGCTTCCAAAGCTCGGCACATCACACAAAAAAAGAACTTCGGTCGGCGAAGCGGGATTAAATAGGTCACCCGTTCCGGCATCGCGAAATTCATTGGGGGTCAGCACACGAACATCGGCCGGAAATTCTGCCGAAATCGAACCATCTGGATTCAAAGCCGGCACGAGAAACCCACTGGCCCGATCCAAGGGTTCCGGCGAGGCTTTACCGTTGACCACAGTCACCGCGATTCGATCTCGCACGGGCACCACTAAGCTACGGGTATCATCCGTGGGAAGGGAATCGTTCGGGATTTTTGCCTGAAAAATGTAGTGACCTGCTTCTCGAAATCGATTTTGTTTTTCGATCTTGAATGTTACGGTCGTGGAGGAGAAAGGTTGTAGATCAACAAGGATTTGCCCCACTTCACGCAAGGTCAAGCGATCCCCCACTTTTCCGACGAGTAAATCCACCGGAATTTGAGAACGTAATTGGGACGAATGGTTTTGAATGGTCACCATCACATTCAGATCGGTATCAATCAGCGGAATCGATTCACTTAAAGCGAGATTGCTGATCGAGAGATTTTCCACATCGCGTCCTGCACAATCGAGGGTAATCACACGGGCAGAATCGAGAATCCGCCGCCAAGCCTCGTTGGTGGTTGCTCCCGAAAGGGGATTATTGGGAATCGGCCAAACACTTCGGCGAAGATCGGTGAGGAAAATGACTTCTCGTTGGGCATAATCGCCAAGGGGTCGATTCACCAAATCGGCCACTAATCGCAAGGCACTGGGAACGTCGGCCGCTCCTTGGGTGACGTTCAGTTTTTCTAATTCTGCAAGAAAACGCCCTTTGTCCTCTGAGGGGCCTTGCACAATGGTTTGCGAGGGAGAGGCCATTTGCACCAAAGAAAAGCCGTCACCGGATCGACTTTTGTCGATCAATTCGCGAGCCAAGGCACAAGCCCGATCCCAGCGGAGTGCCCCATCATCGCGACGGGTCTCCATGGTGAAGGAACTATCGAGCACTAATACACGATGCACACGCCCTTGGGGGGGGGCAGCCACTTTTTCACTGGGGAATATCCATTGCCAAAAGGATTCGGCCCAAGGCATTGCAGCGGCCAAAGCACAAACTAGCAGGAACGCGACCAAGGCCCGAGTGAGTAACAGCAACCATTGTTCGATTTTTAATCGTCGGGAATGTCGCTTTCGAGCGGCCAAGAGAAACTTCATGGCTGCCCATGGCACCACCACATAACGACGACGATTCAACAAATGGATGATGATAGGAATGGCCGCGGCCGAGCCTGCAACCGCAGCAGCGGCTACGGGGGTGGAAAGCAATACAGCGAGTATCGTCAGAGAAGACATTCTTACCCTCTCCCGTTCCGGTTCGCAAGAAATTCTGCCAAAACTCGTCCCAGATCGGCATCGGTGCGAAGTTCCACATACTCCGCTTCGTACTGACGACAAGCGTTTTGGACTTCCTCTCGAAAAGCGTTAAACTCGGCTAAATAGCCTTCACGCACACTGACCGGATCGGTCAATAATTCCGGCCATTGTTCTAACCCCTGAAAGAGTGTGGTTTGCCGGAATGGAAATTCGATCTCGGCACAATCAAGGGTGTGAAACACCACCACTTCATGGCGTCGATAGCGCAGGTGTTTAAGGGCAGCCGCAATGGCCGAGGGTTCATCGAACAAATCGCTAAAAATACAAATGATCCCTCGACGTTGAATACGGCGAGCCGCTTCATCGAGGCAGGCACCCACTTGGGAAACTTCGGTGGTGGTCCCTTCGCTGAGAATCGACAAAACATCCTTCCATTGAGTCGGGCTGGCCACGGCCCGCAGGGTTTTCCGTATCTGCGAGTCGAAACGGATAAAGCCCAAGGCATCGGTTTGCCGCAGCACCAAATAGCCCAAGGCCGCCGCAGCCCGTGCGGCCAATTCGTATTTACAGGTGGGTCCCGAACCGTAGCGCATCGATTCGCTGGCATCGACTAGCAACCACAGGGCTAAATCGGTTTCTAGCTCATATTGTTTCAGGTAATAGCGTTCTTTGCGACCGTACACTTTCCAATCGATGTGACGAATATCATCGCCGGGGGTATATTCCCGATGCTGAGCAAACTCGACCGCAAAGCCGAATTGTCTCGAAGGATGGGAACCGGTCAGCAACCCCTCGACGTCGCGCCGAGCCGTGATTTCAAGGGTACGAAGACGAGCGAGCAGGTCGGCTTGAGGTTGAACGATCATAGTTGTTGGGTTATCGGCCAATGGTACGTTTTCCATTTCGAGAAGACCCGACCCCTTTGAAGGATCGATTTCTCTTAGCAGGTCATAGGTCCCATAGTAGGTCATAGGTCCGAGAAGACTCGATCCTTGTGAAGGAGCAGTCATGCTCTCTCGGGCAAGGTATATTCATTTGTTTTATGGAGATTAGGAAGATCGGAACCGAGGAATCTTCGCTTCACATTGCTTAGCCAGCCTTGCGAGCGAAAAACATCCCCGCTGCCGGTTTTTTTGAAAACAGATGTTCGACAATCGTCAATGGGGTCGCAGCCAAAGTCGTCAGAAATCCTAGGCCAGAAGTGATTATTTGCCGCAGTTTCGAGGGTTTCCGATGGGTAAATGCCAACCAAGGAAATAACGATAAGGCCCACATCCCTGCATTGCTCATGAGTGCATCGGGAAGTTCCCGCTCGATACGAAAACCCGTGCGAATGAGAAGTTGCCGCATCCCCGCTTGGCTGGGTACGGTTAAATGTCGGGGAGCCTCGGTGAAACCAATCCAACGCTCCTTCAAATATTTCGCCTGAATGCTATCGGCCAAAGGAACGATCACCACCAACCAACCTCCGGGCCTAAGAATTTGCCACGACGTTTTCGCTGCTAATTCTAAATCGGGAACATGCTCGAAAACATGGAAGGCAGTAATCACATCGACCGATTCTGGCGAAACATGTTCAGCAAGATGCTCGAAGTCCGAAGCAAAGGCGTTAAACCCCATCTCGCGAACCGTCGTGAGATATTCCTCTGCAAAGTCCGTGGCCGTGATCCGAAAACCTCGTTCGCGAAAACCCAGCAATCTCAACCCTCGGCCACACCCCACATCCAGAAGATGTAATCCCTGTTGATCGGGACGCCAGCCGATGCCTCGGAGGACCTGTCGCATTTGGGATTGATAAATGGGGTCATAAAAGAGCCGATGCGGAAGCGAGGCCAACAATCCCTTGATGCCCGAGGCAACAGGGGGGGGGGGCACATAACCATAATTCTTCGGATAGAACGACGCCAGTTGTTCGGGCTTGGGAATCGGAACCTGCAAGGCCGATCCACACTGGCCACATCGGGCAAATGCATATTGCCCCGCAGCATGTTTCAGTCGATCCTCGATACCGCTATACCAAGGCGCAAAAGCTCGGGCCCGACAATACGGGCAACTCAATTCAGCTAAAGTGGTTGTCATGCCAATGATGATAAGATGAACGCGAAAAAAAAGTAGATTGCCCCCAACGATCAGGCCACCTTCTGCAAGTATTGTGAAAAACAAATCCAAAGGGAATTGTGATGTGTTACGATAACACGCTGAGGGCTTCTTGCCGTGTTTTGTAAATCGCCCACAAGGTATCCAGATTGGTTTCTGTCAGCAGTTCGCCGATTCGTTCACTTACCCCCGTGAGAATAAGTTCCCCATTGTTGGCCTTGGTCAACTCGTAGCAACGCATCAGAAAAGTAATGAATTCTGAAGAGAAGAAGTTGACTTGCTCAAGGTCCACAATCATGTTCGTGAAGGTTGCATTCCGAAGGGGGGCCAAAACGAGTTTCGCAGCCGTTTCAATATCCAGTGCCGTCAGGGAGTTAATCGTTTCCCCCGCCACTAAGACGACATTTTCCCCGTGCCAACTGACGGAGAAAGATTGTTCGGGCGCGTTTTTTTTCTTGTCGTGTACCATTGTGTTTCACCCGATTCGGGCTTGGTTTAACATAAATATCCACCTCCAGAGTAAACATTAACGAGCTAAGAATCAAGAGATTACTTCGGCGGAAATGAAATTTATGGAAATTCTTCTCAAAAATTCCACATCTAGGAAAATCGATTCAAGTAGGGGGGTAATGCGATTCAAGTCGGGGGATGATGTGATTCAAGCAAGCAGACGGGATGCGGAATCATTTACCCCAGTTCAAAATTCCCCAAATCGTTAAAGATTATCTATAGTTACTGAATTACAAAAAGGCCGATTCTTCCATATCCACCTGATCTATCGATTTTCCAAGTTACAATCAATTTGCGGGCCAGCTAAGGTCGATAATACCGCTACAACCGGTTCAAGAGGATTACCCCTATGTTCCGAGGTCTTTACGCAGCGGCAACGGCCATGAACGCGGCCCAACAAAAGCATGAACAAACCACGGCGAACCTAGCCCATTTGAACCAAACAGGTTACCGAGCCAAAGGGGTCGTCCTTGAGACGTTTGATCGAGCGATTGGACATGACACCCCACCAACAGGGGATCTGAACGGTACCCGATTGAGCAAGGTTTATTACGATTTCCAAACCGGACCAATTGAGCATACAGGGAACCCATTCGATTTAGCTTTAGAAAACGATGCGTATTTTAGCTTGCTGACCCCTGAAGGACGGGTTGTTCATACCCGTGCGGGGTCATTCCGCCTCACGGCGCAAGGTCGTCTCGTGAATCCCTCGGGTTATAGCCTGCAAGGGGACGACGGACTCCCTGTCACGGTCCCCTTGGGCAACACCTATACCATCGGCACGGATGGCACGATTACGGTCGATGGAGCTGCGGTCGGGCGGATTCGTCTGGTTCGCTTTGGCCGTCCCGATCGGCTTGAGCAGGTCGGCCCCACCTTATTTCGAGCCACCAACGGGGTCGAGCTTCAACAAGTGGAACAAGGTGTTCAACAGGGGTATCGCGAAGGTTCCAATGTAAAACCTGCCAATGCCATGATCGAGTTGATTAGTGAATCGCGATATTTTGAAGCCTCTCAGCGAGCGTTACGAACCATCGCCGAAGCCGTACAGTTAAATACCCGACCTCAGTAGGGAAATATCACACTGAGAGAAAATATCACACTGTGGAAAGGACGGTTAAATACCCGACCTCAGTAGGAAAATATCATGCTGTGAAAATTATCACACTGCGGGAAAAATGGTTAAATAAACGCCCCTGAGAAAAAAATATCACACGGTAGGAAAATATCACACTTAGGCAAGAACGGAATATCACCATAAAACCGGCAAAAATAACGTTATTTTTGCCAAGTGGAGACTGGCAGTTATGATACGAGCATTATACACAGCCGCGACGGGATTAAATGCCCAACAATTAGTGGTTGATAACACATCGAACAACCTAGCAAACGTTAATACAACCGGTTTCAAAAGGGGGCAAGCCGATTTTCAAGATTTAATTTATGTGACCGAAAAACAACCCGGCGCCGAAGCCGCTCAAGGTCTGCAAGTTCCCACGGGTTTACAGGTGGGTTCGGGTGTTCGTGTCGCAGGAATCACCAAAGTTTTTTCCCAAGGAAGTACGGTCAACACGGGTAATCAATTCGATGTGGCCGTTGATGGTCAAGGGTTCTTTCAAGTGACGTTGCCCAACGGGGAAATTCGTTTCACTCGCGATGGTTCCTTGCGATTGAACGCCGTGGGGAACTTGGTCACAGCCGATGGGTTTTTGATTACTCCCCAAATCACTATCCCGCCCGATGCCATCAGTACCTCGATCGGGGCGGACGGAACGATCTCCGTGATTACAGCCGGTGCCAACGGTGCCAGTACGATTCTCGGACAGCTCACCCTTGTGCGATTCCCCAACCCCGCCGGTCTGAGTGCCGAGGGACGCAATTTGTTTTCAGAAACTGCCTCTTCGGGTCCACCGATCATTGCCACACCGGGCTTGAACGGAACGGGGTTAGTCCGTCAAAACTTTTTGGAACGCTCGAACGTCGATGTCGTCACGGAACTGGTTGGTCTCATTTTAGCCCAGCGGGCTTACGAATTTAATACCCGCGCGATTCGGACTGCGGACAACATGCTTGAAAACACCACCGCCATTATGAGGTAGTCCCCATGACCGAGAATGAAAAATTCACCCTAGCAGGGTTATTGGCCATTGTCCTCACTTTGGTGGGAATTAGCTTTGAATTTACGAATGCCGCCCCCCCCTCGGGGGAGAGTGATTGGCCCACGATGATTGTGTTGAAATCCAAGGCAACCACAGCCCATCGGGTGATTTCGATTGGTGATGTTGCCCAGATCGTTGGTGGCAGTACCGCCGCCCGTGAGAAAATTGCCCAATTGGACCTTGCGGATATTGAACCGGGACAACCCGTTACGGTCAAACTCAAACAGTTAGAATTTCGACTTAAACTGGCAGAGATTCCGACCAAGTGGATTGAGTTCAAAGGGGAATCGGAATGTATTGTGGTGACCGAGCGCAAAACCGTCGAAAGAGAAGAGGTTTTTGAAGTTGCCAAGCAAGCGATCTATCGTCGTTTATCTTGGAAACCCGAAGAAGTAGTGATTTCCCTTGTGCAACCGATTTCGGTGAATCTGCCGTTGATTGCTCCCACTGATGAGGTGAGCTTCAAGGCCGAACCGCAAACCTCATCGGTCGGCTTGGGACGAGTTCAAATCAACGTCACGATTTTCGTCAAGGGAGAAAGAAAATTGAGCCTCCCGATTTATTGCGAGGTCAAGCTGCTTCAAAGCGTGGCGATTCTCAAACGTCCCTTAAACAAGGGAGATGTTCTTCAAGCAGAAATGGTCTCGGTGGAAAGCAAAGGGATCGACGGCAACCAGAAGCCTGCTTCCCCTGAGAGCGTCGTCGGTCGAAAACTCAAAAAGCCTTTACCAGCCGGTGTCATCATTCAAGTGACTGATTTAGAGGATGTCAGCGAAGCAACAACCCCTTCCAATACACAGGTCTTGGTCAAGGCGAATAAGCCGGTCAAAATGATTGTCCACCTTGGCACGATCGATGTGATTGCGAATGGTGAGGCCTTGGCCGATGGCAAACTCGGCGACAGAATCAAAGTCCGAAACGTCGATTCCAAAAAAATTCTCACTGGGCGTGTCTCGGATTTTGGAGTCGTAGTGGTGGAATAGCCCCCACGCAAAGAAATGGCCCTTGTTCATGGAAGAAAATGACACGCGAACAAATGGCCTGATTTTGGAACATACCCCCGGAGTGTATTATGAAATGGAAAAAATGGTTCATGGCCTGCCTATTAACAGGTTCGATCGTCTCAATGGGATACGGAGACTCGATTTGGGATCGCCGTGATCCGCGACAAGCCTTTTTATTCGAGGATAACCGTGCCCGAAACGTTGGCGATCTTCTCACCATTGTGATTAGTGAATCGACCAATGCTGTGGAACGGGAAACCCGTGCCTTGGATAGGAACAGCAAAAACACGGGGGCCTTGGCGTACAAGGGCAACAGTAATTTCGGTAAAGAGAATAACGCGACCCTCGACGTTTCGGCCAACAGCAACAATCGCCGCCAGTTTACCGGCTCGGCCCAAATCTCGAATACCCGTTCGTTTGTGGATCGCATGGCCGTGACGGTGGTCGATGTCCTTCCCAACGGAAACTTAGTGGTCGAGGGGTATCGGACCCGTGTGGTCGGCGGCGAAGAGCGTGTTCTGAGAATCACCGGTGTGGTTCGCCCCGCCGACATTACTACGGCGAACACCATTCTTTCGGGGAATATCTCGAACTTCCGTATCAGTTATACGGGACGAGGGGCTTCTTCCGAATTCACTCAACAAAGTTGGTTTGGTCGTTTTCTGAACAACATTTGGCCGTAACATTCCGACGAACAACATAACATGTGGCCCGAAGTTACAACACAGAATCGGTATCGGAAACCTGTAATACTCCAACCAGAGAATTCCCATGAACAAGATATTAACCGGATTGGCTTGCTTGATGCTGAGCGGCTCGGTATTCGCACAGACCCGTATCAAAGATATTGCTGATGTCGATGGTGCCCGACCGAACCAATTGACCGGTTTTGGACTGGTCGTCGGCTTGGATGGTACCGGAAGCCGATCTCCCTTCACTCAACAAGTGGCTGTCGATATGCTGCAACGGATGAATGTTTCGACAACCATTTTCATTCAGCAGCCTTCCGATAACGTGATTCGTTCCACGAGTATCTCTGCGGTGATGGTCACGGCGACCTTGGGGCCTTACCATCGTAAGGGCCAAAAAATCGATGTGACGGTTTCGGCCTTGGATGATGCCCGAAGTTTAGCCGGTGGGGTGCTCATCATGACCCCGTTGAAAGGGGCCGACAAAGAAGTTTACGCCGTGGCGCAGGGGCCTCTCTCGGTCGGGGGGTTTGCCGTGGCGGGCCAATCGGCGGGACTTCAGAAAAACCAATTGAACGTCGGACGGATTGCCAACGGTGCGATCGTCGAGAAAGAAGCGCTCGGTGAGGTACTGAATCGTGGGAAAATTCGTTTCCTTCTGAAAGAGGCCGACTTCACCACGGCCAAGCGAGTTGCCAAGGTGATTAACGATCGCTTTCCCGATTGTGCCTTGGCTCAAGATGCCGGAGCCGTGGTCGTTTCCATCCCGCGTGACAAGTTAGAAGCGCCGGCTGCCTTTTTGGGTGAGTTGAGTCTTTTGGAGGTGAATCCCGATACACCTGCGAAGGTCGTGATCAATGAACGAACCGGAACGATCGTCTCGGGGGAAAACGTGGTCATTACTCCGGCAGCGGTGGCTCATGGCAATCTGTTTATCGCTCGGGCTGAGTTCCCACTCGTTTCGCAGCCGGGCGCCTTCGCGGGGGGGGCAACGGCGATTGTTCCTCGAACGGCCGTGGGGGCCACCGAAGAACGAACCCGTTTGAATCCCATCCCCAAGGCAGCCACAGTGGGAGATGTGGCACGGGCCTTGAATAGTCTGGGAGTCACCCCCCGTGATTTGATTGCCATTTTCCAAGCATTGAAAGAGGCAGGGGCCTTGAATGCCGAATTAGTGTTTATCTAACGGTTTGATCGGAGTGGGAATCATTCCGATTGGTAGGCGAATTTTCACATGGAGGTGAATTTCATGGTTGGAGTACAATCGATTCATTCAATCCCGTTGGCTTCCCCCAGTTTGGTGGACAGTTTAGGAACTAGACTAGAGGGGGATAAATCCAAAGCCATCCAAGAAGTCGCGACCGACTTTGAATCGATTTTTTTGAGTACGTTACTCAAAGAAATGCGACAAACCTCGGGGGAAGACGGCTTATTTGCCGGTGATACTGCGGACGTGCAAGGAAGTTTGTTCGATATGTTCTTGGGACAATACCTTGCTCAAACGGGTCAATTTGGCTTGGGGAGTTATCTCAGTCAACAAATGCAACCCCCTCAACCAACCGATAACAATGCAACCAAAGCTGCAAACTCTCGCGGAACAGTTAATCCAACAACTCGAACATGAGTACGAATCGCTGTGCCAATCCCGAAGCACTTTAGAACAACTGCATGATACTTTGGTTCATGGCTCGTTGAATCAACTGGAAGAACAGCTCCATTTTTCTCAGGTTCAGGCGCAAAAGGTCCTAGCCATTCGGGAAGATCGCAAAAAAATCAGTTCGGAAATTGCGGCCTGCTTCGATATTCCTGTTGAGTCGCTGAAACTCAGTGAGGTGATTTCTCGGTTACCCGAACCTTTCTCTCACAAGGTCTCGGAATATCGGGATCGACTTTCCCCGCTCGCTCTCGAAGTCGAACAGTGGACGCACCGTTGTGCCCATCTGGTGACTCATTGTCAAAAAGCGATTCAAAAGGCGTTCTCCGAAGTGACGGAGGGTGGAACCCCCGTATTCCGTTATGGTCCCGGCTCGCGGCAAGAGGCTGCTCGCGGAACCTTGTTGGTCACCGAAGGCTAATTACCCATGCAAGCCTATACGATTGGCACATCTGCGTTACTGGCGGGGGCACGGGCCCTTGATGTTATC
>JAOAAA010000091.1 GCA_026419115.1 Gemmataceae bacterium
TAGTTGATGTGGCAGGCTATACAACCTGCGGGGCCTTTGGGATCAGTAAACAGCCTCTCGCCTCGACGAATCGATTCATCGAATTCTTTTGATCCGACGGGATGCTCCACGACGTTTGATTTAATGATCCCTTTCTCTGCTGCTTGCCAATGTAACAATTCACGTTGCAGAATCTCGTGGGCTTCACTCGTTAAGGATTCGGGATTCAGCTCTTCGTTGATTATCAACTTCATCAGTTCCAGCTCGACTTTTCCCCGCAGGCTTAGAAACGTCACATATCTTGCCAAATGTGCCCTTTGTTCTTCAGGGAGCATCGCAAAAGAGGGCATTGCGGTTCCACTCAGCCCGTTTTCGAGAGTGCGTAACAAATCGGCCCGAGAGGGACGGCCTGCCGTCGTTCCTTGTGTCGAGATGAATTTGAAAACCCCTTGGCGATAATCTCGCGGGTGGGGATACGTCCATGGCCCCGACGTTCCTCGACCATCCCCCGTCATGCCATGACAATGCTGGCACTTCGAGCGGAATAATTGGGCGCCGACCTTGAGCGATTCTTGATCCAGTTCAAGCTCCTGAGCAATTTCCGATTCTGGAACCTGAGGGGCCGAGGGCTTTCCGAATAATTTGGTCAGGGTTTGTGAAAGGGCCGTGCGTGTGGCTTCGGGAATACTCTCGGGTTTGAGCAGTTTGCCGCCCCGAGCCTCTAGTCGGAGAATCCCCTCATCTAGCTCGCCGGTTGGTTCGAGTTTTTCCGGTGGATTCGGAGGCAGTGCAATGACAATCGGATCGGTCCGAAGGGGGTAGAGCAAATCCTGTTGATATTCCGAGCCTTGACCACAACCAGAACAGCCCAGCAGTGTGAAACAAAAAAAGGCCGGCAAGGCCGACCCTAACACGTTTCGAGATAAGCGAATCATCTTAATAAGCGCCTGTGTGTCTCGTGAGGATATCCCCGAGAGTCAGAATAAATTGGAGTGCCGAGAAGAAAATCGCCCCTCCTACAGTCAGCCAAGTGAGAGGATCCGCCCGACGAAGGTGCATCCAAAAATAGCCGACCAACCCTGCCTGAATAACCGAAATTGCAAGATGGATCACAACACTCGATTGCTTCCAACTTGGAGACATATTGATGAACAGACTGATCACCGTACCAATGGCAATCAGAATGTAAATGATAAACAATTGCCCAACATTATCGACGTGGGCAGCAGGATTATCTTCAACATGCCCGTGAGAGTTACCGTGAGTACTATGGTCAACCATGTGGTCCTCGAATTCTCTTCTAATTAACAGTTACTAAATCCTACCCAACCCGATCTTATCGCCCTTCGCTTCCATTAAAAATGGAGACTCGTATGGGGGCCTGCCATGTAGAGTAGGGGCATCACGAACAACCAAATCACATCAACCAAGTGCCAATAAAGGCTCGTCGTTTCCACCGCAACATATCGCTCGGGGGTCAAATTGCCATACACGGCTCGAGCGAACAAGTAGAACACCACACCCACACCTATCAACAGGTGAAGCATGTGAATACCGGTCATGGCATAGTAGAACGAGAAGAACAGTTTAATTCGATCCACATGGATTTCCTTGGTCGGATCGATCGGCGACTTGACATCGCGGAACTGCTCTTCGTTGAAACGGGTTCCGGGGACCAATTGTTCGTGCCAATCTTCCGCGTATTCGTAGGCCTTGAAGCCCGTGAACACAAACCCGAGGAGAACGGTTGCGCCCAACGTAGCAATCAGTGCTTTGCGCTGCCCCAGTTGGCAAGCTCGAATCGCCAGAGTGATCGTGAGGCTACTCGTCAACAAAACCAAGGTATTGATGAACGCGATGGCCACGTTCAGTTTGCTACTGGCAATCGCGAACTCGTGGGGGAACAAGTAGCGATAGTAGGTATAGGCGAAGAATACACAACCAAAAAACAGCACCTCACTTGCGAGGAACATCCACATGCCGATCCGCTCGGAACTGCGTTGTTGTTCAATGTCTTCAAAGTGATGTTTCAGGACTCCACCGTGACTAGCGGACATCGGCTTTTTCTCCCGTTTGCATGACGTTCAGAGGATATTCATAAGGGCCACAAACCACGACAGGGGTCTTCTCGAAGTTGTGCAGCACTGGGGGCGATTCGGTGGCCCACTCGATACCGGTTGCTTTCCAAGGATTGCGGCCGGCTCGTTTGCCATTAATCAACGACAGAATCAGGTAGGTCGCCACCATGATGAACCCCACACCTTGGACAAAGTAACCTGCGGTGGAAGCCACGTTAAAGACTCGCATTTCCGGAGGATAGTTGGGGTATCGTCGAGGCATCCCGTGCAGACCCAAATAAAACTGGGGAGCAAAGGTCAGGGCGTAGCCCACGATAATCAGCACTGCGGCAAATCGGCTCCAGAAATCCGAGTACATCACGCCAAACATCTTCGGCCAGTAGAAGTGAATCCCTGCCAACAGACCCACGACCATTCCCCCGACCATCACGAAGTGGAAGTGAGCCACCACGAAGTAGGTATCGTGCAGGTGAATGTCGGTACCCAAGGTCGCGAGATACAAGCCGGTGAGTCCCCCCACCGTGAACAGCACCATGAAGCCCAAGGCAAAAATCATTGGGGCCTCGAAGGTGATTTTTCCTCGATAAAGCGTTGCGGTCCAGTTGAACATCTTAATGGCAGAAGGCACCGCAACCAACATGCTCAAGAAGCTAAACAGCAAGGCAGCATAGTAGCTGATGCCCGCCACGAACATATGGTGTGCCCACACCAAGAAACCGACCACAGCGATACCAACCGAGGACCAAGCCACGGCTTTGTAACCGAAGATATTTTTTCGGCTAAAGCAGGTGATGACTTCGTTAATCACACCCATACCGGGCAAAATCATGATGTACACGGCAGGATGCGAATAGAACCAGAATAAGTGTTGGAACAGAACGGGATCCCCGCCCATCGTGGGATCGAAAATTCCAAGTCCTGTGGCACGCTCGATGATCATGAGCAGAACTGCCATGGCAACCACAGGGGTTCCCAACAGCTGGATCAAGCTCGTTGCATACATAGCCCAAATGAACAACGGGAGCCGACCAAAGGTCATTCCGGGCGCACGCATCTTGTGAATGGTGACAATAATGTTCAACCCCGTCATGATCGACGAGAAGCCGGAAATAAACACCCCCAAGGCCCCTGGAAGCACACTGGCGGAGGAGCTTCGGGTACTATAAGGCGGATACAATGTCCATCCGGTATCGATCCCACCAATGAGCAAGCCCCAAACGGCGAAGGCAGCCCCAATCATCCACACA
This sequence comes from Gemmataceae bacterium, assembly GCA_026419115.1. GTDB lineage: Bacteria > Planctomycetota > Planctomycetia > Gemmatales > Gemmataceae > SKW135. Next base: position 3,305 of record JAOAAA010000091.1, read on the forward strand.
TACCACGAAGCAATGTTGAGCTTGGGGAAGGCCATATCTTTGGCACCCACCATAATGGGGACAAAGAAGTTTCCTAAAATCCCTGGAATCGAGGGAATCAGGAAGAAGAACAACATCACCACCCCGTGGGCAGTGAAGACCTTGTTGTAAGTATCGTTATCGAGGATCGCACCGGAAGGGGACAGCAGATTCAGTCGGATCAGACCGGCAGCAATCCCACCCACGAGAAAGAACCCGAAAACGGTGACCAAATAAAGAACGCCAATACGTTTATGGTCCACGGTGAACAGCCAAGACCAAATCGAATAGCCTTCTTCCAGATAACTCTTGTGACGGACTTCTTTCGGAGATTCGTCCGGCACAGCACGAAGTTCATTAACGCTTGCAACACTCATATCACTTTGGCTCCGGGGCGGTAGGTACTTCCGTCTTAGCACCAATCGGGGCGGGCGTCGCGTCAGTACGGATCAGGGACTTACCACGACTGAGTCCCTTTATATAAGCAACCACTTTGACTAATTCTTCTTCACTCACTTGGTCATGTCCGTAGGCAGGCATAATGGCTTGCCAGCCCGCTCGCACTTGTAATCGCGGGTTGCGGATCGAGTTGCGAATGTAGGCTTCATCGGCAATGACCGTCTTACCATTGTTCAATTCTCGACGTTGCAGATACATTCCTTCGAGAATGGGGGCTTTAGAACTTTCGACATTATGGCAGCCGGTACACTGCAATTTCTGGAACAACTTCCGACCTTCAAGACCGGCGGAACCTTCCACTTCCAGATTCTCCCACTTCTCGTATTCTGCACGCTCGAGGACTCTCACTTTGCCCACCATCAACGAGTGATTAGTTCCACAGTATTGATCGCAGAACAAGTGATACTCACCCACTTGTGTAGGCTCATACCATGTGGTGACATAGCGACCGGGAATCACATCGATCTTGGAGCGGAAGGCGGGGATGGCAAAGTCATGAATCACATCTTCGCTGATGAGGGTGAGACGAACTTTTTGATTGACGGGCAAAACAAGGGCCCCCTCGAAATATCCTTGATTGGCCAAGGTATCGGAGTAGTCAAGCGAGTTTTGACCAATAATGACCCGTTGTCCCCCTGGATACTGAGCCCGCCACATCCAACGTTTGCCCGTGACAAAAATTTCGGGAGCATCCGCAGGGGGGTGCATCACTTCATCATAGATTAATGCACCACCCACGAAGAAACTCAGGAACACCAGCAGCGGAATAATGGTCCAGACCAATTCGAGCTTGTGGGAACCCAGAATCCGAGGGGGGGGGGCAGTGGTATGATCATTGACCCCTTCTTGAACTCGGTAGCGCACACAAAAATAAAACATCGCTGCATAAACGGCCAACCCCGAGGTTACCAATATCGCCGTCATACTCCAGAAGAGCAGATCCCAACGATAGGCCATTTCAGAGGCTGCCGGTGGCAGGATCGTCGTTTGTAGTAACATCAGAACTTTCCCATCAGTGAGCTAACATCATGATACAAAACCAACCGAGCTTTACCCACCCATCATCCAACAGATCAACAGATTAAAAATCAGTAGATCACTCCGTCTTTATCCAATCGACTCATCCGTTGCGTTGCTATCACGTTGTAACCATATTTCCTTGATTGTGTCCCTTGCGGAATCGACTGCGAAGTAGCACAATCGCATAGACAATCACAATCAGGGCCAGCGTTAATGCCCCGCCGATTTTCACTGCGGTCAGCACTTCAAACGCATATTTCCCTTTGTACATGTCGTACCGATAGCAACTCAAAACAAATCGATCGGCAAGCGAACCAATTTTTCCTTCCCCCGCTTCGATCAGCGCTAACTTCAGGTTCTTGACCGTTTTCTTCTCAGCGGTTGCATTCTCATCATCATCAAGGAAGGTATGCCCCATGAAGTAGCGGGAGACCACACCACTGGGAGTGAGAAGGATGATACCGGCACTGTGTTTGTATTCTTTGATCGAGGTATCGTAAAAGCGTTCATAACCTACGGCATCGCACACAAGGTCGATACTCTCTTGCGTGCCGGTCAGGAAGCGCCAGCCTTGTTCTCCTTCCTTTCGACCGTATTCGGTGACCCAGCGACGTTGATACGCAAGGGCTTGGGCAGGTTTTTCTTTGGGATCGAATGAGAACACAATGATCGTGTAATCGACCCCTGCAATATATCCATGATCTTTGGCGAGCAGCTTGGCGGCTTCACAAACCCCATCAATCACCGAATTACACAAGTGTTGGCAACCTAAATAAGCCGGCACAAGGATGATCGGCCGATTCGGCAAAGCCACACTAGCGAGCGTCACATTGTTCCCTTGTTCATCTCGGAACATCGTCTCCATGGGGACTTGTTCGCGAAGTTTCTGCCGAATTTCGGGGTTACCCGGACCCGCTGAGGGGTCGGGACCACTCGGACCATCCGCAGGACCTTTACGCCCTTGAGCATAAGCTAAGGGGGCCAAGGTGCTAATGAACATCAATCCAAGGAACAATTGCCGCGTCATCGGAGTGTACCCGCTTTACCTACGGTGCCACCATTCGATTCTTTGGGGCGTTCCGCCGGCAGCCACGTTTCACCTTCTGGTTCAAGGGCTTTTGCAGTAGTTGCTTTGTTCAACGCTTCCAGCGTGCGATTCATGGCTGCGGAGTAAGAGAGTCGAACTTTCTTTTTATTGGCATCCGCGTAGTGGAATGCTAATTCTTTTTGGTTTTGTGCTTCCAAATCGTCTGGGTAGTACTCGGGCGAGTTACGGGGATCGTCTTTCGCTTCCACGCCTGTGGTGTAGCGAGCATCATCACTCAACACACGAATGTACTCCAGACGGGGGGCTTTCACCTCGGGGGTGATCCCGTCTTTCAAGTCCCAAGTGGTGATCCGCACAAAGCGAGCCGAGTCGGGTTCTGCATTACGGGCAGCCGCTTCGGGGTGAGCCTTAGCAACGGAAGGGTCCGGCATTGTGGGGTCATACAGTGCTTCCCACACAAAGTAAATGGTGACAAAGGCAATCACCAAGGTCATCAACACCAAAAGGGGAACGTTGACGATCGGTTGAACAGGAAACACATCCGGTTCATACCCTTGTTTATGGGTGGGGCCACTGAGAACAAAGGGTTCATCATGGCCGTGATCTTTAGTGTTGCTCATCGTGATGCCCCTTGAGTAAGTAGATTTCACGAACAGGGAGGACCGGATATTTCGAGAGTTGACCCAAGAAATACCAGACCCAGATACCACCTAAACCGACAATGGCCCCAATGTCTAACAACCAATAGGGAGCATAACCCATCTGGGAGCGGTCGAAGGTCGGCTCGATCCAGTTGAAAATATCGACACCCACCATGCACATTAGACCAATCGAAATGATCCGCATGGCTTTGGCATTCGATTTCACCTCGCGGAAAAGCAACAGACCGAAGGCCAAGAAGAATCGCAGTCCCAACAGAACGTACCAAATCGGCTTCCAGCCTTCCGAGGCCCGTTTCAGCGGATAGCCGAGTTCTTCGGGAAGGTTACCGGCCCACACCAACATGAACTGCGAGTAGGTCGTGTAAACCCAGAACAACGCCATCGCCAGCATAAAGCTACCGAGGTGAATTTGCTCGCTGGGGTGATAAATCCCTTTCAAGGCGGTATTTCGCAGACCGATCAACACCAACAAGGCCAAGGCAAAGGAACTCAGCATGGCGTTAGCATGGAAGATCAGGGGGAACATGCTCGAAGCAAAGAACTTCTCATAGCTCATGACCCAGTCGGTAATTAACACCATCCCGCACAGGGCATAGAGGATAATCCCCCAAGAACCCCACACTTTTTGCCGTGCCCGTGCATCGGCAGCGGCATTTTCATCGGGGTTTTCTTCGGCTTTGCGGGCCGTGCTATTGAGCACGAAGATAATCCCGCCCAGAATCACAAAGATGCCGATGGCTCGAACCAAGGAGAAGGTCGGATTCGAGTATTCGACCACGCGGCGGCCGTAATCACTTTCGAGTTCTTCTTTCTTGAGTTCTTCGTTCGTTTCATGCTGAATATGGTCATAGAACTCGGCCCAAGGATAGGGCGAATTCTTCCCAGCAAAGAACGAACCTGCAACCGGAATAAAGAACAGGATGAGAAGCGGGAAACATCGGGTGGCAGCCTCGAAAGGACGCCGCATCAGAATACCCCATTTCCCACCGCTGAGATATTGCAGCGAGAGAAAGAACAACGCACCCAAGGTCACCGCCACCCAGTACATGAACCCGACCGAGTAGGAGGCAAAAATTTGCTTGGTGGGGATCGCATTAGTAGCCACCATCGCGCCAGCGGCAATCCCGAATAATGCTAAACCACCAATACCCACTAGGAGTGCTTTGGTACGATAAGAGGACAGATCCACTTTCAGGTCAGTGGCTCCGTGTCCTTCTGTCGAGACATGGTCGGCCATTTATTTCTCTCCCTTCTTGTGGTCGTCTTTCTTATGTTCGTTATGTTTATTTTCTTCTGCTTTTTTCTGCTCTTCAAAAGCCTTTTTCTCGGCTTCAGTGAGGCTAGATTCGTCGATCGGTTCGCGTTGTGCTTGAAGCGCCCGCACATAGGCCACGATGCGCCAACGATCGGTGGGGGTGATCTGCGAGCTAAAGTCCGGCATACCACCATACCCTCGGGTGATCACTTCAAAGATGTAACCATGAGGAACATCCTTCAAAGCAATCCGTTGGCCGTAACGGGCAAATCCACGCGAGTAGCCTGCGGGTAATCCGGTCGAAGGCAGAGCATCGCTGGGGTCGGTGTGGTAAGAGGGGGGGGGCAAGAATCCTCGTTCCACAATCTTCCCTTTCCCGTTGCCTAAAGGTCCATGACAGGGGACACAGAACACTTGGTATTGCACTTGGCCCCGTTCGATGTCTTTCTTGCTCATCTTGAAGGGCATTTCATTCACGAATAAAGCGGGGTCCGAAGGGGAACCAATCGGCACCACAACTTCTTCTTCCTTTTCCGGCTCTTCGGGAGCATTCGTCTTGATTTTCATCTTTTGGCCCCCCTTGCGACCGGCAGCGGTCAGCCCTGTGCTAATGGGATCGCCTGGAAGAAGCCAGCCACGAGCGTAGACCCCCGGTTCAAGGGGACGCGACGAATTTTCATCATCAAAAAAGTCGGTCTCTCCCAAGGGGTTGTAGCGTGGTTGGTGAGCCATACGTTGTTGACACCCGACCAACAGCAGGGTCACTCCGACGAGGCAGGTCGTTAAGAGTGTCCGCGGTTGTGTTGTGAACCGTTTCATTCAGGCACCTCCGCAACCGAAAGGGGGTTGAGCGTCAGGAGAAACTCACGGGTCGCTTGCAGGTCGAACTTTTCGTCGTTTGCTTGAACGAAAAGGAAGAACCGGTCGATGGTCGAGCGTTCAAACGCAGGAACATTGAACAGCGGGTTGTAGAGTTTCGGTAAGCCACACAACGCAAGCAGACCAAATACCCCTGCCAAACAGGTGGTGAGGATACCCGGTTCGTAAGTGACCGGAATAAACATCGGCCAGCTGTTGTAGGGTTTCCCACCAATGTTGAAGGGGTAATCTACGGCGTTGGTGTAGTACTGCATCAGGAAGCCGCAAATGGCTCCACAGATCCCACCACAGAGCATGACCGTTGCCATTTCAGACTTGATAAAGCCCAAGGCGTCGGCAATGCCCGAGACAGCATAGGGGCTATAGCCGTCGAGTTTAGTATAGCCGGCTTCTTTTGCCTTTTTGATCCCTGCAATCAGGGCATCGGCATTATCGTATTCCGCCAGCATTCCGTACACTTTGGTTTCGTTATTTGTACTACTCACGGAGGGCCCTCCGCAATGGCGTGACCATCTTGTCCACCAGCATGTTTGGGTAACAGTTCTCTCATCTCGGTGATGCTAATCACAGGGACAAAGCGAACGAATAGAGCGAACAGACTAAAGAAGATACCGAATGTTCCGATGTAAATGAACCAGTCGTGATGGGTAGGAGCATATCGGGCCCACATACTCGGTAAGTATTCCCGAGTCAGGGTGATCACGATCACATAGCGCTCGAACCACATCCCGATCAGCACTACGATCGAAATCAGGAACAGAACGGTCATATTGTAGCGCATCTTCTTGATCCACAGCACCTGAGGAATCACAAAGTTACAGGCAATCAAGGCCCAGTACGACCACGCATAGGGGCCGCTCCAAACCCGCAGGACAGTCGATTCCCACTCCACGGCACTATGGGAGTACCATGCGAACCAGACTTCACAGAGATAACCGAACGAGACCATCATCCCCGAAGCGAGCATCACCTTGGCAGAACAATCGAGGTGCCAATCGGTGATAAAGTCTTCCAGCTTGTACCATTTTCGCATGGGGATCCCTAACACCAGTACCATCGCGAAGCCGGAGTAAATGGCCCCGATCACGAAGAACGGTGGGAAAATAGTTGCATGCCATAGCGGAACGATTGAAACGGCGAAGTCGAAAGAAACGATCGAGTGAACCGAGAACACCAGCGGGGTCGAAATCCCTGCGAGGATCAGGTACACTTTTTCGTAGCGGCGCCAGTTGAAAGCACTACCGGTCCAGCCCAAGGAAAGGGCGCCGTAAATTCGTTTTTGGAGTTTGTTCTTAGCGACATCGCGAAGTGTGGCAAAGTCGGGGATGAGTCCCACATACCAGAACACCAGCGAGACGGTGAAGTAGGTGGAAACCGCGAACACGTCCCAAGCCAAGGGGCTACGAAACTGGGGCCACATGGCAAAGTTATTGGGGAACGGATATAGCCAATAAGCCAACCAAGGTCGGCCTGTGTGCAGCAGGGGGAAAATCCCTGCGCACATCACCGCAAAAATGGTCATGGCTTCGGCGAATCGGTTAATACTGGTACGCCAGCGTTGGTGAACCAGAAGCAGAATCGCCGAGATCAAGGTTCCTGCGTGACCGATACCGATCCACCAAACGAAGTTGATGATCGCGAATCCCCACGCAGTCGGGATGTTCAATCCCCAGATACCGGGTCCCATCCAAATCAGATAGGTCACGGTGTAGAGGAATAACAGCACACCTAGGGTTCCTAGTCCGAAGGTAATCATCCACGGTTTACCGTGCGCCTTCGGATCAAGGGAAAGCCGAGAGATAGTTTCGGTGACCGTCGTTAAGTTATGGTTGCCCCCAATCGCTGGTGGCTGCGGCTCAACGTGCGGTCGTATTGTTGCAGTAGTCGCCATTCGAGATTTACACCTTTGGCATAGCGGGGTTGGGGTTGCGAACCGCAGCCAAGTACGTCGTCCGCGGCATCGTGTTCAATTCTGCTAAAAGACCATAGTTGGTCGGGCGTTCCTTCCATTCATTCAATTTGCTGTCGGCATCGGCAATATCACCGAACATAATGGCCCCCGAGGGGCAAGCTGCCTGACATGCCGTGATCACTTCGCCATCTTTGATGGGGCGTCGTTGACGTTCGGCTTCGATTTCGGCTGCCCGAATTCGTTGCACACAGTAGGTACATTTTTCCATGACCCCCCGTTCTCGCACCGAGACTTCGGGGTTTCGCATGAGTTTCAGGCTTTCGGTTTTCCAATCGGCATAGCGGATGAAGTTGAAACGTCGGACTTTGTAGGGGCAGTTGTTCGAGCAGTAGCGGGTTCCTACGCAACGGTTGTAAACCATGTCGTTCAAACCATCCGCCGAGTGAACGGTTGCTGCCACGGGGCACACCACTTCGCAGGGGGCTTTTTCGCACTGTTGGCACGGAACCGGTTGCACCTGCGCCACGAGGTTCGAGGAATCTTTCACATCGTTCCCCGAGAAGTAGCGATCCACCCGAATCCAGTGCATGGCCCGCCCGCGAATCACATTTTCTTTGCCGACCACGGGGATGTTGTTTTCTGCTTGGCAAGCCACCATACAGACCGAGCAACCATTGCACACCGTCAGATCGATGGCCATACCCCAGCGACGGAGTTTTTCGGGTTCCGAGTACATGTCCGCATTGCTGGGATACAACGTCAGCGGAATGACCCGTTTATCGTGCTCGTGTTTGTGTTCGTGATCCTGATCGTGGCCGTGATCTTTCTTTGCTTCTCCTTTGCCATGGTCATGGTCATGGTCGTGCCCATGACCGTGACTGTGATCGTCATGCCCATTATGGCCACCTTTACCGTTCCGTTTGTTCGGCACGTTCTGATAGATGAGTTCAGTTTCTTCGCCCGCGACCCAAGGTATCTTGGCGAAATTCGGGTTCTTGAGATACTCGGCCACCGTCGCTTGACGAGCGGGCCGGCGTCCTTCCATGCTGTACATCGATTGCGTACAAGCTAGGATGAACTCTTCCGTCAAACCTTTCGGGTCAACCGTGCCGGTGTAGCCTGTGGAGCTAAACAGAGCGTAGGTGTTGAACCCTCGGCCTTGAGCGACTCGCCCGCCGCGTTCCCGACCGCCCCCAAAATGCAGGGTGATCGAATCGTCGGCGTGCATGGGTTGAATCCATGCAGGGACTTTGAGTTTGCGGCCTTCGTAGTTGAGTTCCACCATGCGGACGATCGCTCGCCCGTGTTCCCCACCACCGGAACCACCCAAGAAATCCGAGAAGCGAATTTTCACTCCCAGTTTCTCTGCGGTTGCGGGGGACATAATGGCGGCGTTATCCCAAGTCAATTTGGTGACCGGTTTCGGGAGTTCTTGCAACCAGCCATTGTTGGCAAAGCGGCCATCATACAAGGTGGAGTCGGCTCGGAAATTAATCTCGAAACCGCTGGTGACTTTGGTGACCGGAATTGCGGCCACATTAGCAGGGGCTTGCGGATTCTTGGCGGGCAAGGCCGTACCGGCGATCACTCCATCTTGAACCACTTTCGCCCATGCAAATTCGGTATCTTCTGGTGTTTTTGTGGGCCAATTCTTCAGCCAGTATTCGCGGACCACATCGCGAGGATGGGTCAGTTCTTTCCCCAGAAGTTGGGCCAGCAACTCCACGGGGGTTTTACCTGCATACAGCGGAGCAATCAACGGTTGATGAACGCTCACGGTACCATCATAGGCCCGACCATCGGACCACGTTTCGAGGTAGTGGGCCGTGGGAATGTGCCATTCGGTCAGGATACCGGTTTCATCCAGATATTGCCCCATGTGGACCGAGAAGAAATCTTTGTTCTTCTTGGCGGCCTCGAAGGCCCCTTTGAAATCGAGGTCCACCGGCGAAGACCAAGCAGGGTTGCCCCCGAGAATGAACAGGGCTTTGACCGAGCCGGCCTTCATATCCTTCACGAGTTCGACGAATTGGGTCAGCCCCGTCTTCGTGAGATCGCCATATTCCAGCGGAGCGGTGTAGTTGACCGTTTTGCCAATCGCTTCAAGTTTCTGATTGATGGCATGAACGATGGCATGAACTGCGGGGGGAAGGTGATCGCCTGCAATCACGAGGCTTTTTCCTTTGTTCTCCATCAGGTCTTTGGCACACGCTTTAATCCAAGCATCGTGCTTGCTGATGGAAGCATCCCCTGCGAGAACGGCAATCCCCAATTCTTTGGCAATGGCTCGTGCGAACGATTCAATCAAGGTGGATTTCACGGCCAAGCGGTGATCGGCCACCATACCGGTTGCGGTAGGCATCGATTCGATCACATATAATCGAGCTAATTGAGCTTGCAGTTGCTCTGCCGAAGGTTTTTGCCCTTTTTTCAGCCCATCAACTGCATCGGGTCGGAACCGGCGTTTGGCAGCAAAGTCGAGGGCATATCGCGGCACCGCAGGAGTTTCGGTGAAGTTCGATTCCAACGAGAGAACTCGATCGGCCTTGGTGAAATCATAAACTGGGTTCAGGTATTCACCAAACGCGAGTTTGGTCCCTTCTCGAACATGATCCCGATTGATCACTTCGTAGCTGACCCATCGCGAGTTCGGCAGAACTTTTTTGACCTCATTCAACAGACTGGCATAACTCGGCGAGTTGACGGTTTCCGTGAGGAAAACCACACCTTTTCCGCCATCCTTCTTGAACTGATCCCATTGGTTGCGGATCGCTAAAACGGCTTCATCCCAAGTGCGGGGATTTCCTTTCCAAAGGACATTTTGCGAGCGGTCCGGATCGTACATATCCAGCAACGAGGCTTGCGTGTAGGCATCGGTGCCGGCATGACCTTTGGCAATCGACCAAGTGGGAGTGGGATTGGCAGCGCTGGGATGATCGGGGTTACCTTCGATCTTCACGGGTCGGCCTTCACGGCTCTTGACGATCACGCCCGAGGTGATTCCGCCCAAGGTGAATCCCGAGGCAAAGAACAACGGCAGACCGGGCGTCATGCCAACCGGTTGATTCACATAGGTGACAATTTTTTCACGACTGGCCGGCCTTGGAGAGCAGCCCACGCCGGCTAATGCTAAAGAAGCCCCTGAGAGGGCTAGCATTTGCCGACGGGTCACCGGATCGGTCCACGAGGTGGCATCGTCAGGAAATTCTCGGTGGAGCATCTCTTGAAAGGCCGGATCATTCGTGAACTCATCGAGACCACGCCAAAGTTTCGTTTCTTCGGGAGTCTTGGTCGAATTGGGATCTATCTTCGCAGACATTCAACTTCCTCGGTTCGCGTCTTTTGGGGCCATTAGCGGTGACACATCGAACAACTGGTAATCACTTTCGAGTCACGGACGTTGTGTTCTTTTTTGAGTTTGGCACCTAGTTCTTCTTGAGTGTAAGGTTTGCCGGTCTCAGCATTCACCACATCCGAAGCCTTCCAAACCATGCTGGTCACTTTGTCGAGCGGACGCAGATGTTTTTCCGGAGCGCGGTGGCAATCCAAGCACCATTCCATGAGCAACGATTTCGATTGGAACGTCAGTGGCATTTTGTCGAGCTGGCCATGGCAACTGACGCAGCCTACCCCCTTACCAATGTGAATCGAGTGATTGAAATACACATAATCGGGGGCATTATTCACACGTTCCCACTTAATCGGTTTGTTCGCCCGATAGCTTTCTCGAATGGGGTTGAGCATTTCGGAACCCACCCACATTTGTTGATGGCACTGCATACAAGTTTTCGTCGGGGGCACACCTGCGAACGAAGAGGTTTCCACCCCGGTGTGGCAGAACCGACAATCGATGCCGAGCTGAGAAACATGGTGCAAGTGCGAGAAAGGAACCGGTTGATCGATCACTTCCCCTTGACCTGTGATATAGCCCGAACGATAAACGATCGCCAAGCCCACGCCCGTACCCGCACCAGACAACGGCAGGGCAAAAACCAACAAGCGGGCAATGGAATTTAAACTCGGATGAAATAATTGCATAGGATTCAGTTCCTGTTGGGTTGGCCTTGCTTAGTTCCCGATGAAAAACAGGAAGGTCAATTTTCCAGCCAACAACGCATGGCCGATCGCTGCATTCGCTAACAGAATTCCACCAGCTGCGAAATATAATCCTTTTTCGACTGTTCGCACACCAAGAGCAATCGCGGTTGAACCAATGGCTGTGGCAAGAAGACCTAAACAAAGACCGAAGGGAAACCACCAAAAGGTGAAGAGGGAAAACAGCCCGATACCAAAGGAGGCGACCGCTAGGCCGCGGATACGATGGTTAAGAGCATCGACATCAATACTTGCCGAATCCGGACGCTTCATACAAACAGACCCTCCATCCGTTCAAACCGTATCTCTGCACTTGACATAACAAATCTTTTCTGTCAAACGCACTGCTCCGAATAGAGAGAGTATAACCTTACGCAACGTCGTCTAGGGGTAAGAAGTTATTTCATCCAGACCGCATCGGTTTTCGGCATTTCTCTCGGATTTTTTTTCCAAAGAACTGCCCTTTTTACCACATACCAAGCGAAGATTCTTCCTTGCTATTGGCAAACTTGCAACTCAATTGTTAGGTTCTCCATTCACTCGATTGGCAAGCCAAATACCAATCGCACACAGCTCACCCCTTTTTCAGGGGCAAATATCGGATAGGGTGGTTGGAAAGGACGATGGACTACGACGAAAATGTTCACATAATCTGTTACGATTGGAAGATGATTTCTTTTGTGTTCTAGGGATTCTCACAAATCGGCTCAGTTGAAAGGGGTAGGGTTGGTCAAAAATGAATCAATCGGGAGTATTCACAACTTCTCCACCAGCACGGGTTGCTAAGGCAGGAAGAACCGACCTTGCTTGGTAGCGGAAGAATCGAACGCTTCCATCGGCGAAGGCAAACGAAGCGCCGCCATCGTGATAGCTCCAGTAATTCCAAACGGCACAGGGGTCATCCGGCCGATGATTGCGAAATTCATACACACCCCGTAGGCAGTCGTTGTAAGTCAACGGGGGTTTGATTTCTTGAACGCCGAGAATAAATTCCGCCACACCGGTACCATCATCACCCACACCGGCATACCACCAGCTTAAGCGAAAATCGGGAGTAACCGGCCTTTCTCCAAGCAATATCGTGTTGGAAGAACCATCAATAATATCGGCATACCGCACCGCCGAATTATGAAACAGCATTCCATCTTGCGTATAACGGTTCACTCCTAAACTTCCGGGATATGAAAGGAAACCTTTCGCATAGTTCTCTCGGCTTCCAGCGAGGCGAGACTGATTTGGGTCTTGAGCACGCGGGTCCGATGGACAAACAAATAAAGGAATTTTAATTCCAAACGTGCGATGGTGTTGCCAATCAAACGGATACGGATTCATCGCATGATTTTCTTGAACCTGTGCTGCGATATTGTCTTGTTCGATGTATGCCAGAATTTGAATAGGCCAACCGGTGTGACGCGGGGCTTGACCACGAGGCACCGCACCATTCGGGAACGCATCGTAATCGATCAGACGAGTATTCATCGCAAGGGCCAACTGCCTCATATGCGATTGACAGGAAATTTTGTTCGCGACCGATCGCACTTTTTGAACGGCCGAGAGCAGTAAACCGATGAGACTCCCTATCATGGCAATGACGACAAGAAGTTCGATTAAGGTGAAAGCATAGCGTTTCATAAAAATTACTCCGATTTCAGCCTCGATATAATTCGTCTCTGTTTAAGATATAAAAACCCGAAAATGAGCGTGAGAACACAAGTGGCAACAGCAACTCGACCCCACCACTTCGAGGGTTCCTTCGGCTCCGGCTCCGGTTTCCCATAAGTGTCGGGAGGAACGAGAAGGGAATTATCTGAAACAATTAATTGTTTATTTGGATCAATCGGATTGTTAAGGATCAAGCCTCCTTTGTCTAGATTCATCCCTGCTGGTTCAAATAATTTAGGATCAATAACTGTATTAATTGATTTGATAAAAATCTGAACAGATTCTGTGTATTTATTTTGACCAAATGATTTTTCGTATTCCATCTTACTAGGATACCAGAAACCAGAAGAATGCTGTTCATATTCGATGATTCGCTTCTCCTGTAAACCTTTTGTTTCGGCCTCGATTTGGCGAATGTTTGGCCCCAGTTCCAGATCAACATAAATTGAGAGTTTTTGACCTTGATTCGGCACTTTCGGAATCAATCGCAGACACTCTTTATTACCTAATGTAACTTTTTCTACCAGTGCTCCTTCTGAATAACTTTGGAATAAATCATCAATTGCTTCAGAATAGGTCTTGCCACGTTCTGGATTCATCAAACCTAGTTCTAGACCAATTGTTTCAAAATCAAAACGTGGTTCCTTGTCTAAATTTTTTATCTTATCATATTCACCAAAATTGATGTTCGCTTTGGGATTGTAAGTGTACTTAAAGAAAAAGCCATCAGCAGTTCCATTAAAGCAATAAATGGTTCTTTTGTTCATGCCAACATTATTATGTTCAATTAATCTCTTAGAACCATCTTTGAATAATAGAAATCGATTCTCGTTTTGTGTTTTGTTTGCATGATAGATTGAGACAAGCTCTACTTGGTACGATCTAATTTTTTGTCGATTTTCTTTCAATTGTGTTTTCAGGTTCTCGATTTGGGTTCGATCCCATTCCATGGCCTTGACTGGGCTAAATAGACCCATTACTAACAGTGCCAAGGTTAGTCGGACGAACAGCATTTCATTTAAACTCATGTCGTTATCCTGTATGTTGAATCATGTTGAGTTCATTCTGGTGGACATTTGGTTCCGGGGCTTGCTGGAGCACTAAAGGTCGTTCCTATCGAATAAATATCAGGTTCGCAACTTATGGTTCCATCTGGATAGGCAATTATTGTGCAACTGTAAACTGTATAACATTCTGCGTTGACTATAGTTCCATTAGGATTATAACCAATCGTTGATGGATGAATTTGATACTCAGGTGGATTTCTTGGAAACCGATCTTTTGCAAATAGTGAACCTTTCTGCTTAAAACATCCTTCTAAATCTGGAACTCCATCTGAAATTAATCCTAGTTTACACAATGGGGCATTATTAGGAGTACACACAACAACAGCATGTTTCTTGTTTTGACATGTTGTTTGTTCTGGTTCAGCAAAGAGTAAATTACGTTCGTAAGATACTACGATTACTAAACAACCAAGCACAATCAACATTGCAAATTTTACAAGTGTGAAATGCATCTGATTTATTCCTTGTAATTAGCTACTTTCGCCTCAACACCGGGAAGCGAATCACCGGCTCCTTTGGGTTGCTCAACTGCTGTCACCTCTTTTTTTCGTAGCCCTCTTCTAGGACGATTTGGCCTTGAGTCTACGTTGTCTCAGATAAATGAACCCGAAGATGAGCGTGAGAACACAAGCG
>JAOAAA010000092.1 GCA_026419115.1 Gemmataceae bacterium
CGCCAAAGGGGATGGCATCACGGATGATACCGCAGCGATCCAAAAAGCTCTTTCGGATATGATGGGCCAACACAAGGTGTTGTACTTTCCCAACGGGACGTATTTGGTTTCGGCCACGCTCAAATGGTCGAATCAGAATAGTAAAAAGCAAGCGGCTTGGGGCTTCAATTGGCTTCAAGGTCAAAATGTCCGCAAGACGGTCATTCGACTGAAAGATGAGACCTTTACCGATCCAAAAAAACCGGCTGCGATTATGTGGTGCGGAGGTTTCGGCTCGGCAGATTGGTTCCACAACTACATTCAAAATATCACCTTCGACGTGGGGCGGAAAAACGCGGGGGCGATTGGTCTGCAGTTCTACTCGAATAATACCGGTGCTCTTCGAGAAGTGGCAATTCAATCGCAAGATGGCCTTGGGGTCGTGGGGCTGGACCTAGGCCATCGGGATATGAATGGGCCGTTGTTGGTGCGTCATGTGGAAGTTCGCGGATTTGAAGTCGGGGTCAGCACGGCTCGAGCCGTCAATAGCCAAACCTTCGAGTTTTTGAGCCTGAAAGGTCAATCGCGATTTGGTTTCGATAATCATGGTCAGGCCATTAGTATTCGGGGCTTGAAGTCGGAAAACGAAGTGCCCGCCGTGCGATCCTACGGGACTCTTTCGCTTCTGGATGCAGTCTTAGAAGGCGGCAAAGGAGCGAAAAATCTCCCAGCAATCGTGAACTACAATGGGGGCCGGCTCGCGATTCGAGATGTCGTTACCTCCGGCTATGGTCGTGCCCTTGCCGATGTGACCACGCCCGATTACGCTGCGGCCCTACGGGTTACCGGAACAGACAAACTCGGCAGCGAAGGGCCACGCATCCAAGAGTATTTTTCGCATGCGGTCACCAGTCCATTTCGCGGGTCGAGCGCTTCGTTAAGGCTTCCAGTCGAAGAAACACCCGAGGTCCCTTGGGATGATCCGAAATCGTGGGCCGTGGTCGATTCCTTTGGTGCGGACCCCACAGGAAAAAAAGATTCTTCGGCAGCGATCCAAAAAGCGATCGATTCCGGAGCTACCACCATTTTCTTTCCCGGCTTTTACACCGTTGAGAAACCCTTTATTGTGCGGGGGAAAGTCCGCCGACTTCTGGGAACCGGTGCGTGGATCGATTACAATCGACGTTCTCAACCCGATCTGATTATTGAAGAGGGCGAAGCTAAAGTCGTGACAATCGAGCATTTTGCACCCATCAACGGCGGGATCGAAATTCGAACCAATCGCACCGTAGTAGTCAAAAGTGTCGAAGCCAAAATCAACTATACCGGTAAAGGGCGATTGTTTCTGGAAGATGTTTCTACCTTGGATTTGAGGATCAAAGCAGGGCAGCAAGTTTGGGCCCGACAATTGAATATCGAAAACGAAGGGACTCATCTGCTCAACGAAGGGGGCCAAGTCTGGGTCTTAGGGTACAAAACCGAGCGTGGTGGAACGCTTCTCCATACCAAAGGGGGGGGCAAAGCGAGGTCTTTGGTACGTTTAGTTACACGACCACGGCCGGAAAATTAGCGCCGATGTTTGTGACCGAGGATGCTTCCGCCTTTGCCTTTTTCAGCGAGATTTGTTTCAACGGCGACCCCTTTAGGGTGCTCATCCGCGAAACCCGAAAAGGAACCACGCAGGAAATCAAACGCGATGCTGGTTCAACTACCCCCTACATTGGTACGGAAGGGAAAAAGTAACGCTATCAATCAAGGCTCACATGAAGTCCAGCTACCCATTTAAGGAACTTTGTAGATTGATATGTCGATACGTTGATATGTAAAGCCCTTTCCTCTTAACTAACGATAAAAATGCTTTGAATCCCCTTGGGAACGATGTGGTCTTCAGCCCGACTCTTCCAAGGGAATCACCATATCGATTAATAAACTGCAGTACTACATCCAAACGTCAGACTGGGGATACTCAGCTTCTGTGAGTCTAACTCCAATAGGAATGATGGCCTATTGTGGGAGCCTAGAAGGATTTCTGCAGGGGGCGAGATCAGGAAGTTTGTGAAAAATTTCACAAAGTCAGTTGCCGAGATCGCCTGCGACTCCTATCTAAGCAATTCTAAAGAGTGTGTGTTCTTGAGATTATGAGAAAATGAAAGCTCAGCCAAACGATGGCGGGGATAGCCCTCGTGAGCGTGCTCGGCTTTTAGCCCTTGGGTATTCGATTTCTTCGATGCTGTTAGGGCCGGTTCTCATGGGTTGGTTACTCGATTACTTCCTAGGTAGCTTGCCTTGGTTGACGATCGTCGGTACATTCTTGGGGATGCTCCTGTTATTCGTCCAATTGATTCGGTTCACTCAACCCCGTAAACCCGAGGAAAAGTGAAACCCGTAATCAAGTTAATCGTGGGAAGTTTGTTGATCTGGGCGCTGGTGTACCTGCCTAGTGTCCTGCTTTCCACCGTGCCAATTGAAATCGGAATGATTGCGATTGGCATTACGCTGATACCCGCCACGATAACCTTGGTGGTGTATCTGTTGGTAAAACAAAAATCTCCGCAAATTGCCCTTTTTGTGGCGTTAGCCGGAGTTATGGTTCGCGGTTTACTTTCTCTTGGAATGGGTGTGATTTTCTATGCTCTACTCGTTCCGGTGAAAGAACATCCGCTCGAACTTTTGGGCTGGGGTTTAGGGTGTTATTTACTTACGCTAACGATTGAGACGGTGATTCTCTATCGTTTAGAATCAAGACCATCACCACAGGGTTGACCATGGCTGCCGAAGCTCCCTTCGATCCGTTTGAAGAAGCCACCGACTCGACTCATTGGGGCTTCATTCACGGCTTGGGCTGGGAATTTCATCTGCCCTCGTGGTTTACCAAATTCATGGTCTTGGAATTGATTGGCTTCTTCTTGATCCTGTTGATTTTTGTGCCCGCTGCTCGAATCATCGCCCGAGGGGGCATTCCACGGGGCCGGTTTGTCAACGGGGTCGAAGCAATCCTTCTGTTTATTCGCGATCAAGTTGCCGTTCCGACTTTGGGTGAGGATCACAAACGATTTTTACCCTTCCTGTGGACGGTGTTTGTTTTTGTGCTGACGATGAACCTGTTGGGGATGATCCCCTACATGGGATCGCCCACAGCGAGCTTGGCCGTCACGGGGGTTTTGGCCTTAATCTGCTTCTGTGTGATTCACTATCACGGAATTAAAGCAGCACATGGCTTCCCGAACTACCTGAAGACCTTTTACATTCATCTGGACCGCGATTCGGGCTTAATGAAGATATTGGCCCCCCTCATTGAGATCGGGGTATTCTTCCTAGAAATTTTGGGAGCGTTCATTCGGGGCATCGTTCTAGCTGTGCGTCTTTTCGCGAATATGTTGGCCGGTCATACCGCCCTGTTTGTGATGCTCTCGTTCATCAAAATGATTGGGATGGCTGCGGCCTCGGGATCGGATGCCGCTGGAATTTTCTTTTGGCCTGTGACGGTCTCCAGTGTGTTGGCGGTCACGGCCCTGAGTGTGCTGGAATTGTTTGTTGCTTGCTTGCAAGCGTTTGTGTTTACGTTTTTGACATCGACGTTCTTGGGGATGGCGCTTCATCCCGAACACTAAGGTATTCAACAGGAACCTTTTGGAGTATTTGGTCACATGAAAAATTTGCTTCGAGCCTGCCTTGTTGTCGTGGCGCTGCTTGTGTTGAGTGATGCTGCCTTCGCTCAGGCCACGGGTGGTGGTACTGCTACCGCACAACCCGTGAAGTACACCGGTATTGGCGCTGGGATCGGTATGGGCTTGGCCATCGTCGGTGCCGGTCTGGGGATTGGTTTAGTGGGCTTTGCCGCCCTTTCTGGGATCGCTCGTCAACCGGAACAATCGGGTACCATTCGCGGGGCCATGATTCTTCTGGCGGCACTCGTGGAAGGGGCCGCTCTGATCGCGGTCGTGTTCTGCTTGGTGTTAGCACTGATCGCTAGCTAAATTTGTTTTATCCACCGACTCCAAGAGGGAAACCGATGTTTCACCGATGGATTTTGGCTTTCGCGTTTCTCGCCGGAATGGCCTTCTGGGCGACTCCCGTTTCCTTTGCTGCTGCCGAACCAAAAGCAGAAGGGGCCGCGAAAGCCGACGATCATAAACATGATCACGAACACAAGCCCCCGCCGTTTGAAGAACGGGCAGGTCTGACCCGCTACGATCTGGGGATTTATAGCTTCATCATCTTCATTTTGTTGCTAGGAATCCTCGGTAAGTTTGCTTGGGGGCCGATGATCAAAGGTCTCGATGCCCGAGAAGCATCTCTGCGACAAACCTTTGCCGATGCCGAGAAATCCAAAGCGGATGCACAAACGGCATTGAAAGAGATCGAAGCTCGCTTGGCCAAGGCAAATGATGAAGTTCGTGCGATTCTGGAAGAAGCCCGCCGCGATGCTACGGCTCTGAAAGAACGGGCCAAGGCCGAAGCCGCGGCCGAAATTCAAGCTGAGCGGGATCGGGCACGACGAGAAATCGAAACGGCTCGGGAACAAGCCTTGCAAGATTTGTACCAACAATCGGTGCAACTAGCTGCCTTGCTTTCGACGAAAACCATCAAGCGAGAAATCTCGTCTGAGGATCATCGTCGCCTGCTGGACGAAGCCCTGAACGATCTGAAATCGACCCTGAGCAAAGCATAATTGACAACGCTGTTAGGTATTTGTTGACCTCGCCCCGAAGAGATTCTTATGGCCGATTACACCACCGATTCCCGAATGGAAGACGAAGGAAGCCGCCTTCGCCAAGTGGCCGTCGTCTATGCCGAGGCTCTTCTGGAAGTGGCACAAAGCCGGAACCAAGCTGATGAAGTTGGTGAAGAACTGACGGCCTTGGTCAATGACGTTCTCCGTAAGGAACCCGTCCTCGCCGACACCCTGACCTCTCCCGTTTTGAAACGCAACGCCAAAGCACCGATTTTGGAAAACGTCTTCAAAGGAAGAGTAAGCGAAACGCTTTATAGTTTCCTTCAGGTGTTGAATAACAAAAATCGTTTGAACCTTTTACGCCATGTGGCATCGGCTTACCGAGACCTTCTCGATGTGAAAGCCAAACGTGTTCGTGTGAAGGTTCGCTCTGCAGTAGAACTGACGGCCGAACAAGCCGAGCATCTACGACAAACCATCGGTCATGCGTTGGGTCGTGAACCGATTCTGGTCCCCACAATCGACCCGACAATTTTAGGCGGGCTTATCGTACAAATCGGCGACGAAGTGTACGATAACTCCGTGCGTAGCCGTATTGAATCCATCCGAAACCAATTGATGTCGAGAAGTAGTCATGTCGCTTCGATCCGATGAAATTATCTCTGTCCTTCGTGGCGAAATTGAACGGGCTGGCGTAGCCCAAGACGTTCGCGAAGTGGGCAAAGTACTCGAAGTCGGTGACGGGATTGCCCGTGTCTACGGGTTGTCTGGCGTCATGGCTGGCGAGATGGTCGAGTTCACCCGCACAGGCGTTCGGGGACTGGCCTTTAACCTTGAAGAATCCTCCGTCGGTATCGTGATCTTGGGCGATTATCTCCAGATCACCGAAGGAGATGAAGTCCGCAGCACGGGGGCCTTGCTCGAAGTGCCCGTCGGGGAAGAGTTGATCGGCCGCGTGGTCGATCCTCTGGGCAATCCCCTCGACGGCAAAGGGCCGATCCTCAGCAAACAAACGCGGCCCCTCGAAGCCACCGCGCCGGGGATTGCCGAACGGCAACCCGTTAAGCAACCGCTCCAAACCGGTATCAAAGCCATCGATGCCATGACCCCCATTGGTCGCGGGCAACGGGAATTAATCATCGGTGACCGTCGAACGGGCAAAACCGCTATTGCCATCGACACGATCATCAACCAAAAGACCGAAAACGTCATTTGCGTCTACGTTGCTTGCGGTCAGATGGAAGGTAAGATCGCCCAAATCGTGGAAGACCTCCGCGTCAACGGCGCCTTGGAATACCCCATTGTGGTGGCCGCTTCTTCATCCCGTGCCGCCCCGCTCCAATACATCGCTCCCTATGCGGGAACGGCCATGGCGGAATACTTCATGCACAAGGGGAAGGATACCCTTGTGGTGTACGATGACCTTTCCAAACAAGCGGCCGCTTATCGCCAAATGTCGCTGTTGCTTCGTCGTCCGCCCGGTCGTGAGGCTTACCCTGGTGACGTGTTCTACTGTCACTCCCGTTTGCTGGAACGATCCGCTAAACTGGCCGATCGCTGGGTGATTGTCCCCAACGATTTTGACGAATCGAAAACCGAAGATACCTCGGGCGTCGATGGCAAAGTGTATGTCGGCCCCTCGGAAGTGTCGGGCAAACACTACGCCGAACATCATGTGCTTCCCAATTACCCCAACCATAAGTTGGCACGGGTCACCACCTCGGGCGGCTCATTAACCGCGCTACCGATCATCGAAACACTCGAAGGGGAAGTGTCTGCGTATATCCCCACCAACGTGATTTCGATTACCGACGGGCAAATTTACCTGCAACCCTCGTTGTTCTATGCAGGGGTTCGTCCTGCGGTCGACGTGGGGATTTCGGTTTCTCGGGTTGGTGGTAATGCTCAAATCAAGGCAATGAAGGATCGGAAAGTCGCAGGGGGTCTCAAACTGGCCCTAGCCTCGTTCCGTGAATTGGAGGCCTTTGCCCAGCTGGGAACCGAACTCGATAAAGCCACCCAAGCCTTGTTGGATCGGGGTTATCGCATGGTGGAGATTCTCAAACAAGCTCAATTCAAACCCCTGCCGGTGGTCGATCAGATCATGATTATTTACGCCGGTAACTCGGGGGCCTTGGATAGCGTCGATCGCCGACAAGTCCGAGCTTGGGAAGAGCAATTCCTTCGCTTCATGCAAGAACAAATGCCCGAGGTCCGCAACCTGTTGGCAACCAAGAAGGAACTCACTCCCGAAGTGGAAGAAAAATTGAAAGGGGCCATCGCAGCCTTCCAACCCCAGTTCAAACCGGTGAACTAACACGGATAATTGGGAAGGCATTCAGGGATTAGACCGATAGGGAAGGCATTTAGGGATTAGTAGGGATCAGACCGTTGACCATTTAGGTTAATCGGCGGAGAAGACATGGCGAACTTACGACAATTAGTACAACGTCGCAAGGCAGTTCGGAACATCCGCAAAATCACGCGGACAATGGAACTGATCGCAACGGCCCGCTTCAAAAAGGCGCTCGACCGCGCCAGCGAAGCCGAAGCGTACACCAAGAAAATTGCCGAAATCGCTGCCGATCTCACCAGCGCTGGGGGAGAAGTTTCTCATCCTCTTCTTGAGATTCGACCCGTTGTCAAGAAAAGCCTGATTCTGGTGATTGGTTCCAATCGGGGGTTATGCGGTGGGTATAACGGCTCGATTATTCGTGGTGCTCAAAACCGCATCCGCGAATTCAAAGCCGAGAATCACCCCTTCGACCTCGAAATTTCCGGCCGAAGACCCATGGCCTTTTTCCGCTATCAGGGTTTTACCGCTGCGGCAACCTACACCCAATTCGAGGATAAACCGGCCTTTAGCGATGTGGATACCATCGCAGAAAAATACATCCAAATGTACGTTTCGGGGCAAATCGATCGGGTCGAAGTGGCCTACATGAAGTTCATCACTGCCGCCCGACAAACCCCTGTGGTGGAAACCTTGTTGCCCCTCGCATCGCTCACCACCACGAAGAAAAATGATTCCGCTGCGACTAAGCCGGTCGCTGCCGTGGAATATGAATTTATTCCCAGCGCCACGGAAATCCTCAATGCTATCGTTCCCGTCGCGTTCAAGCAACGTTTGTTTAAGTGTTTCTTGGATGCAGCCGTGAGCGAACAGATCGCCCGACGGGTCGCCATGAAAGCAGCGACCGAAAATGCGGCTGATCTGATCAAGGAAATTAGTCAGCAGTACAACCGCGCTCGACAAGCGAAGATCACCAAGGAGATCAGCGAGTTGATCGCAGGGGCCGAAGCCCTGAAATAATCGAGTCAGGATCACGGTATCTCATGATCTCAACCGCAGGACGTCGACCTTTACGATTCGCCAACTGGGATGAGGTCATCGCTGATGCCGAGAACCTGCTTCAAAATGGATACACCAAACTCGGAAGATGGTCCCTTGGACAAGTAACCTTCCACCTGTCGGAATGGCTCCGCTATGCGATGGATGGTTACCCCATGAAGAAATTACCTTGGTTGTTGCGTGTCACCCTAGGTAAATGGATGCTCAAGAAAATTCTGAAGACACGCCAATATGGTGAAAGAGGGATGACTGCCCGACAATCGATCGGGCCAGAAACCCTCGACGATGCTCAAGGCGTTCAGATGCTCAAGCAAGTGGTAGAGCGTTGGAAGACATTTAGAGGGGTCTGCCAAACCTCTCCTTTGTTTGGGAAAATAGGACGAGAGGAGTTTAACGAACTGCATCTCATCCACGCGGAACACCATCTGAGCTTCTTGGTGAGTCCAAAAAAGTAATAAAATCGGGAGGCCAAGGCAAAGCCCCCCAACATGAAAAAGATATTGAAAGACGACGATAAATCGGAGAGATAATGAGCACCGCAACCGCACATAAAGGCCGAATCACCCAAGTGATTGGTTCGACCTTTGACGTCGAATTTGACGACAATCACCTGCCTGCCATTTACAATGCCGTGAAGATCAACGCCAGTGTAAAAGGGACACCCATCCGACTGACTGGCGAAGTCCAACAGCACCTCGGTGGTTCGCGGGTTCGTTGTGTGGCCTTGGGTTCGACCGACGGGTTAACCCGAGGTATGGATGCCATCGATACCGGAAGCCCCGTTCAAGTTCCCGTCGGCATGGAAACTTTGGGCCGCGTCTTCAATCTGCTGGGCGACCCCATCGATGGTCGGGGCGAAGTGAACGCGAAAGAAACCCGCTCCATCCACCAAAAACCACCGAAATTCTCCGACCTCTCTCCCAAATCCGAAATTCTGGAAACCGGTATCAAGGTGATTGACCTCCTCACGCCCTTGGTTCGGGGGGGGAAAGCCGGTCTGTTCGGTGGTGCCGGTCTCGGCAAAACCGTTATTCTCACCGAGTTGATTTCGCGGATTGCCAAAGTGTACAAAGGGTACTCCGTTTTCGCAGGGGTCGGTGAGCGAACCCGCGAAGGGAACGACCTGTGGTTGGAAATGCAAGAGGCCAAAACCGGTACCGGTGCCGACGCGAAATCGGTTATTGAATCAACCGCGATGGTCTTCGGCCAGATGAACGAACCCCCCGGCGCTCGTCTCCGCGTGGCCCTTTCTGCCTTGACCATGGCCGAATGGTTCCGCGATAGCACTGGTGCAGAAACCCTGCTATTCGTCGATAACGTCTTCCGCTTCTCTCAGGCAGGTTCCGAAGTGTCGGCTCTGCTCGGACGGATGCCCTCTGCCGTGGGTTATCAACCGACCTTGGCCACCGAAATGGGCGAACTGCAAGAACGAATTACCTCCACCGCAAAAGGCGCTATTACTTCCGTGCAAGCGGTGTATGTCCCTGCCGACGACCCGACCGACCCTGCCCCTGCGAATACCTTCCAACACTTGGATGCCTTCATCTATCTCGAACGATCGATTTCTGAGAAGGGGATTTATCCCGCCATCGATCCGCTGGCATCGGGCAGCCGCTTGCTCGACCCGCAGTTCATCGGGGAACGGCACTTTAACGTCGCTCGCCGTGTGCAACAAATTTTGCAACGCTACCGCGAACTGCAAGATATTATTGCGATTCTCGGGGTCGATGAATTGTCTGAAGATGATAAGAAGGTTGTAGCTCGTGCTCGTCGAATCGAACGATTCTTGTCGCAACCGTTCATCGTGGCCGAGGTCTTTACCGGTAAACCCGGTAACGTGACCCCCTTGGCAGAGACCATTCGGAGCTTTGAAGAACTCTGCGATGGCAAATGGGATCATCTGCCCGAATCAGCCTTTATGTACGTCGGGACCATTGAAGAGGCCGCCGAAGCCGCTGCAAAAATGGCGAAGTAGTAAGACGGACGTTCATCCAACTAACCTGCAATCGATTTTGAGTAACGACTGATATGGCAAAATCTCTTCAATGTGTCATCGTCACACCGGAAAAGGCGATCCTCGATGAAACCGCCGAGATGATCATCCTACCGATGATCGATGGTGAACTCGGTATCCAAGTAGGCCGATCGGCACTGGTAGGACGCCTCGGCAAAGGCGAGCTTCGCCTCAATCAAAATGGCACCACCAAAAAGCTCATCATCGACGGGGGCTTTGCTCAAGTCCGTAATAATGTGGTCACGGTGCTAACCAGCAAAGTTCTCAGCTGATCTTTTTACTTCCCTTACGCCCCTCCTCTCTCTGGGGATTTCTTCGTTTCTCTGTTTCTCTGTTTCTTCGTTCCTCTGAGAAAGAGTTTCAACGCCAAGGTATATCATAAAGTATCAGTCTAACCTCTTCGAGAAAGAACATGAACGAACTGGTGCTTTATCGACATCAGGGATCGGCAGCGATCATTACCCTCAACCGTCCCGAGAAACGAAATGCCCTCTGTCGCGAGTTGATTCAGGCACTCACAAGGGCGTTCCAAAAGGCTCAGGTTGACGATCAGGCACGGGCCGTCATTCTGACGGGAAACGGCTCGGCCTTTTGTGCGGGCATGGATTTAGAAGAGTTACGCTCCACGCTCGATGCCAATTCCGAGATTATCTGGAACGATGCCTTGGCACTTTCCACCTTGTTCGACTTGATTTATCGCTTACCTAAGCCCACGATTGCTGCGGTGAATGGTCACGCCGTGGCAGGCGGGGCCGGCCTGATGACGATTTGCGATTGTGCCCTTTCGGTCCCAGAAGCGAAGATGGGCTATCCCGAAGTGCGGTTGGGGTTAGTCGCTGCCATTGTGCTTCCCCATTTGCTTCGTCATGTGGGGGAACGCTTTGCCCGCTACTTGCTGCTGACAGGGGAACTGGTTGATGCAAATCAGGCCCGAGGTCATGGTTTGATCAATGAAACGGTGCCGGCCGAAAAATTGATGGACCGCGCTTTAGAAATTGCAGAGAGTTTTGCCAAGGGAGGCCCCCATGCCTTGGCCGTGACCAAACAACTATTGGCGCAATACTCAAAGCAAGCCGAATCGGTTGAGGCAGCCGCTCACGCTAGTGCCGCCCCACGCTTGGGTGAGGAATGTCGGGCAGGTCTCAATGCGTTCTTCTCGAAACAGATGGCCCCTTGGGTAAAAGCCGATTCTGTAAGGTAGCTTAATTATTTTTTTTCTTCGGGGTGAATTCTTGAAGTTCGTAGATGAGTGTCGTTAAACTGGCCGGAGTGGAAGAAAAGGTGCGTTCCCGTTTGACAATCCCCACGCCATCGGCCAACCAAAACTTCAATGTGATGAGGGTCTTTTGAGCGGCGGCTCCTTTGGCTAGCGGCTCCACCTCAATTTT
Source organism: Gemmataceae bacterium (assembly GCA_026419115.1). Classification (GTDB taxonomy): domain Bacteria; phylum Planctomycetota; class Planctomycetia; order Gemmatales; family Gemmataceae; genus SKW135. Next base: position 11,409 of record JAOAAA010000092.1, read on the forward strand.
ATGCGAAACAACCACGCATTTGTATGTTCCCGCAGGAACTGTGACTTCTTCCGAAGGTTCCACAACCGATTCGGCCTTCCCTTCACGGGTCTTGTTGTAAGAAATTTTTCCTTCCCATTTATCGCCTACTTTGGCTCCCTTTTTATAAATCACCAAATCATGCGGGATCAGGCTAGAACTGCGGCAAATTATATCCGTACCTTTTACCTCAAACTCTTCGAGCCGTTTCGCTCCTTTGCCAAGCACGTTCCCCATTTCAACACGGGTCGACTCTTTGCCCGATTCCACTTTATCCAAGGTCATCACCATAGTGTTTTTGCTAATCACCTTGGCAGCTTTAGTAAAGGACGATTGAGCGTAGGTCCACTGCCCACCTTCTTGAATCGGGAAATAGTCTGGAACCTTGACATCTTTCGGCACGGGAGCGGCCCAGACCATGGCACTCAACCCGATCCATAATGCTATCTGTCTCATGATTAATGCCTCGAATTGGTTGAGATTATCATAGGTAATTCCTGCAAGGTCTAGCGGAAAAAAATCTCATTAATCCGATATGGATGATTGATGATCGTTGATTGATGATCGTTGATCGTTGATCGAAAAATTGCTGCACGCTGATGAAGGACGAAGATAGGAGTGATTCGATTTCGTAGGTATTGCGTTCCTCAATTTCTACGACAGGTTGCCCTCTAGTTCGGTTTGGCTTTCTCGGCATCGTCTCGTTGATACGTCGGGCCAATTTTTTCTGCAGGAACAACGAAATCATCGGCATTGGTGAGTTGAATCGAATCAAAGAATTTAGAAATATGGGGATGCTCTAAAGTGAGTTTAGGCCCCGCCACTGCAAGAAAGTACGCTCGCTGTTTCACAACAAATAAACGGGCCACAGCAACCCCTTGTTTGTTGGGCAGATCGTAGACCACTTCTCGACCTTCATAGGGGCCAAAAAGAATTTTTTGCCGATGTCGTTCGGTCGCACCTTTGGGTAAATCCTTTCGGAATTGATCCAAGCCCTGTTCTAAAAACGGGGTCAGATCATCAAAAAGGATCCGTTTTTTGCCGAATTCCGGTTTGAACTCAGGAAAATCGGTATGAGCAACAACATAAATGGTTTGCTCGGAAAGATCGAAAGACTGATGCGAGACGATCTCTCGGGAGGTACCCTTCTCATCGGTGATCGTTTCGGATTTTTTTTGAGGACGTCCGGGCATTTGGATGCGAAATCTGCCCCCTGGCGCTTCAAAATCGCGCCAAGTTTTCGAGTCGTTGAAGACCCAAACCCCGCAGCCACCACAGGACAGGCAACAACCTCCAAACAAGAATAAGAATAAAAAGAGGAGCTTCCCCCAACCTTTGGAACGCCGACTGGGCAAGGAAGATTCAGCTGCGGGTACCGATGAGGAACTAGGAGGTTGAATTGAAGGGGGTGCGGGTTCATAATCGGCTTGGAAGCCCATACCCACAGAGGGGGGGGCCAACCCTGCACTCAAATCAGGAACACGAACATCGGCACCGCATTTGGGGCACCCTACAACGCGACCCAACGAGGCATCGGGCACTCGAAACCGGTTGCCACAACTTTCACAGGTTACAGGAATTGACATAAGATGGTTTTATCCTTTCCCCTGTTTTACCGGACCCAATTCAATAGGTTTCATAATCCTTTGATTTATTTCCATCGGGGTTCGACTCCAAGGAGGTGCCGAACAAAAAAATCTTTCCGTTTCCGAGCAGCGTAAGGAGTTTCGCCAGCACCGTGCCCCCCCCCTGGAATGACGAGCAATTCAAAATCTTTATTCGCTTTGATTAAGGCATTCACAACCTGCATTGTCGAGGCGGGGTCCACATTCCGATCCAGTTCGCCAACAGTTAACAGCAATTTCCCCTGCATCCGGTGGGCCTGTTCGACATTCGACGATTCTTTATAGTGAGGCCCCACCGGATAGCTCATCCATAGTTCGTTCCACCAGATTTTGTCCATGCGATTATCATGACAGCCACAATCTGCAACGGCGACCTTGTAAAAATCCCCATGCGCAATGAGGGCACGCATGGCATTTTGCCCGCCGGCTGAACCACCGTAAATTCCCACGCGGGAAAGGTCCATCTCCGGATATTTCTCGGCCGCTGCTTTGATCCAGAGAATTCGATCGGGGAAACCCGCATCTCCTAAATTCTTCCAACAAACATCATGAAACGCTTTCGATCGGTGCGATGTTCCCATCCCATCGATGCGCACCCCTACAAAACCCAGTTCTAAAATCGGTGTGATATTCGCAAAGACGGAGTAGGCTTTGGGAACATGGGCAGCGTGAGGCCCTGCATAAATATTTTCAATCACGGGGTATTTCTTTTTGGGATCAAAATTGGAAGGACGATAAATAATTCCATAAATATCGGTTTTGCCATCTCGTCCTTTGGCAACAAATCGTTCTGGACGCTTCCAGCCGGTCTTCAACAGTTCACTATCATCCGCAGTTTCAATCACACTGATTAATTTACCGGTTGATAAATCTCTTAATTCTGTGATCGGTGGTAGATCAACACGCGAATAAGTTGTCACCAATCGATTACTCTTCGGAGCGAATGAAATCGCAGTGTGCGTGCCATCCGATTCGGTTAATCGAACTAAATTTTTGCCATCGAAACCAATCCGAATATAGTGAATGTAGTAGGGGTCTTGCTTCGGATCGATCCCACCTACCCGAAGAATCAGTTCGCGTTTCTCGAAATCGACCGATTCGACTCCTCGAACAACCCATTCCCCCTTGGTGATTTGGTTTTTCACTTCTCCTGTTTTGAAATCAATCAAATAAAGGTGATTCCAACCATCTCGTTCCGACATCCAAATAATTTCATTGGTGTTGGGATTATGATTCAGGTATTTTTTGTGAGCGTAATCGAAAAAGGTTTTGGGTTCTTCATTGATAACCGTACGAACTTTGCCCGTTTCTCCCTCGATCGCGAGATAACGATAGGCTTGATGCCCCCGTTGATTAAATTCAAATGTGAATTCCTTACCATCTGGTGTCCAATTACCGACGGTTATGGCATAGGGATTTTTGAATAACTCATCCGAAACAGGAATTTCCTTTGCATTTTTAGGATCGAACAAGTGGGGTTTTCGGGTTGGAATTTTATCCCCCGGTTTATCATATTGATAGGTTAATAGTTTCGGTTGAACCTGATCCTTCGGAGAGGATTCAACAATCGTGACGATTCGCCCATCTCCCTTGGTATTACGGTAGACAATCACCCGAGAAAAATCGGGCGACCAGCGAATGGCCCCGTTGGTATATCCATCCGTTTCGGTGCCATCCTTCGTGAGTTGAATTTCTTCTCCTCCCGATTTCGATTGAATATAAACATTGTGATTTTTAATTGTCAAAATATAAGGGTTATCCCTCTTTTTGGATGGTTGACATTGAGTTTGATCCTCATCGATATTTTCATCGGATGAAGATTCTGGTGATTTATCTTTCGATTTGTTTCCCAATTCCGAAACGCTATTTGTGGAAGGATCGAATTGCCAGTTCTTATTGAATGCAGAAAACCATACTTTATCATTTTGAAACGACAGATTCATAATCGGCAGACGCTTAGGAAGGACGTTCTTTCCACTGGCTTGGGCAAGGGCTTTGGCGAATTTCTCGTGATCGAATGCGAATTCTTTTTTCCCCGAGAGAGCATCGACCGTATAAAATTCATACTCCCCTGGTCCCGAGTTGGAACGGAACCAAAATCGTTTTTCTTGTTCATACCAATTCGGTTCTACTTTATCACGAATGACTTTGCCGGAGAAAATTTTGTAGATAGCATCTGAACGTTCATAATCAGCTTGGGTGCCTTGTGCTAAAGCGACTACGGACGAAATTAACAGACAAAAGAGAACCATTCGCATATCGGGAACTCGGTACTTAGTTCAAAGAGAAATATGGCCCAGAAAATTGTTTTAGAAGGGAATGGGGTAATGGGAACAATTCAACTCAGATGAAAAGAAAATTTCTCGGAAGAAACTTTGCTTTGGTGGTTCGAGAGAGCAAGAGAAAAATGTCGTTTAGGGTTTTGAATGTTTATTTCAATCGGCTTACATGGAACGATTCATCACTCTATTCGGAAGAGTTCCTTTTCACGCACCGTCAATAGTAAGGGGTGGAGGCGACCTCTTCGGCGGGAAGGGCATAGGCAGGGCTGGGTAAATTCACATATTTTTTGAGAACTTGGAACAGGTCAAAGGGTCGAATGGGCTTGGTCAAATACTCGTCGGCCCCTAAAAATTCGGCGTATCGGCGTTGATGATCACTATTATTTCCGGTCAGCATGATGATCGGAATTTGGCCGTTGAAATGATCCTTTAACCGTTCGATAACGATAAAGCCACTGGCTTGCGGCATCATCATATCGCACAGAATCAGATTCGGTTTATGTTCGATGGCTCGGTTAATGCCGATTTCGCCATTTGAGGCGGTCAAAACCTTCAGGCCGTGATCCTCCAACGCGATTTGAAGGGTTTCGCGGATATTTGGGTCATCATCGATAATGAGGACGGTCGAATTCATAGGGCGGGTCTCTCCCGCAAAAGAACGATCAGTGGAATGAATATCATGTACATAGAATCGATTTTTGGGTTGCTCAAATGACAAATAGACGAAAAAAATTAAGTTCTTCCGACACCAATAAGGATTTATCGTCTGAGAAAACTTTACCCCGTTTCCACATGCCCGCCGAGTGGGAGTGGCATTCCGGCACTTGGTTGGCTTGGCCGCATAACAAGTCCGATTGGCCCGGTAAGTTTCCCCCGATTCCTTGGGTCTATGCAGAAATTATCAAACATCTCAGCCGTGTTGAAAAGGTCGAATTGCTTCTCCCCGAAGAAAAAACGCTTCCGGTGGTTCGTAACATTCTGGATAAAGCAGGGGCAGACCTGTCGCAGGTTCGGTTCCGAATTTACCCGACCGATCGAGTTTGGCTCCGCGATTCTGGCCCGACATGGGTGCAAGATCAGGAGGGTCAGCCCCATTTGCTCGATTGGCAATTCAACGCTTGGGCCAAGTATGAGAACTGGAAACTCGACGATCAAATTCCCACACGAATCGCTAAATCCAAGAAATTACCCAAGACTCAACCCCGTTGGAAATCGAAGCGAATCGTTCTCGAAGGAGGCTCGATCGATGTGAACGGGGCAGGGTTATTGCTCACCACCGAGGAATGTTTGCTTAGCCCCATCCAAGAGCGGAATCCGGGCTTCACTCAGGAAGATTACGAGGCGATTTTTGCCCAATACCTCGGGATTCAAAAGGTCCTTTGGCTAGGAGAGGGGATCATCGGGGATGATACGCATGGTCATGTCGATGATTTGGCCCGTTTCGTAAACAAGAATACGATTCTACTGGTTGTCGAACGGAACCCCAGCGATGAGAACTATCATCGACTTCAGGAAAATTGGGAACGGCTGCAGACACAAACCAATCTCGCTGGAGAAAAACTGGAAGTGATTAAGCTACCCATGCCGGAACCGGTGATTTTCGATGGTCAGCGTTTACCTGCAAGTTATGCGAACTTTTACATTGCCAACGACTTGGTGTTGGTTCCGACATTCAACGATCCTCACGATCGCGAGGCTCTGGGAATTATAAGTGAGGTCTTTCCAACCCGAAAAGTGGTCGGCATTCATTCGGTCGATTTGGTCTGGGGATTAGGGACGTTGCATTGTATGAGCCAGCAGGAGCCTGCTTTTGGGGAAGCAACCACAGGTTCGATTCGTTAGAATCGGGGGGGGGATTTATAAACCAATGAGTTGGCATGAACCAGCGAATCGAGGGTGCCGGCATCGGTCCAATATCCTTCGAGAATGGTATACCCCATGCGCCCTTGCCTGAGATAGTGATTGTTGACGTCCGTGATTTCGAGTTCTCCCCGCCCTGAAGGTTTCAACGTTTTGATGATCTCGAAAACATCGGGAGGATAGATATAGACACCGATTACGGCATAACTGCTCTTGGGGTTCTTCGGTTTTTCTTCAATGCCAACCACTTGCTTGCCATTCAATTCTGCCACCCCATATCGGCCGGGATCGGGCACTTCTTTGAGACCGATCCAAGCCCAATCGGGATGCTGATTCGCTTCTTCTAACATCGGGGTAACCGGAGACTCAAAGATGTTATCGCCGAGAATCACGAGGGAACGATGCCCCGCAGAAAACCCCTCGGCCAAGCCCAGCGCTTGGGCAATTCCCCCCGCTTCGTCTTGAACTCGGTAGGTCAAAGCGCATTGATGATCCTTGCCCGACCCTAAAAGTTCGACAAAGTCCCCCATATGCTCGGTTCCCGAAACGAGCAGAACATCTTTAATGCCCGTCCCAAGGATTTTTTTCAAGGGGTGGTAGACCATAGGCCACTGTCCCACCGGAAGTAAATGCTTATTAGTGACCTTGGTGAGTTCACCCAAACGGGTTCCCTTCCCCCCTGCTAAAACAATTCCACGAATTCCCATGATTCGCTCCAAACGGGCCGTAGTGACACAGAGTTGTTTTAGTAGGTCAAATTTGGGTTGCTGTCAAAAAATGGCGCTGCACAATAATCTTCATAAGGTTGGGCCGAACTAT
>JAOAAA010000093.1 GCA_026419115.1 Gemmataceae bacterium
GGGCCGTCCTTTGTGCTTGGGGCGAATCGAGTGATGCCAGCGGAGGAGTTGATCCCACTTCGGGGTTTTATGGGTCCATTGTTGAATCAGCTTCAGATCGGTAGCGCGAAACGACAACGAATCGGTTCCCCAAGCGAGAAGGAAAACATCCTCGACGGTTCGCAGTTCGAGCAAATCCATATCGATGGCAGGGGGGCGAAAAACTACTGTCCCCCGTTCGGCTTTTTTGACCTCTGCCCCTAAATCCCGAGTGATTTCATCGGAAGCGACCGGTTCTAGCCCCGGAATAACTTGGGCGTAACAGGCAGGGACTTCAGGTTCTTCGGTTTCTCGATGTCGAGACATAATTTTCTCAGGTCAAATCCTTAGGGATTAAGATATTTTACAGACCCGAAGAAATCGGATGACAGGAAAGCCACCAAAGAAAAATGAAAAAAATCTGGAATCGTCCGTGAGTTTTTCCTGAGATGCCGACGAAATTTTTTGAGTGCCCCTTTTGTGCAGGCTTGCTGTAAAGGGAGTAATTTTCGTTGCTGCTGCTTTTATGCAGGTTTCCCACAAAGGGACGGAAGTTTTTCCAAAGATTCCGACGAGATTTTCGTTGGGAGGACTCGAAATTCATCGGTATGATAACTATATCCTTCCTTCGCCCGTTCTGTGTTTTTTGGAGATGACAATGCGTTGTTTTTGTGCGGTGGCCCTTTTGGGGGGATTGATTGTGTTACCCGTTATGGGCGAAGACCTTGTGCAAGTCAAAGGAAAAGTCGTTCTTGACAAAGATAGCAAGGTCCCCAATCGAACCCCTCTTGTGTTTGATAAGGATAAAGACGTTTGCGCGAAGGATACGGACCCCAATAGTGAAAATTGGGTGGTCGATCCCAAAACGCGGGGCATCCGTGACGTGATCGTTTATATCGTGTCCGAACCCACTGCCGAACAAGCCGCGATCATCGCCAAAGACAAGGCCCGCGCCAAAGTGGAATTGGTTTTCGATCCTGCTAAGATTCCGGCTCAGCTCAAAGCCCCCCCCAAAGAACCCGTCGTGTTCGATCAACCCTGCTGCCGATACATTCCGCATGTGGCCGTAGGTCGTGTGGGGCAACCCGTTTTAATCAAAAATAGTGCTCCGATTCCCCACAACGCACAGTGGACCTCGGCCAATAATGGGGAATTCAATCCCCTTCTCGCGCCGGGAGGTCAAAAAGAGGTTCCCGCTTTGGTGGCAGAACGCAATGTGATTACCATCGGTTGTACGATCCATCCTTGGATGAAAGCCTACCTGAAGGTGGTCGATACCCCTTATTATGCCGTTACCGATAAAAATGGGGAATTCACCATCAAAGACCTTCCTGCAGGAAAATATCGGATCGTTTATTTCCATCCGGAAGGGGGATTCTTTGGGGGAGCTTTAGGACGATTTGGAACTCCGATCGAGATCAAACCCACAGGGGGAGATTTACCCCAAATCGATTGGAAAATTGAATAATCACACGTTATTTCTTCACTACTATTTTTTCTCAACAAATTTCACGCAGACGGGTGCCCCCACCTCAACGCGGTTTTTCGTCGGGGTAAGCTGACCCGTTTGGGTATCGATCTTATAAACGATCGCATCGTTTCCGGTTTGATTCGCCACAATCATCCATTTCCCTGTAGGATCGATGTTGAAGTTACGGGGCACTTTGACCCCTTCCCCTTGATTGCCAAGGTGTTTCACCTCACCAGTCTTTTCATCAATCGAAAACGAAGCAATGCTATTGTGACCCCGATTGGAAACGTAAACAAATTTACCATTCGGATGGACAACGACTTCCGCAGTGGAATTTCCAGCCACGGGTTTTCCATCCGGTAAAGTGGATTGGGTATTGATGATTTTGAGCGAACCATCTTTCGGGTCATGCTTAAAGGCAATCAAGGTCGAATCCATTTCCCCACAAGCGAAAGCCAAGTCCCGAGTGGGATGGAAGGCAAAGTGACGCGGACCGGCCCCCCCTTTGACTTCGACATAAGGGGGATCGTTCGGAATGATCGTTCCTTTGTCGCCATCGTACTTGTAAATGAGAATTTTATCCAACCCCAAATCGGCCACATAAGCATATTTACCGGTTCGATCGAGGTTAACGGAGTGAGCATGAGGCCCTGCCTGACGCGATTTGTTGATGCTGGAACCTTTGTGTTGAATAAATGAGGAAGAAGGCTTGAGTGTCCCTCCTTCCCCTATTGGAATAACTGTTGTGCTGCCTCCGCCATAATTGGCAACGAGAACATGTTTCCCGTCTGTGGTCAGGTGGCAGGGACCAGAACCGATGGAATCTTCGGTGTTGATCGCTTTCAATTCCCCTGTTTTCGTATCGAGAGTGAACGAATATACCCCCCCCCCTTTAGCACCTTTGGGGCCGGCTCCCTCTCCCACAGCAAAGAGGTGGGTGGCTTTGGGGTGAATGGTCAGAAAAGAGGGATTACTTACCTCGGCTGCCAACACCGGTTGACTCAGTTCACCGGTGGTTGAATTGAATTCCGAGCGATAAATCCCTTTGCTGTTTTTACCATTGGTGTAGGTACCAAAGTAGACCCAATAATTGGGACCTTTGGGATCATCAGCGAGTAGGGGAAGCCCCAACATGAGACAACCCAGAGAGAGGAATCGTTTCATAAAGCACGAATTTTTATTCTGGGCGAACATTCATGGTTTAGAAAATACCCTCAAATTTGGCAGGTTTCCTTTTGGGGTAAAATTCTGGATATTCTGTGAGAATAATTGGCGGAGTTGCTACAAAAAACCTGTTTATCTCATTAAAGTTGTTCTAGCTTTTGGCATCATTGAAACTGAGAATGAATAGACTATGAGATTTGGGGCACAAATGCGACTTCAACATCAGCAGAAACAATCTGCTCAGGTTGAAATACGCACGCCTGCTGACTTAGAAGAAGAAATTACTTTTTCGGATGAGATACACCAAGCTCACACGAAATTACGAAGAAAGACCTTTGGCCCCTATGTGATTAAACATCTCTTAGGCGAAGGAGGCATGGGGCGCGTTTTTTTGGCCGAGCACCAAGAGATCAAACGCCTTGTGGCCATAAAATTCCTGCACGAGCAATCGGCTCACGATCCCGAGGCCGTGAAACGATTTTACCAAGAAGCCCAAACAACCGCTGCGTTGAATCATCCCAATATCGTCCGTATCTTCGATATTAACGTCGAGGAACAGACCCACTACCTGATCATGGAGTATGTTCCAGGGGTCAATCTGCAGAATTATCTTGAAGAACATTACTCTCTCGAAGTGCCACAGGCTTGCAATATCGCTTTGGCCGTTGGCCAAGGATTATTGCATGCCCACTCGAAAGGGGTGATTCATCGGGATATTAAACCCTCGAACGTCATGTTGGGAACTAACGGCGAAATCAAAATCCTTGATATGGGTTTGGCCTGCTTCACTCAAGAAGTGAAACAAGAGGGGGCTTCTCAAAGCTCTTGTGGGGAAATTCTTTGTACCCCCGATTATGCCGCTCCGGAGCTGATTACCCAACCCAAATCGGTCGATCATCGTGCCGATATTTATAGTCTCGGGGGGATGATTTACCGGATGCTTTCAGGCCATGCTCCTTTTCAAGGAAGTGTCACCCAAAAAATTCTGGCCCATCAAGAAGAAACGGCGGCCCCTGTTTCCTTGTGTAATCCCTCTATACCTAGAACTCTCTGTCAATTAATTCACCAGATGATGGCGAAATCGCCTAACGATCGTCCGCAAGGGATGAATGAAGTACTTCAAAGACTAGAACCATATTGTAGTTACCCCAATTCGGAAACAAGTACAAGCCTGTTTGGGAGAAAAAAACTAGCACCCCAAAATTTCTTTCGATGGTTTCGGGATCGATTCAAACGAAAGTAATACAATCATTCCTTGGCTAAGTAAATCTCTTCGGGATGGCTAGATCATTTTTCGGGTTTAGTGAATCCTGTCGAAACAGCCGGTGTTTTTCCCGTAATGGAAGTGAGTCGGACCGAGGCATCGCTGGCAGCGCTACTTCCGGGTGCGACCGAGGTCGCTCGCAGTAGGTATACCGTGGCGGTCTCCTTGTCGCCTTTTTTCAAATAGGTCTCGGCGAGAACCAAATACATCGAGGCCAATCGCTCATTCACTGCATTACAAGCTCGGGTCATTCGCTCTGGATTATTGCGAATTTCATCGGCTAAAATGGCCCCTTGGCGTCCTGCCTCGGTATCGGCATAGGATCGTTCCAGCAGTTCAGCGAGTTCTAAACAGGTGTGATATTTCTCGGCCTTGAGTGCTTCTTTCGCTTGAGCCAATAGGTCGCGGGCCCTTTGATTCCGCTGGCTGAGTTGTAATTCCGGATGGTCCCCGATCCGCGAGATGAATTTGGCCCCTTCCTTTGCTGCTCCCGTATTGGGATAGCGAGCTAGCAATTCGGTCACCACTTCAAAGGCCTCGGCTGTTTTCTTTTTATCTTGCAGTTCTTTGGCCAAGACGAGTTTGTTGGCGGCTTGTTGTTCAATTTCATCGAGCAATTGCTTGGCACGAATTTGCACTGGGCGCAATTTTCCATCTTCCAGCACCGCCTGTAGCATCGGAATCGCCTTGGCGTAATCCCCCCGACTGAGCGCTTTATTAGCTTCCTCGAAATCGCGAGCGATCCCATCAGGGGTGAGCATGGCTAGACCCCGTGTCATCAGATCGCTAAGCCGTTCCGGTTCCATATACCCCTCAAGAAAACCAATAATCTTTCCATCCGGTGCTGCCATCACGATCGAAGGATAAAGTTTGATTCGCAGGGCCTTCGCTAAATTGGGAGAGGCGTTCCCATCGACCTTCAACGGGATAAAATCATCCGAAAGCATTTTGGCCACTTGCGGGTCTTTAAACGAAGTGGCTTCGAGTTTCCGACAAAAGACACATTCTTGGGTTGAGAAAACCAAGAAGATCATTTTTCCGGAATCTTTTGAGAGTTTACGGGCAGTATCGTAGTCAGTTTGCCATTCCACTTTCGGAAGAGGTTTGTCCGAGATTTTCAATAACTCCTCGGCGTGAATTGGCAACAGCGTCAAACCAATTAGGGAGCAAATGGTCAGAAGAATAACAATCGATCGACAGGTCATGCAAATTCTCAGTAGCAAGGGCGAACAATTCAGGAAATCTCGGTTTAAGCTCGTGGATGAGCCTTGCGATAGGTCTCCTGAAGACGTTGAGTGGAAACGTGTGTGTATATTTGTGTAGTCGTTAAATTTTTGTGACCAAGCAATTCCTGAACACCCCGAATGTCAGCCCCCGCATCAAGCATATGCGTTGCGAAGGTATGACGAAGAGTGTGGGGTGTAGTGCGTGGATCAAGCCCCGTTTTTTTCAGGTATTTCACAAGCAGCCGTCCGACACTTCGTGTAGAAAGTCGAGTCGCAGATCGATTCAAGAAAATCGCATCGTTGCTTTTGCCCGATTCCGCCAAAATTTGTTCGCGTGATGGAAGCCAACGCTGGATCGCACTACAGGCCGCGGGGCCAAGCAATGCTAAGCGTTCCTTCTTCCCTTTTCCACGAACGGTGGCAATTCCTTCCGCGAGATCGACATCCGTGCAGTTGAGTCCTACCAATTCACTCACTCGCAACCCTGCAGAGTACAGCGTTTCCAAAATTGCACGGTCTCGTAGTCCGAGAGGCCGCGTCTCATCGGGGGAAGCAAGTAATTGTGCGATTTCTTCTTTGCTGAGGAAATGAGGGAGTTTGCGTTCCAATCGGGGGCCTCGTAATCCCTCGGCAGGATTACTGGAAAGGATACCCCGACGGCAGAGGAATCGGCACCAAGAACGCACGGCAGCAATTCTGCGAGAGATCGTTGTCCGAGCATAACCTTGCTCATGCAGCCATGCCATAAAGGCACGGAGTGTGCGCGTGTTGAGTTGCTCGGGTTTCGGGTCCGCACCTAATTTGGATTCAAAAAATTCAATCGCTTGAGAAAGGTCTTCTCGGTAGGATTTCACCGTATGGGCGGATGAATTTTTTTCTAAGCCGAGGTGACTCAGATACTCGGCCAATGCCTGACGCATATGGGTTATCTCTTAAGATGCTTCACGAATGCTGCAAACAAACTCGATTAGTCTCCCCTCTTCTTCCGTGATTACGATTCCTGCGGATTGGTCTGCTTACTTGGGACCCTTGCTCGTTCAGTCAAAACAGCGGCATCGAACCATGATAAGGATATTTTCGGATTCGATGCTTGGGCGCGAATCACTTCGATCAATGCTTCTCGACTCGCATCATCAAAGACGTAGTAATACTTCTCATTTCCACGATACAGAGCCAACACGTTAAGCTCATGTCGCAAGGGATTACCCTCAAACAATTCAACGGGTCTTGATTCAAAGTAAAGCAAAAACTTACTCTCAGCATCGCCGAAAACCCTTGATAGATCGAGAGCAATTCCCGTATTTCTGAGAGAACGAATTCTGACAGTCTGAAATAATCCCAATAACCATACCAAGCGACACAATAGGCGAGACTCAAAAAAATGGTATAAACGAATTTTGATGGGTAACTTGAGTGATCACATCTCATTCAATAGACTAATGAACCACTTTGACTAGAGAATGTTATACCTCATTTACAAGGCATTATCAGCAAAATTAGATCAGGCCTTACTTGCTGAAAAACTAGCATGAATGGAATTTTAGATTACTTAACCAAGTGATTCTTTGTTGCCTATATTCATTCCGGTTAAAATTAGTTGCCCTCGGTAGGGAGCAAAATCAAACAAGTCCGGTTTGGAATCATCCATCTCGTTGTCCAACGAGACATCTGAAGAGGAATAATTTTCTCATTTTGTTCTCAATTTTTCTTTCTAATCTATTCATGACCGTTTACCTGTTATCACAAAATCATTTCGGGGGAGTTATGTTCCGAGGACTGCTCTTGATAGTGAGCTTTATCTCTTTCACAACCCTAGGGCTAGAAGCCCAAACGGGTGACCCTAAGAAGGAAGAGCCTAAGAAAAAGTTCGATGCGCCACCCAAGGGTTTCGATACAAAACGAGATAAAATCGAAAGAGGAAAAGTAGAATTAATCGAGTATGAATCGAAGACCATTGGAGCAAAACGAAAAGCGAATGTGTACACTCCACCCGGATTCTCGAAAGATCAAAAATACCCCGTGCTTTATCTATTGCACGGTATTGGTGGTGATGAGAATGAATGGTTACGCGGCGGGGCGGCCAATGTGATATTAGATAACCTGTACGCCGAGAAAAAACTGGTACCCATGATCGTGGTAATACCTAACGGCAGGGCTTCTAAGGATTTGACCGCTAAAGACCCGATTCCGAAACAGTCGCCCGCATTTGCCGCTTTTGAAAAAGACCTATTGAATGATTTAATTCCCTATATTGAGAAAAATTATCCGGTTAAAGCAGATCGAGAATCGCGAGCGATTGCTGGTCTCTCAATGGGGGGGGGGCAATCATTGAATTTCGGTTTAGGAAATTTAGATACCTTCGCCTATGTGGGTGGTTTTTCTTCTGCTCCGAATACAAAACCTTTTTCAGCATTGGTGAAAGACCCGAAAGAAACGGCTAAAAAGCTCAAACTTTTGTGGATTTCTTGTGGCGATCGAGATGGATTAATCAAAATTAGTCAAAATCTACACGAGGCCCTTGAAAAAGAAAAAATCCCTCACATTTGGCAAGTTGATAGCGGAGGCCACGATTTCAATATCTGGAAGCTGAATCTTTATCAGTTTACTCCTTTGCTATTTCGATAACAATCAATTTTTAAGAACTAGCTTTATCCCATAATATCAATCACTCGATAGACCTCTCATACTGTTTCGTTGATTATCATTTTTTGAGAATCAAGATGGTTACACCGATGACGAAACACAGGAATAAAATGGCCGAGATACCTGCCAGAATTTTCGCTCGTTTAATGGCAATCACCTTTTGTGGGACAAACTTTTTAAACTTTGGATAATCGGCTGAGGTGATCCGAGGATCGGGCAAGGGGCGTTTCGAGTCGGGGTATCGCTTAAACCACGAACGAGACCAACCATAACTCATGAGCAAAACCACAGGCCGACATAACGTCCGTGTGGGCATTTCCTTTAATGTGGCAATCGAATTTTGATAGAAAAATTCGGCTTTATTCTCAAAGCGTTTTTTCTCTTCGTTATCGGTAGTATGAAGAGAGGCATACTGAAATACCTCACATTTTCGCAGGTCTTGAGCTGCCCAAGTTTCGGTCGGGTATTCCAATACTTCCGGTTTATCGAGATAAGGATATTCGTACTGTTCCATCCATCGAGCATACCGGAGCAAGGCATCTCGGGCAAAGGCATACATCGGATCGAGCTGATTCCGTTCGGCCTTATAATCCAGATACTTTCCGAGAGATTGAATAAACATGACGTAAAACCATCGATTTTCAGCATCGATATAAAATTTTCCATCCTGAAACACGCCAACAATATCTGCAATTTCACCCTCAAGATCAATAACCCGAGCTATCAATTCCTCTGCTTTATTCAAGTACCGAGGGTTTCCGGTTAATCGATGTGCATCAATGAGTACAGAAAGAGAATTGGCTGAACCTCGTCCGGGACCGTGATAATCAGGGGTTCGACTGGCTGATGCCAAACCTGTGGGGCGTGTGGTCAAAAAACGAAACACGGTTAATCGTCCATCATCCATATCAATGACCCAATTCGCTAAAGCGGTTACTGCCTCGCGGGATTGACGATCACCGGTGAGATAATAATGCAGAAGCAACCCATGAGTATAATTATGCTCATTACCCGGCCCCCCCCCTGGAACGGGATAATTCTTGGGGGGAACCTTTCCTTGTTTGGGATACGATCGATGTGTTCCTGTATCCGCATCGACATAGTGATAGGTATGCCAAAATAAACCATGATTATAGGCAGATTTATCTTGGTCCGTGTTATAAATATCAATATCTCGAACATGATAACATAGATCACGCATTTGCTCGAACCATTCAATTTTTCCACTGCGAAGCCATTGGTAGGCAAATCCTGCAATACAATCGTATTGATTGTTGTAATGAGAGATTCTCGGACAGGGACCAAATTCTTTATGTAATATCGCTTCATGATCCCCATAAATATCACCATAATGACGCCAACCATATTCATCTATCACTTCTCGTTTCTGGAAAAATGTATCATCACCTTTGATAGCATTTTCCACTAATTCTAAGTAATCCGAATGAGGGTCATTTTTCTGAGCCGTCAAATAGGAGATTGCTCCAGTCGATTCGACCCATGTTGGCTCATTAAAAGGTACTCCTGCAGATCGAGTCCAATCGAGAGGATACGAGGAAATCCCATCCTCTCCAAACGCGAGCCAAACAACATGCGTTTTTTGTTCCCCCCCTTGGATTTCATGCGGTTCTAATGTAGATTCAGGAAAAAGCTGCAGTGTGATTCCATCTTGATTGGCATAAATTGCTTTGGGGAAATTCTGCCAAAACAATGGAATCGAAGCCGCTATTGTATCTTGTCGATCTTTGAGCATCACACAGGGGGTAGCCCGTAAACCGGATTGTTTTTTCTGATCGTGTTCTAATTCATAACCCCGAAATCGGAGGGGAATTTTTCGAGTCGCTGAGAGATGATTCGTACTATTCCAATTATTTCCTCCGCTCGATTCCTGAATAAGTTTGATATTTTGCTCAAAATTTAACCAATTCTGACCGATTTCTGTCGAAATTTTACCAGTAAAATCTTTGTTCCCTCGCCAAGGCAATTGCAAATAAAAATTCTGAACGTAAATGGATCCCCCGTTCCCTAGGTCCCATGTTCCACCGGGATGTTCTGCCGCATTAGGGTTATGTAAAACAATATGGAGCCGGACTATCGGCAGTCCGGCAAATACATGAACCCGCACCGACCAACGCGCACAGAGATTCGTACCCGCCCGATAATCCCCCGCAACCAAAAAGCTGCTGCGAATTTCCCCCCGATTTTCAATCACAACATTTTTAATCTCCATATCACAGATATTCTCTTTACCAGCCAATACTAGTTGTGGGATAAGCCAACTCGCGATTGCTTCGGGACAATACCAAGCGGTGTTATCGCCTGCTTTGCGAATGCGAATTTCTTCATGGCCTATTCTTGCTTCCAGATAGGTGGCATTCCCATCAATCAATTTCGGTACGGGTCCCCTTGGTTTTTGACCGGAACGGAGAGTGTATCGATTAGATGATTGTGAGACGGTTAGCCAATCGCACAACATCCAGCGAATCGAGCCATCGGACCATTTATCCAAAATGTTGGTTTGTAATGGAACTTCTTGGTCATGCTCTGAAAACAAGCGAAACCTGTCTTGGTCAAAAAATTCCCCTTTGGGCAAAGGCACACCGAGGGTCATCGGTTCTCGGGCACGGGCAGGGTCTCCATTCGCAATCCAAATCGGTATGTCTACAACTTTGGTCATGCCAAGTTCTCGGGGAGAAAGTTTCAATCAGAAGATAGCTTAAATTTAAGAAGATTCGTGGTTGCCAAGGTTAGCTGTGGCTCAATTTTCATGAAAAATTATACTTTAGAGGAGATAGCGAAAGATTGTCGCTTCCAAGGTAGGAAATTCACCTCTTCAGAAAAAATCTCCTCAAAAATTAAGTACTAGCAATCGACATCAGCGATTTGATAATTTATAATACCTTTGCTGTGATGGGAGTTAACTTTCCCTAAACAAGGAGTTTTCAAAATGTTTCGTGTGTCGCAGTTTGCGACTGCCATTGCAGGCATAGCCTTTGTGGCTTCCCTGTATGCTGCAGATCTAAAATCCGGCCCGCAGGTCGGTAAAAGCGTTACTCCATTCAATCCTACCCATGTGACGGGACCCGACGCCGGTAAGTCCTCTTGCCTTGTCTGAAAGAACGGGGGGAACCCCGTCGTCGCGATCTTCGCACGCGAGATCGATGACAACTTGGCCAGTTTGGTCAAGCAGATTGACAAAGCGACTACCGATAACGCTGCTAAGAAAATGGGTTCTTTCGTGATCTTCCTCACCGACGATAAAGACGCGATGGAAAAGAAAATCAAAGAGTTCGCCGAGAAAAATGGAATCAAGAAGACAGTGCTCGCCATCGATAACCCTGCTGGGCCTGATGGCTACAACATCGACAAGAATGCTAGTGTGACCACTTTACTCTATACAGGTCGAAAAGTGACTGCTAACCATGCCTTTGAGAAGGGCAAAATGGATAGCAAAGCCATTGAAAAGATTATCGAAGACCTACCTAAAATTCTCAAATAAGTTGAATTGATTTTGTTACTCATCACAGCAACCGTCGAGGTGGTCTCGGCGGTTTTTTTATTTAGTAACCGCTGACGGTATTATCAGGCCCTTTGGCCCCACCGATACGAGTTTCGCGGAGGTATTTGTGGCATTTCACACAGGTTCGGGTCATATCTCCATAAGCAAGCGAGGCTGCATCGATATTTTTCTTTTCTACGGCTTTTTTAATGTCTTCAATATCGCGTTGGAAAATCTTACTGAAGGTGAGATATTCTTCCGTGTCGTTAATACGCCAAGTAGCATCTTTAACACACTCTAACAATTCATCCGCTGCTTTGGAAACTTTCTCAAAGTTGTTCATGGCCAGTCCTTCCAAAATCCGTTGGGAATGGAGGAGCTTGCGTTCCATGACGGTTAATTTTTTGGCTTCCTCTTTTTTCGGGGGATCGGCTTTCGGTTTACCCTGACCATAGGTCAGGGTCAATCCTACAGTGGTGACGGTCAGCACCAAGGGTAACACAAATCGCGATAAATGTCGCATCGTAACCTCAGGGGAAAGAAGTGTAGCAAAAGTCGCATTTCTCATGCAGGTTTTGCCGTGTTTGTAGAAACATATATTGTACAGATTTCACAAACGGTATCAACTCTTTGATGGGGAATCGGGAATCCATCTTGGTCGAGATATTCTCTATCTTTGCTCTGTCAAAGGATTTTACTCAGATTCTAAAGTGATCGAACAAGTCAAATGTTCTGAAACGTGAAAAGGGCCACACTCATCGGATGAATCTAAGACACTTAGATTCATTTTAAGAGGCTCAGATGAATCTAAGAAACTCAATTGACCATTTTAGCGAAGGCGTTTCTTCAGGTCTTCGAGTTCTTTGATAATCTTATCAATTCTCTTTTGGTTATCTTCGTTGGGATTTCGCATGTCTTCACGGCTTGGAGGATTCGGGGCTGTGCGAGGTTCCGGCCCTCTTTCGGGACCGAAGCCCCCACGTCCCATAGGACCGAAACCTCCCATAGGACCGAAACCTCCCATAGGACCAAAGCCCCCTTTACCAAAGGGACCGAAACCGCCCTTTCCTTGCGGTGTAGGATCGTCTTTGGGACCTTTACCTTTGGGTTCAAAACCGTCTTTGGGACCTTTACCTTTGGGTTCAAAACCGTCTTTGGGTCCTTTGCCTTTGCCTTTCGGTTCTGGATCGTCTCGCCGATCGTTTTTTCTGTTGGGAGCTGGGTCAGCAGCTGGGGGAGTTTTGAGCTTTTTCTCAAGGTCTTTGATTTGATCCTTGAGTCTTTCAATCTCTTCTAAGAGACGGCGGTTGGGGTCTTGATTACCACCTTGGTTGCCACCGCGTGGCCCTTGAGCCATAGCGGTTGAATTTGCCGTAAATAGGCCTCCAACCAAGAACAGGGCAACTGCCGCTGTTCGCAGTTTCGAGTAAGAAAACATCTGAAAACTCCTTGAAAAACTCACTTTTCCGGTTTGTGAGAGAGGTTGTTAACTCCCTTTAGATTTAACAGAAAAAGAATGAGATAGTTATGAAATTTTCGTCTGCAGAAAGCGATTTGTCAACAGAAGAGATTGGCTTCAAAAAGGGTAGGCGATTGGCCTCGAAAGAGGGGTTATTCCTCGGGCATTTTCAGGGGTAATTTCACCGTAAAGGTCGAGCCTTTACCAACGACACTTTCGACCCGAATTCGCCCATTATGTTGCTCGATAATTTGCCGACAGACACTCAAGCCTAGCCCCGTACCACCATGTCCGTTTTCATCGGGATTTTTGGTTGTGTAAAAGGGTTCAAAGATCATGCGCAGTTGTTCCGGCGAGATACCCACACCGGTATCGGCAATTCGGATTTCGGCCATTTCGGTTTCGTCGTTTTGGCGAATATCAACGCGGAGCCGACCGCCGTTGGGCATGGCCTGACGGGCATTAATAATCAGGTTGACTAAAATCTGTTCGATTTGTCCCGCAATGACAGGAACCTTGGGGGCAGCGTGGTATCGTTTTTCGACTTGAATTCGATGTTTATACAAATCTTTCTCGGTGAGGAGTAAGACTTCCTCAACCAGTTTGATGAGATCGACATACTCGCGTGTGGTCGATTGGTTTCGAGCAAAGCCGAGCATCCCAGACACGATGGCGGCCGCCCGTTGGCTGGCTTTGAGAATTTTCTCGAAAGCCTGTTTCTGATTGGGGTCGGTGCAGCCTCTTTGACCGAGTTTGGAGTAGTTAATGATGGTGGTCAGAATGTTGTTGAATTCGTGAGCCACACTCGAGGCGATAGCCCCGACGCTACTGAGTCTCTGTGCTTGGAGAAGTTGCTGCCGAAGTGTTTCGGTTTCATCAATTGGTGGGACCAATACTTCCTCACCTGTCATAATCCCATCTCCATTGCTGACACCGTGACTACCAATTGTTATCGGTTTCAGATAGGTCGCCTCTTCATTTCTTCCACATCTTGTTTCTGAAATCGCGACGACTTAGGTATCAACAATAATGGCTTAGGTTCCCAATTCTTTGATCTTCTGAGGAATCTCAGAAATCCGCTTGGCTTGCCAATTTCGCCCGGTCCCAATAATTTCCGTGATCCCTACGTTCTCAATGCGACCGAGACGATGCCAATCGCTCGCATTATACCCCGCGAGAATGTTCAAAAGCAAAACTTTGATCACGATTCCATGAGCAACGACAATAATTTTTTCACCGGCAAAACGGGTGGTAATTTCGTCCCAAACGGGAAGGATACGGCGAGAGATATCAGCAAAACTTTCCATACCTTCGGGGGCATATTCCGTTTGACCAGCTTTCCATTTTTCGAGAGTTTCGACCCAAACGGGGTCTTCGTGATTGACAGGGGTTCCCGAGAAGCGACCGACCTTCCGTTCGTGCAGCAACGGTTCTATGTAGTGATCGATCTGACAGGCAATGGCAATTTCTTCTGCGGTCTGTTTGGCCCGAAGCATACCCGAAGAAATGACTGCGACCGCATCGTACTTGACCATGATTTCCCCGATCGCTAGGGCTTGTTTTTGACCCAGTTTCGACAAGGGAACATCAGACTCAAAACCATTGATGCAATCATTTTTCTCGCATTGCGCATGTCGGAGAAGGTAGACATGCGTCGGTGGAAGAGGTTTCTCTTTCATTTCGTTACGTTCCGAAGTCAATAGGTCAAGGCACAGCTTTATCGTGGTCTAAGTCAATAACTCCCAGCAAGCACCTAAGGGGGACATCCCGAAACGTGCTAGAGATAGTGTAGGTTTTTTGGCTAACGAAGAAAGAGTTATTTCCGGACCGTCCTAATATCTAGTGTAACAGACCATGAAGGGTTCAACCAAGCCTTCTCCTCTTCTAAGCCGTCTTTGGAACTCAGATGGTTCCCGACCGGTTGAATTTCTTCCTTTTCCCAACGTGTTAAGAGGGATCGGGAAGGGGTTAAACTTTAGTGGTGGGCGCACGCTGGGGAGGTTCGGGAGCAGTTAGCCATTGGATCAAAAGTTTTTCTTGAAAAGGTTTGAATAACACGGGAAAGCCATACCCTGCATGCCGAGCGTTGACAATGGTATGTCCCGAATCGTACTCAAACCCTTGGGTGAGCAAAATTCTGCCGCCGCTGGTCAGGGTATCTTTCAATGCACGGTAGGCAGCGGTTCCCCCCATATCGCGATGTTTCACCGAAGAAAGAATCACGTCATACTTCATGGCCTTGGCGAGAGCAATTCCTTCCTGAGCTGTGATCGCAGAATCAACCAAGCAACCCAAACGGGCGAGAATCGTATGGGCCGAACGAAGCACTCTCTCATCAGGATCGACCACAAGGATACAAAGCGAAAGTAACTTGCGATCTAGGGGCCGACCGCTCGCTTGGATAATGTTGATGGTAATTTCGCGGAGCTTCTGTTTGAATTCCCGAAACGATTCCACGGCAGAATTCAGTTGCCCCAAGGTCGGTTCATTGTGCGATAGTTCTTTCAAAGTGGCCAAATTGGCCGCGAGACGATCCACTATCAAGGCAGTTTCTTTGTTAACCGTCTCAATCGCAGTGGTCGCAGCACAGGTCTCTTGAGCCGTTAATAGCTTCAGGGTGTGCAAAGCCCGCGCCACTTCTCGTGAGAATAATTCCGTGAATTGCAGGTCCTCGACCCCAAAGGCATTGAGCATGGGGCTTTCCACGTTGAAAGTCCCAATGACCTCATCATGAAATTTCAGCGGGACGGTCAAACTGCTTCGGGCACCCAAAGAACCCACTAAGAAACGCGGGTCTTTCGAGGCATCGGGGCAAAGGTAGCTTTGCCCCGTCGCTGCGACATATCCCGTGACCCCGTTGCCAGTCTCTTCGGCGTATAGTTCCCGTTTCGCAGCTTCTTCGGTCATCCCCTCTTGAAGCAACGGAATGAGTTTCTTCGTGGTCGGATCGAGGAGCCGAATTTCAATCACATCGTAGTGGAGCAAATTATGGATGTGTTGACGAAGATTATTTTTCAGCAGGTCCACGCGACTTTCAATGTTCAGATCGACCAACAATTCAGGTTCCATTGCTTCCAATTCGGAGCCAGCCCGATGAAGAGCATCGAGTTTCTGCTGGCGAATCACATCTTCGCTAATGTCATCACAAATGGCCGCTACTTCGCCGATGGTATTATTCGACCGAATGGGAGTCAGGGTAATCGAAAGATGCCGACGCGGTTCCGAAATCAGAAAGCTATGGGTGGTTCCTTCAAAAGCGGTTTTGAACTTATCGGTTTGGGGATGATATTCCTCGGAGATATTCAGGGCATGGAAAAAAGGTTTATCGATGGGGTCCGTCGGACACCACGACCGGAAAATCTGGTTGGCCCAAATCACCTTTCCTTCAGGGTTGACGGTGGCCAACCCTTTGGAAAGTTGGTTGACAATTTGTTCGTAACGGCTCGGATTCGCTTCCGTTGTTGGAACAAAAGGGGCTACGGTTTCTTGCACGCTCTGATCCACAGGTTAACCTCTGGAAGTGATTATACTCAAAAAAATGTTCGTAAACAATGACTCGTTTTTTCGTATCATGTTTCCCTATCCCGTAGAGGTTCCCAAAGCGTGGGAACACAGCTAACCATCCTTGGAAAAACTATCAAAAAATACGTTATGAAGATACGCCAAGTTGTTATTACCGAAGCCTATCAAGTCTCAATCCGCGAAGTCGATTGCCCCGAATTGGCCCCCAATCAGGTATTGATGGAATGTCACGCCAGTGCCGTGTCCGCTGGGACCGAGTTAGCGGTTTATACGGGTACCCATCAATGGTTGAAAGACCCCAAAATGGTGGATTGGAAATTTCCGTTTCGACCCGGATACTCGGCAGCAGGGGTCGTTTTGGCTGTGGGTTCCCAGATTACCGATATTCAAGTGGGAGAGCGGGTCAGTTATCCCGGAAATCATGCCTCTCACGAGATATTGACCTTGGGGCACGAACGGGGACGTTGGTGGAAACTCCCCCCAAACCTGAGTTTCGAGAAAGCGGCCTTGGCTTGTGTTTCTCGTTATGGTTTCGGTGGGGTTTTACGGGCCGGCGTGACTTTGGGCCGTTCAGTGGCCGTCCTTGGTTTGGGGATTATTGGGCAATTTGCTCTCCGCAGCGCCTTGGCAGCAGGATGCTATCCGGTCATCGGCATCGATGCTGTTCAGATGCGTCGTCAAGCGGCTCTGGCTGCGGGAGCAAATGGCGTGATTGACCCCACTTCCCGACCTGCTAAAGAACAACTGATGGAATTGCTCGGCACTCGCGGCGCGGAAATTGTGATCGATGCCACAGGGGTTCCCGCTGCCATTCCCGATGCCATGAGCCTCGCTTGCGATGCCGGACAAGTCGTTGTGGTGGGGAGCCCTCGTGGAATTGCCCAAAACGTGAATTTTTACGATGACCTGCACCGCAGATACATCGAAGTTTTAGGGGCACATGGTAATATGTTGTTCGAGCCGGCCCACACCCGCTTGAATGGAAACTGGGATATTCACAAAGCCCAAAAATGGCTCTTGGCGAATTTGGCCTCGGGGCGACTTTCCTTAGAGCAACTCGTCACGCACACCATTACTCCCGAGGGGTTAGGCCAAGCCTATGAGGGATTGCTCAAAGAGAAAGAAACTTATCTCGGCGTGGTAATGAAATGGAAGTGAGCTTAAGAATTAGGTGAATTATGGCTGGCCAACTCGTTATCCCACCCGCCTACTTGGACCTTGACGGCCCCCTGATCTTTTTGGCCGGTCCCATCCAAGGAACGAGTGATTGGCAATCAGCAGCGATTCAAATCATCCGCCAACTGGCACCCGAAATCCACATTGCCAACCCCCGACGCGAACTTGTCAACGAAAAATTCGATTCCGATGCCCAAATTGAATGGGATACCCATTATCTCCGTCGGGCGGCTCAGGAAGGGGCCATTTATTTTGGTTGGCTTCCGAGGAATTTCCTATCTCAGGGCGTACTTTTGCTCAAACCACCCGCTTCGAGTTAGCAGAGTGGAAGATGCGACACGAACGGGATGGTGCCCGTCTCGCGGTGGGCATCTCTCCCGATTTTTCAGGCCGAAAGTACATCAAAAAACGATTCAGCCAAGATTGTCCTAGTGTCCCTTTGTCTAGCACTCTGCAAGCCACCTGTGAATTTGCTGTACAACTAGCCTTGGAAGCGAATGCCGAAGCCTCTTGGAG
>JAOAAA010000094.1 GCA_026419115.1 Gemmataceae bacterium
CATCCCATCATTCGTTGGACCAGTTTGATTGTGAAAAATTTTTTAGGGGCATGTCTTGTGGTGGTGGGTATGATTCTCTCCTTGCCCGGAGTACCTGGTCAAGGTCTGTTAACGATCTTTGTTGGTTTGATGTTATTGGATTTACCCAAAAAACGTCAATTTGAAACATGGATGATCAGCCGGAAAGGGGTCTTGATTGCCGTGAATCGGTTGCGCGCCCGTTTCGGTCATCTACCATTGCAAATGACGAAGCCTTTTCCCCAAGGATGGAATAATCCAAAACCCAATTAACCTGCTCAGTTTAGCGTGAAGATTAGAGTCTTTTAGGGTTCGGCATTCCAGATACGCAAGACGCCATCTTGACCGAGTGAAAATAAATTCCCACGGTCATCCATCGCCAAACTAAGCACCTTTGCATTGTGAGCAGGGAAGGCCACTCTTTCTTGCCCAATCTCATAATCCCAAGTGCGGATCATGCGATCCGCTCCCCCCGTAATCACTGTTTGACCATCCCGAGTCACCAAGACGGCAAACAAAGGCTCGTTAAAAGAGGTCCCTAAACTGGGGGGGGGGCCTTTCGGAGTCAATTTGGTGATTCTTCCCTCTTCGATCACGGGGTTCCACAAACCGATATGCCCTACCTCATCACAGGTGACTAGAGTCCAAGGAATCTCGCCTTCTCCGGGGCCAAAAGTAAAACGAATGAAATCTTTGGTCTGTGCCAAGGGCACACTAAAGGCCTCTTCAAAAACTTCGATGGTG
Source organism: Gemmataceae bacterium (assembly GCA_026419115.1). Lineage (GTDB taxonomy): Bacteria > Planctomycetota > Planctomycetia > Gemmatales > Gemmataceae > SKW135. The sequence continues at coordinate 763 of JAOAAA010000094.1, forward strand.
ATCGGAGCTTCACCAGCAAGTTTCACTTCTCGGATTGTTTTTCTGAGAATTTGAATACCAGTTCCCCAAATACTAACAAGATGTTTACTATCCGGAGTCAAGGCAGCATAAGTAGGCCATCCACCTGCGGCTTCGACTTTCTCGATTTTTCCTGTTTTGAGATGGATCAATGCAATTCCATTTTCGCCCGAAGCAACCACCAGTGTATCGCCTTGGATACTCAAACTAATGATATTTGGACCAACATCTTTGTCTGCATAAATCTTCGCTCGGTTAGCTCCCTTGGCATCTTTCGGCACTTCCCAGACGAAGATTTTTTTTCCATCCGTTGAAGCAACCCAAGTTCCTGAATCGTTAATGGCAATATCTCGTTGTACTCCTTCGGAACCAAGAAGCCTGAAATTCTCCTGACGATCCCGGTCGCCTTTTTGTGAACCTAAGCGGAAGTATTTCATCTCAGACTTGCGATCACAAATCACGACACAATTCGCAGAGGAAGAGATTGCTCCCGTGTAAATGCCTGACGCCGCCAAGGTCATCCATTCATCATTTTGACGAGAGAAATCCCAAAGCCGAACCGTACCCTGATTATCCCCTGTAATAACCTGCTTCCCTTCATGGTCGATTGTTAAAGTTTGAACTTGTGGAGAGGGATGGCGAAAAATTCCGCGATCGGCTCCCGTAGTGGCGTCCCAAATTCGCAAGGTTCCATCGCGAGCCACACTCGCCAGACGTTGACCATTCCCAGAAAATTTGATGGTGGTGACAAGTCTGCTATGGCCGCGTAAACGAAATACTTCTTTCCCAGTGGACACTTTGATGACGTTAATCGCATAGTCATCCGTTTGATCGTGCACCACGGCCAATGTATCTCCATCAAAGGTCATATCCATGGCCATGACAGGGCCAGCTTGCTTTGGGAGATATTCTGGGGGGGCATCTTCAAATGGTTCCCATAGAGCAATGGTTCCATCCTGAGAACCAATACAAATCCCACGAACCGACCACGCTAACGCATTGATTCTTTTACCGGTCCCTTTGACCGTACTTATACGATTTGGTTTTTTGAGCGGTCGGTCCTCGGACAAGGGAATTTCGTAAACCTCGACCTCGCCCCGTTCCCCCGCGAAGGCCAAGTAGCTGCCGATAATGTCGAACACAACCGACGTAATAAACTGCTTGGTTTCGAGAGTATACCAAGGTGGAATCGAGCGAGGTCCTTGTCCAATTTGAGGGAACTTATCCTCTTCAGGAAGTTCATACAGATGAATCACCCCATCGATATCGGCACTGACTAAAGTATGCCCATCGGGAGACCATGCGAGTGAAGTAATACCCTGATTATGTCCTTCGAGATGGAAAAGTTCTCGGCCAGAAGAATGCTCCCAAACCCGCACCAGATAATCTCGTCCACCGGTTGCAGAATACTTGCCATTTGGAGAAATCGCAGCGGCATCGACCGTTTCCAAATTGTTCCCCCGAATGTGTCGCCCCACGGGCTTACTAGAAATTTGACACAGGTTTTTGAGGTAGTTCCATGTAAAATCGCGAAATTCTCTGGGGGCTTTGCGGGTATCTTTCAGCAATTTTTCTGCCCGTTCGGGATCGCGCTCTGCCGCCGCGGCTGCGTGGATCAACTGCAGGGCGTACACCCCCCGATCGGCTTGAGCTTTTTTTCGTTCAACTTCCTTCTGATTGGCTTCCGCCTCACGACGGGCCTTCACCTCATTTTGGCGGGCCAAATCCGCTAATTCTTTCTCCCTTTGTGCCTCCCTCAGGGCCGCTTCGGCAACTTGGATTTGGTCGGCTATTTGTGAGTTCGCCTCTTGGAGTTGCAGGTTATAGGCAACAGAAACCGTAAACATGGCAATCAAAGCAATTGCTGAGATCACCGCAGAAACCGTTGCAGCGGGATGTCGCTTGGCCCATTTCAAGAATCGTTCGGGAGCCGAAATGGGACGTGCTGTAATGGGCGCCCCGTTTTGGAAGCGGGCTAAATCGTCTGCCAAGTCTTCCGCTGTGAGGTAGCGCTTCGCGGGGTCCTTCCGAAGGCATTTGAGACAAATCGTTTCCAAATCACGAGGGAGTTTCGCACGCAGTTTAGAAGGAGGCACAGGATCATCGGAAATGACTTGGAGAACCGTATCCAAGGCTGTTTCACCTCGGAAGGGGGGGCGTCCTGTGAGCAATTCGTACAAAATCGCCCCCAGAGCGTAAATATCAGTGGCGGGACCAATCGTCCGATTTTTGCCCGCGGCCTGCTCCGGTGCAATATAGCTGGGGGTTCCCATCACCGCCCCCGAACGAGTGTGCGGCCCTTTTGTTTTGACCTCGCCGATCGGGTCCGAATCCGACCAATCGGAACTGGGTTCGACTCGCTTGGCTAAGCCGAAATCGGTGATCTTGGCTGCCTTGGAGAAATCCTTGACCTGATTGTACAGGGGAGTTTTATGATCTTCGGATTTCTTTTCTCGTGCGTGGACCTCCGAGATAAATGCCCGCTCGGAGATCAGGATGTTGCCCGGTTTCAAATCGCGATGAACGATTCCCATATTGTGGGCATAGCCCATAGCGCGGGCTAAAACCTCCACGAGATTGGCGGCCTCCATCGCAGGCCAAGGGGTTCCATCCAAATGCGATGCGAGACTTCCCCCTGGAACAAATTCCATCGCAAAATAAGGACGATCGCTGGCTTCCCCCACCTCAAACACTTGGACGATATTGGTATGATGTAACGCTGCAATTGCCTCGGCTTCGCGGCGAAATCGCTCCCGTTCCAAAGAACCAGCATGCTCCCCAGAAAGGATCATCTTCAGGGCCACGGTCCGATTCAAACTTTTTTGAACCGCTTCGTAAACGACTCCCATTCCCCCACGACCGACCTCGCGGAGTAACGTGTATCCTTCGACCGAATCTCGGGTGAGAATTTCTGTCACGGAGCTCGGTGTTTTCGAGCCACTTTCCGAATCATCGTCGTCGAGTGAAAAATCTTCTAACTCGGGGGCATTATTCGGAGTAAAATCGACGGTTTTTGACATCGATTCTTCGACAAATGCTTCGGCAGTGGTCTTTTCAATATTTGGTTCCATCCTTTTCTGAAAAGCCTTTTCTTCTTCTGGAAGGATTGTCGAATCGTGATTGGGTGCGTCTGCCATCAATACCTCAACTCGAGAATTCGCCACTGCCCCAAGACATTATCAAGGCATTATTCTACCGAATTTTTGGGCTTTATAACGAGATTCGATACCTAAACAAAAAGGTTCGCATCCTACTAGAACAGTTTACCCCGATTCAGGGGTTGATGTTTGCGCCTCAATTGACAAAGAGAGAAAATAACAAAAAAAACGGCCTCCGCCGATCTGAGTTGGTCAGAATTTGCCCAGCAAGGGACAAAAATTGCTATCTTCCGTACTATGTTACAAGACTAAGTTACGAGTTGTAACAACATCAATCGTTACCAACTCGAAGTAGTGTTCCTTCTCAGAGCAAAGAGGAAATCGATTCTCGATCATCTCTGGTTCAGGCCTTATCGTCTAAGATTCAGGAATCGGGCTTATCGAAAGGTTCCTCCCCATTTTGACTCGTGAAGTGAGAATGTTCAGACTCAGGGGTCAAATCCATACAGGGATCGTTCCGGTATTTTGGAACAAGACTTGCTAGAATCTTCCTACCAACCACATAGGAGAAACACTCATGAAATTATGGACCGTCGGGCTTTGTAGCCTGATGTTGGCTTTTCCGGTTTTCGCTCAGAAAACCAGTGTCGAACAAAAACAGATCGATGAATTGGTCAACAAGGCCGCCGATTTTCTGAAATCGAAGCAGAAGGAATCGGGAGCTTTTGAACCGCTTCGAGCCGGTCCCGGCGCCACCGCACTCATCACCGCAGGCCTGATTCGCCATGGACGAACTAAAGATGATCCTGTGGTCAAAGCAGGAATAAAATATCTGGAATCGAACATTCAAAAGGATGGCGGTATCTATAATAAATTTCTCGCCAATTACTGTACCTGTGTTTCGTTGATTGCCTTCAAGGAAGCCAACGACAAAGGCGAATATACCGAAGTAATCAAGAAGGCCACTGCGTTCCTTCGCACTTTACAAAATGACGAGAACGAAAAAGAACTGAAATTTGGGGGTGTCGGTTACGAAGGTAAAGGAATGACTGCCGATGTATCCAACCAACATTTCTTTATTGAAGCGTTGATCACCGCAGGCGTTCCCAAAGATGACCCCGCAATCAAAAAGGCCTTGGTGTTTCTGTCTCGTTGCCAAAACTTACCCGGCCCCGAAGCCAACGATCAACCATTTGCCAAGAAAACGACCGATAAAGATAAAGGGGGCTTCGTCTACAATCCCTTCCAAGCGGATAATCCCAAAAGTGACAAACGGACTCCGGAAGGGGGATTACGTTCGGAAGGGGGTATGACTTACGCTGGCTTAAAGAGCTTCCTCTATGCGGGGGTCTCCAAGGAGGATATTCGGGTGAAATCGGCCATTAATTGGATTCGGGAGAACTACACTTTAACCGAAAACCCCGGCATGAAAGATGCCGGTCTTTATTACTACTACCACACTTTCGCTAAAGCCATGGATGCCCTCGGTGAAGATGAATTTGTGGATGCCAAAGGGAACAAACACGATTGGCGTAAGGAACTATTTGAAGTTTTGAAGTCAAAGCAAAATGCCGACGGTTCTTGGACCAACCCCAATGGGGCATTTCTGGAAAACTCACCGGAACTTTCCACTTCCTACGCTTTATTGGCCTTGAGCTACTGCAAACCCGCCAAGAAGAAATAACGAATCCATATTTGTTAATGCAATGTTATGTACTTGGAAAGAGTGAGGGATAAGGGTGAGCCAAACGGACAATAAGATCGAACGAATCAATATCCCAAACTCTTGAGTTTTTGTACCCAACGGAGATAATCCCCTGTGCGATCCGTTGGGAACTTCGCCCAAGTATTTTTGCGATTCACCAAATTCATATGATCGGCTTGCCAGACCTCCCACAATTCCCCGTGTTGGGCAGAGGTCAGCGAAACGATCCCATCGTTTCTGCCTTCAATCGGGGTCACCACTTGGGCTGGGATTCGCCATGCCAACGGGAGTTGATTGGTCTCACAGACCCCCGCGATCGAAAGGTAGGTCACACCGGAAATATCAGGGGCAATCTCATTCCAGCGTTTCCCCGCCGTGGTGGTTAGATCATCAAGTGCCCCCATGGGGATACCCAAATAGCGTGCAATTCGTTCTAATCCTCGGCCAAAGTATTTTCGGAGCCAATCCGCAAAGGGGCTTCCTTGATGAGGGGTGCCGACAGTCGTTAAGGTGAGCACCCTGCCCCGCGGCGTCAAGCGACTAATCGCATAGCGGGCATCCAGCCCCCCCATACTGTGACCAATTAAATGAACGGGTTGCTTGGGAAATTCTCGATCCAGAAAGTCGACTAATTGCGCCGCTCGGGTGGCTACGGTATGGGTCGGATGGACCTTGGCCGTTCGCACCTTGTTCCCTGCTTCCCTTAGCTTCTCTTCAATGCCCGGAAAATAACGGATCCATTCCCGTCCCCCGACTCGGACTCGATCAAATCCCAGAACACCATGCACCAAAACGATGGGGGCTTCTAAACCAGAATGACACACAGCCTATTTCTTCCATGAAGGAATAAAGAACATTTCGTGAATAATCCCTCATATTACGGGCTTTTTTGCTACTCTTCAATCTCCAAGCCTCCCCAAGAAACCGAAAAAAGTAGAATCTTCATATTTCAATCGTCATCTTCTTTCGATCGTCATCGTCTCTCAGTCTGAAAAAATAATTGAGGCTAGGATTACGGGGAAGCAAGCATTAGGATTTGTGTTGGGATGCAGGCGAGGCATCGGGAAGCAACCACTCTTTTTTGGCGATAGGCTCAGGCAGGGACGGAAGGAACTGTATTCGAGGAAGGGAATAACGAAGATTCATCCAAAAAACGCTGTGCCGAGGGAGAGAGCGGAAAACCCCGATCCCGCAAGTGTTTTTTCAATTCTTTCCCGTCAACGGTTTCTTCGCGAAGCAGCAGTTCCGCGATCTCTTGAATGGCCGACTGATGTTTCTCCAAAAGACGCCGAACTTCGTCGAGGCATGTTTGAACGAGTTTACGAACCTCAAGGTCAATTTCACGAGAAGAATCTTCGCTGGCCCGCTGTCGCTCGGGGGAATCGGTCGGATCGATCCCATAGAAAACTCGTCCGAGTTCGCTCATCCCGAACTCGCGAACCATGCTGGTAGCAATTTGGGTCGCCATTTTGAGGTCCCCCGCTGCACCGGTCGAAATATCCCCGAGAAGAAGTTCTTCCGCAACCGTCCCACCAAGGGCCACTTTGATTTGAGCTTCCAATTGTTTCTTAGTGGTCAGAAATCGTTCTTGTTCGGGGCGTTGGAGAACATATCCCCCAGCCGGTCCCCGAGGCATGATCGTAATTTTGTGAACGGGGTCCGCTTCCGGAACACAACATGCCACCAGAGCATGTCCTGCCTCGTGAATGGCAATGCGTTTTTTCTCTTCGGCGTTCAAGATGCGATTTTTTCGCGTTAAACCAATGGCCCCCCGTTCGATGGCTTCGACGAAATCTTTCATATGAACAGTGATGGGTTTTTCATCTTCGCTGGAAACTTCGGGAAGATGGGAACGACTGGCAGCGAGCAAGATGGCTTCGTTAACGATATTCGCCAAATCGGCCCCCGCTGCCCCCACCGTGAGCTTAGCCAATTCGTCGAGATTGACCTCTTCGGAGATCGATTTCACATCTTTCATGTGCACTTGCAAAATGGCCTTGCGACCGTTCACATCGGGCCGATCGACATAAACTTGGCGATCGAACCGGCCGGGACGTAATAGAGCAGGATCGAGAATATCGGGCCGATTGGTCGCCGCCAGCACAATCACCCCACGATCCGAGCGAAACCCATCCATCTCAACCAATAGTTGGTTCAGGGTCTGCTCTCGTTCTTCATGAGCATTTCCCAATTGCCCCGATCGGTTGCGTCCCAAAGTATCAATCTCATCGATGAAGACAATACAGGGGGCAGCTGCCTCGGCATCGCGAAAAAGCTCACGCACTCGCTTGGCTCCTACCCCGACAAACATCTCCATAAAATCCGAGCCACTGATATGAAAAAATGGGCGATTGGCTTCCCCCGCAACCGAACGTGCCAGCAAAGTTTTGCCCGTTCCGGGAGGACCAATGAGCAAGACTCCTTTAGGGATCCTTGCCCCTGCCCGTGTGTATCTTTTTGGATTACGAAGAAAATCCACCACTTGTTTGAGTTCGTCTTTGGCTTCTTCAATTCCCGCAACGTCCTCGAATTTTACGCCAGTGCTTTCCCCCGAACCAATCAACTGATGTTTCCTTCCCCCCAAGCCAAACAGGCTACCGGAGCTTCCAAATCGTTTGAACATCAGCAGAAAGCCCAAACAAAACAGCAAGATCATCATGATCCAAAAGAGGTTATCCTTAAGCTGTGCGGCTTGGAACTTGGAATGGGCGGCATTGTAATCGGGCGCATACTGATCCAATAATTTGATTAACTCGGGATCGTTCTCGATTCCTGTGCGACTGGTCCGGAAGGCTTGCTTCTCCACAATTTGATCTGCAGCCACCGCAGGGGGATATTTGCTAATGCGCCCTTGAATTGCGTCTTTAGTCAAATTAATGTCAGTAAATTGGACCCCTTCGGTGGTTAGAAGATGCTTGAATTCGCCGTATCCGATTCGTAATTCCGACAACCCCAGAGAATTCCAAACATACAAACCCACGAAGGTCAAAATCAGACCCACAATGAGATAGAGTTTATAAGGGCGATTCAAGGGAATTCGTTGGCGTTTCATGCTCGACTCGGTCTCAAAATATCCACACCTACCCTAAGCCTACCGTTTCTCGAAGATTCCAGCAACCCGAGTTCTAATCGGCTCCTCTGCGTAGTTAGGGAAAATACCAAAGGAAATTTTGTGGACTTGGAACAAGTTCGGCGGATAGGATTCCAGCCGACAGGGATTCCCTTACCGAGCATGACTGAGCAAAGGGGTTTCCTTACCAAGCCATATTTAGCAGAATGATCCCATCAAATATGCCCCGCGAAAAATCTCATCCTAAGAAGGTGTGCCACATGCCTAGACTTTATCCGGCTCGTCGGGGATCGTTTACCCTCGCCAGAAAGGTCCAAATTCTATTGGGATTGATATTAGTAATGGGTGTGGCCCTACCCTTTGTGCGACAGATCGAACAACGGGCCATTCGGATGGCTGCCCCTCAAGAGATTCAACAAATTTTAGAGGCTCAGGTCGAGGCTTGGAATCGGGGTGATTTAGAAGGCTTTATGTCGGCCTATTGGAAAAGCGACTCCCTACGCTTTCATTCCGGTAACGAAATCACGTTAGGTTGGCAGCCTACTTATGAACGCTACCAGAAGCGTTACAAAGCGGAAGGTAAACAAATGGGCAACCTCACTTTTTCGGAACTTCATATCGAGGCCGAAACTCATCAAATGGCTTGGGCTAGAGGACGTTGGAAGGTGGTGATAGGCGATAAAACTTTTCAGGGACTTTTCACACTCATTCTACGGAAGTTTGAAGAGGGCTGGTTGATTGTTTACGATCATACCTCGGCGGAACAGAATCCCTCCAATGGTTCTTAAACCACTCAAGGGTTGAGCTGGTAGACAACGATTGAAACTGTGTGGTTGGGTATCGAGTGTCTTCTTTCTAGCGATCCGCTCAGCCAAGGTTCGGGAAGAAATTGGAAAGTACGAGGTAGATTCGGGAAGAATCGGTTCGAATAGGTGGGAAAAATTTTGGCTTCCCATGCGGGAAATCGTGTTTTACTCTGGACTCAATTACAAGAACCGGCTATGAAATCTTTAGCAATTGTTGTGCGTTTGGATCGACTCCAACCACGATAACCCCCTAAATTTTTTAACAAAAGGTTAGATTTATATGGCTCACGTTGTTACCGAGCCTTGCACCGATTGCAAGTACACCGATTGTTGTGTGGTCTGTCCTGTTGAATGCTTCTATCAGGACGAAAAGATGCTCTACATCAATCCGAACGACTGCATCGACTGCGAGGCATGTGTTCCGGAATGCCCTGTGGAAGCAATTTACTCCGAAGGCAATGTGCCTGCCCAATGGAGCAGCTACATTCAACTCAACCGAGATCGTTGCGATGCTCTGGGTGCAGGGGCGCAAATTACCGAGAAACAAGAACCTCTCGAAGGACCCGATTGTAAGAAACGCTAAGGGCCAATCGTGCCAACAAGCATCGCCCGTTGCAACTCAGGTTAAAACGAATAAAAGATTACGATTGTTCTCTCAAGGGGGGTCAGGTCAACTGATCCCCTTTCTTGTTTGCCGCGGATCCCCTTATAGGTCGTTCTTGATCCCTAGATTCTATTCGCTTCGATATAACTTCTTTTCGGAAATAAAAACCTGAACGGCATGAGGAACAAGGTACAGGATACTTCGTTTTTCTTGGACTCGACGTCGTAGATCGCGTGAGGCCAGCTCAATCAGCGGTACCTCTACCAAGGTGAGTCGAACCTGAGAGGGAGAAATCCCTAACGAGTCGGCCAACTGCTCCCGAGACCAAACCGGATAATTCGGGCGCGCTGCCACGAGCAAGGGAACCAGTTGACAGATTTCTTGCGGATGGTACCACAGGTGCATTTCGGGCAGACAATCCGCCCCGAGGCATAGGAAGAACTCATGCTCGGGATATTGCCGTTGCAGCTGTTGAATTGTGTCGAGTGTATAACTGGGGCCACTGCGTTCCTTTTCAATCTCCGAAACCAAAAAACGATGTTCTTGCCCAGCGATGGCTAACCGAACCATGTCAGCTCGCCGATCGAACGAGGTCACTAGGGAATTGGGTTTATGGGGAGGCTGTGCCGTGGGAATAAACCACACCTGATCGAGTTTTGCCTGTTCTCGGCACTGCTCTGCGACCACTAAATGACCGATATGGATCGGATCGAACGTGCCCCCAAATATACCAATCCGCATGTTTTCTTTCCTCCAAGATCATTCCACTCATCATACAAGTTGATTCTCTAGCAGCAAACTCGCACCACTGCCGCCGCCCGTGACATAGCGACCTGAAAATTCCAACAATTCTGACAACTCTTTACCAATATCAAAAGTCTCTTTCACCTGACTTGGATTCGGCACAATGAAGATATGAGAATTCCGTCAATTCTTTCACAGCAACTTCGATAATGCAAATATGCGATGTGAGCAAAATTGGCTTCGATGAGACCTGAAATTTTATGAATGACTCTGAATTGACTCTTCTCGGCCTGAAACATCATCAAAATGGTCAGTATGACCGAGCGAAGCATTACTATCAACAAGCTCTGAAAAAAAATCAACGCAATGCCGATTCTTGGCACTTGCTTGGGGTGGTTTCCCTTCAGAAGGGGGATTATCAGAATGCGGAAGCTAATATCCTGAGAGCGATCCGTATTTCACCGAACGAGGTTGAATATCACAATAATTTGGGATTAGTTTATCGAGGGAAAGGGGAATTTCAAAAAGCGATTGAATCCTATCGACATGCCCTTGCGATTGCACCTAGTCAAACCGATTTATTGAATAATCTGGGTGTGGTCTACTTGGAACAAAAAAATTATGTCGAAGCCGAGAAGCATTTTCGACAGGCCCTTTATCTTGAACCCAATCACAAATTCAGTTTATTAAACCTAGGAAATACCCTTCAAGGATTAGGACAATTTCAAGAAGCAATTTCTCACTATTTGCATATTATAGAGTTGGAGGGAAACTCGCCAATTGTACTCAAAAATTTGGCCTCGGCCTATCGAAATCTCGGGCAACTCGACAAGGTTGGTGAAACCCTTGCAAAAATTTCGTTTGAGGAAGTCGATCAACCAGAAATTTGGTTAGAGCGAGCGATTTATCTCTCACAAATTCAAGAATATGAACAGGCCGAGAGAATTCTGCTGGTTTTATTAGAGCATGAGAAATTGCTCACCGAAACGTTGTTTCAATTAGCATTAATCCGACAATATCAGAAACGATTTAGTGAAGCTATTTCACTTTACACGAAATTGATTGAGAAGGCCCCTCGCACTCAACATGTTTGGAATAATTTAGGGTTAATTTTATCGCAACAAGGTCTGATTTCGGATGCGATTCAGGCCTTTGAGCGAGAAATCGTCTTACATCCGGAAAATCGATCGGCACAACATAACAGGCTTTATAATCTGAATTTGGATCCGACACGAAGTGTGACAGAGGTTTTTGAAGCCCATCGCCAATGGGGATGCGAACAACTCCAACGGGTAACTCCGCGTCAACATTGGCAAAACTCCAAAGACCCTTTTAAGAAATTAAAAATTGGCTATGTCTCACCCGATTTCCGCTCGCATGCGGTAGCGAATTTTCTCAAACCCGTTTTGGATCATCATAGCGATTCCTTTGAAATTATTGCCTACAGCGAGACTCGACTTCCCGACCAGATGACGGAATCGATTAAATCCAAAGTCTCCCGCTGGCGAAATACAATCGGAATATCGGCTCAGGATTGTGCGAAACAAATTGAAGAAGATGGGATTGATATTCTCATCGACCTTGCCGGTCATACGGGAAACAATCGGTTGGATATTTTTGCCTTAAAACCTGCACCCATTCAAATGACCTATCTGGGCTATGGGAACACCACGGGATTACCGACAATCGATTATTTGATCTCGAATTCATTTTATCATCCTCAGGATGAGACGGCCCCCCCCACGGTCGAGACTGTGATTCGGCTTCCTCGAAATCTGGTGACCTATACCCCGTTGAATCAATCAATTGAAGTGAATGCTCTCCCTGCTCTGAAGAATGGATATATCACCTTTGGTTCGTTGCATAACCTGAATAAAATTACACCACAAGTGATTCATCTCTGGGCACAAGTCCTTCAGAAGGTTGAAAAATCGAAGCTACTGATATTTCGTGATACAATAGATCAATTTCAAAAAGAGCGATTGCTGCGACAATTTTCTGATTATGATATTCCTGCGGATCGCATCATTTGTCGATCCGAAATTCCTTTAGAGGGTCATCTCAGTATTTACCATCAGATTGATATTTCTTTGGATGTGTTCCCATTTGGCAGTGGAACCACTGCTTATGAATCTTGTTGGATGGGAGTGCCAACTATCACAAAATGTGGCCCCTCGATGTTAGAACGGGGAGCAGGCTCCCTTTTATATCATTGTGAATTATTCGATTTTATTACTTGTACCGATTCAGGATATATCGAAACAGCATGGGAACAAAGCCAAAACCTTCAACAACTCGCACAAATTCGCTCGGAACTTCGATCAAAGATGTTAAGTTCTATTTGCGATGCTTCCCGTTTTACTCGTGATCTCGAACAACTTTATCGTGACGTTTGGGCTAAATGGTGTAACCAATGACAAAGAAACGAGCCATCTCAGAAAACGAGCTACTCCATCAAGCGCTCGAATTACATCAAAAGGGCGAGTTTGAGCAGGCCCATGCCATTTACCTGAAAATCTTGGATATCAATCAAAAGAATCACGATGTCTGGCAACTCTTGGGACTATTAGCCTACCAGTTGGGGGAATATCAATCGGCACTCGAATTGATGGAAAATTCTCTTCGGCTTTATGAGGCCCAACCTGCGGTTTATGCCAATCTTGGATTGGTCTATTCCGCCTTGAAGATCGACCATTTAGCCGAAAATGCCTATCGTAGATCATTAGAATTAAATCCGCAACATCTGCAAGCCATTTGCAATTACGCTAATCTTTTATTGAAACAAAGACGTATTCTGGAAGCACAAAATCTCATCAATCAAGGCCTTTATAAAAACCCGAATGATCCAGAACTTTGTCATATTCAATCCCAGATTTATACCGAGCATGCCAATTATGTGCAGGCTTTAACTTGGGTCAAAAAATCATTGCAATACCGGCCCAAAGATTATGTGACTTTGGTCACATTTGGGAACATTCTCAAAAAATTAGGACAATCACAACTGGCGTTGCAAGCCTATCAATCTGCCATCCAAATTAATCCAAATTCGCCACAATCTTATAACAATGTGGCACAGATACTGACAGAATTAGGGCATGTGAATGAATCAATCACATGTTACCGGAAAGCGTTAGAACTTCCCTCAGAGATTAAACCGATCTATCATAGTAATCTGTTGCATGCCCTGAATTTTGATACATCACTTTCTCGATCTGAAATTTTTGAAGAACATCGTGAATTTGGTCGTCGCTATTGTCAAGTTGAGCAACTCCCTGCCCGTCCTCGTGATTTTTCAACTTCACGAAAATTACGTATCGGATATGTTTCGCCTGATATTCGGAATCATCCGACGGCACGATTTTTGGAACCGCTGTTACAAAATCACAATCGCAATCAATTCGAGATTTCTTTATATGCGGAAGTAGGCCAACCGGATGAAGTGACTCATCGACTCAGTTCTTATGTTGATAAAATCCGATATACCGTTAGCCAATCGGATGCGCAGGTCGCTCAACAAATCTATCAAGATGAAATTGATATATTGATTGATTGTGCTGGTCATACCTCAGGGAATCGTTTGTTAGTATTTGCACATCGACCGGCTCCCGTTCAGGCATCGTGGTTGGGTTATTCCAATACAACGGGGGTTCCTCAGATCGATTATTTTTTCAGCGATGCCGTTTTGGACCCTGTTGAGAGTGAAGCCTATTACACCGAGAAAATTATCCGCCTACCACGAGGGGTGGCCACCTTCATGCCTCCTAAGGAAGCGCCGCCCGTAGGAACCTTACCTTTTTCTCAGAATGGTCACATTACTTTTGGCTCGCTCCACCGACCCGACAAACTCAACGATGGGGTTTTTCAGTTGTGGGGTTCCGTATTACAAGCGGTGCCGAATAGCAAGCTCCTTGTGTTTTGGCCAACGCTTCATGGGCAATTGGCCACCCATATTTGGGAACGCTTACTCCGATTTGGTGTACAACCTCAACAAATCATGATTGAACATCAAGCTCCGCAAAGTGGTTATCTCGATGTTTATAACAAGATCGATATTGGGTTAGATGTGTTTCCATGGACGGGCGGAACCACAACCTCTGAGGCGCTTTGGATGGGGGTTCCCGTGGTGGGTCTTCGTGGCAAGACACACGCTTCTCGGGGAACCGCCCGCATTCTGACCTTCAGCGGAATGCCCGAATTGATTGCAGAATCGCCAGAGCATTACGTTCAACTGGCGAAACAACTTGCGGAAGCCCCCGAACGGATCGCTGGTTATCGCAACACCCTGCGACGAAGGCTCAAACACACCCTGTGCGATGCCGTTTCGTTCACACGTTCTTTCGAGGAAGTATTGATTTCCTTGTACCATCGACAATAAAAGATTATTTCTTTCTCGTTGCTAACATGCAAAAATCACTCAATATACCCTCTCAAATGGGTTCTCTCTCCTCCACATTAAGAATACATGGTCCGATCTCCCTCCTGATCTGGAAATTTTCAGAATTGGTCAATTCCTAAATCGACTTGTCATTCCTTTCCGGCTAATTGATTCGGAGGTTTGTTCCATTCGATCTCATCTAGGAACCACTTCGACGCATTTTTTGAGAGTCGGTTGGGATCATTTTTCGTCGTGGGAGGTTCGAGGATCAATTTGCTTCGTGAAATTACCGAGTATCTCTCGACTTCTTGAACTGAAATAATAAGACTACGAATTGGTTTGTTGTGTTACCTTTTTTTGAACAAAGTTTTGCATAGGAGTCATCTCGATGGCCGTTAAAGTAGGCATCAATGGTTTTGGTCGGATTGGTCGCTTGGTATTCCGAGCATTGGTGGAGCAAGGTTTACTCGGAAAAACCTTTGATGTGGTGGCAGTAAATGATCTGGTTCCGGCCGATAACCTTGCCTACCTCATGAAATATGATTCGATCCAAGGGAAGTTCAACTATTCGGTTTCGAGTAAAAAATCTGCTGGGGCTGCCGAAGACGATATTCTTGTAGTCGATGGGCACGAAATCAAGTGCTTGGCCGTGAAAGAAGGCCCCGCAGCGATCCCTTGGAAAGACCTTGGGGTTGAGTATGTGATCGAATCGACCGGCCTATTCACCGAAGCCGAGAAAGCCAAAGGTCACATCACGGCTGGGGCCAAAAAGGTGATTATCTCGGCACCTGCCAAGAACGAAGATATTACGGTCGTGATGGGTGTCAATCATACCAATTACAACCCCAGTCAGCATCATATCATTTCTAATGCCAGTTGCACCACCAATTGCTTAGCCCCCTTGGTATATGTAGTATTGAAAGAATTCGGCATTGAAGAAGGGTTGATGACCACAGTTCACAGCTACACCGCCACCCAAAAAACTGTGGATGGCCCGAGCAAGAAGGATTGGAAAGGTGGCCGAGCTGCTGCCATTAACATTATCCCCAGCTCCACAGGGGCCGCCCGAGCGGTGGGATTGGTACTTCCAGAAGTTAAGGGTAAGCTCACGGGGATGGCATTCCGAGTGCCCACTCCGACGGTCTCGGTCGTGGACCTGACGGTGAGAACCGTTAAAGAAACCAGCTACAAAGAAATTTGCGCTGCCATGAAAAAGGCCAGCGAAACCTATCTGAAAGGGATTTTAGCGTATACTGAAGATGAAGTGGTGTCCAGCGATTTCATTCACGATCCTTGTTCGAGTATCTTCGATGCCGGCAGCGGGATCGAACTGAATAATCGCTTCTTCAAACTCGTCAGTTGGTACGATAATGAATGGGGTTACAGTAACCGTTGCGTTGACCTGTTAAAATACATGGTCTCTCAGGGTTAATCCTTTTACTTTTTTGGCAACCGTTTGTTGACGATCCGGATCAACTCTGGAATGGGGTTTTCGTGATCGTCAACCCGCAAATCAATAAAGCGATCGCCAAAGCCGTTGGGTCCCGCTTTCTCGCGAACCACTAAAATCGCTGCCGACTGCTTACCGCGTTTATCGCCCCCTGCTTTTTCCCCAGCCTCTAAGGCTGCCATTAATCGCCAAGTTAAAGGCCCTTTCGTTTCCTCGAAGGCTTCGGCCATTTTTTCAACCACTTCTTTGCCCGTCAGCAAATTCCCTTGGCAGGTATAATTTTTGCCTGATTTGGCCCCAGCCCATGCCAAACATTTTGCCCCAGTGAAGTGGGCCACTTCTCCCTTCGCATCAACAATACCCACCTGCCGAAGTTCCTTATCCTTGTCGGCATCGATCAAGGCTTTTAAGGTCTCTTCCGCAGATTTCCCTTTTTCCAGCAAGGCCAAGCCATCTGGTCCAAATGTGACATTCACGAAACTTTGTGTGGCAATGGCACCGACTCCCGCTTTGGCCCAAGGTACGGCCGATCCCACGGCCAAGTATTTCGAGGCCACGGCAACACCCCATTCTTTTTTATCGGGATCGTAAGCCGCAATCGAAAAGGTGGAAGCTAGGGCAACTTGTTTGAAGAACAACGGCAATGTGATTAGAATCGAAAACATTTTGTACAACCTCTCGCAATAGATGAATCGAAATCGAATGCCATTCTATCAGTTCTAATAGCATTGACGGTAAAAAGGATCGAGTTCATCGGGAGAGAGAATGAGGGAGTTAGGGGAATTGAGATCGATCTTCCGGTTCGCTGGTCACACTGAGTTCACGGATTGAGGAGGAGATCGAGGATTGATGAGGATTAGGAAGGGTGATTTTCTCCTTTTCAAGTCTGAGAAATTGAGGAATGTTCAGGTTTTTTCGGTTTGCAAGGGAATATCGATCCGGTAAACTGCCGATAAGGAGAATTGTCCGTTTCTTTGGAGAATTGCTCATGCGTTATCTTGCGGTCGTCATTTTTTTAGGTTTTGCAAGCCATAATGCGTTTGCCCAAATATCAGGGGGCATCGGTGGGACCACTGGTGGACTGGGAGGAATCGGCGGTGGTTTAGGTGTTGCAACCGGTGGTCTCGGCGGACTAGGAGGAAATACCTCTATTGGCGGCCGTGGGGGTACAGGCGGTCTTGGAGGCGGAAGTATAGGTGGTGGGGG
>JAOAAA010000095.1 GCA_026419115.1 Gemmataceae bacterium
GTGTTTGCGTGATCGGCGTCATGGGGCGAGGCATCGGTGGCGGCGTCATCCGCAAACCTTTTGCCACCGCAAGTTCTGTCGGTTTCAATCCATCGTCAGAAAGAGTCGAAGTTTGAATGCCCGTATAAATATCCCAGAATCGTAGGGTGCGGTCCCAGCCACTAGAGATGACTCCTTTGCCGTCCACACTAAAGGCCACTCCCGTGACCTCGGCCTTATGTCCTCGCAGTAACTGAATGGGGTGACCATTCGTAGCATTCCAGACCCGTACTAAATGATCCCAACCGCCGGAAACAATCATCGTGCTATCGGGGCTAAAGGCCAAAGAAGAGCTAACGCGAGAATGGGCCACGATGGTCAAAATTTCTTCACCCGTGGCGACTTCCCACACTTTGATGGAACCTTCTCCTCCTGCCGAGGCGATCCGATCATTATCTGGAGAAAACGTCACGGCACAAATCTCCCGAGACGAACCTCGCAGATTCAAAGTTTCCTTTCCTGTTTGCAGGTCCCACAATCGGACCGTGCCATCCTCTCCCCCTGAAACCAAAGCTCGACCATCGGAAGAGAAGGCAATCGAAGCGACGCCATCGGTGTGTCCCGTTAAAGTTTTGGTCTCGAAGGATGATCTCCAATCCCAGATTTTGATGGTCTTATCCCAACTGGATGAAGCCAAACGGGAACCGTCCGGCGAGAAGGCGACCGAGACCACTTGAGCTAAATGACCGTTAAATCGTCGAATCTCCGAGCCAGTGGCCAACTCCCAAATCCGAATGGTCGTATCCGCGCCGACCGAGGCCAAAAGCCGGCCATCGGGCGAAAAGGCTGTGCCGTGTACATCGCCTGCATGACCTCGTAGGGGTTGTAATAACTCTCCCGTTACGACCGAGAACACCAAAATCGTGGAGTCGCCGCGTGCTACGGCCAAATTGCTTCCATCATGAGAATACGACATGGCACTGAATGCGGAACCGCGGGTCGGCAGTTCCAGAGTCCGAACGGGTGTCTTATTGCTCAAAAGAGGACCCGATTGAGGTTTCGCAGACGGGGCGGGGGGCACTTTAACAGGCTTCGGTTCATTCATGCTTAAAGGCTTCGGTTCATTCGTGCTCATGGGGGCTACCTCCGGTGGGGTCTCTTTCTTCGGTGGGGGAGACACTTCCGGTTTTGGCAGATGTTCTGGAGGAATCGGCAGTGCAAGGTCCGCACTGGGGGACATTTGTGTCATGTTCGATTTCAGTTGTGGTGGCGGAACGTACCCAAAATCGATACTAGCTTCGTCGAGTTCCTCGGTGTTTAAGATCACCCCAAAGTTTGGAGGCAGGCTGGATTCCAAACCTTTCGTTAAGTCCGGTCGGGGGATACTGGCACTCGAAAGTTTCGAGGGGGACGAATTCCCTTTATTCAAACGCATATCTGGTAGTTTGATCGGCGTTTTCTTTGAGGTGTCCGGTGCCTCTGTGGTCGGTTTTGTTTCTGAAGATGGAATCGTGGTCGTGGACGGTTTGACCTCAGGGAGTTTCGCTTCGGGTACTACTAATTCAGGCAGTTTCACTTCAGGTACTACTAATTCAGGGAGTTTCACTTCAGGTACTACTAATTCAGGGAGTTTGACCTCAGGGAGTTTCATTGGAGGAAGAGTCCCCTCTGCTGCCAGATTGAGTTCGGGAATACTAATAGCGGGTTGCTCTCCTTTCGGTAGTTCTACGGTCGGTACTTTGATTTCGGGAACAGAGAGTTCGGGAAGTTTGACTTCGGGAACCTTCATGCTGGGTGGTTTGATTTCGGGCAGTTCCACTTCAGGTAGTTTGATACTAGGCAATTCGACCTTCGGAACCTCTAATTCTCCCGTGCCGACTGTGGGTGCTTGCACCTGAAGAGGCGAGGTTTTATCGCTGTCACTGTTCGGTTTGAGCAGATGAAGATTGGCCTCTAGTCTAGGCATTTCGTATTTGACTTTGGGAGAGGCAACCTCGGGAATTTTCACTTCAGGAAGTTTCAGCTCTGGAGGTTGGATTTCGGGTACTTTAATTTCGGTCAATTTAACTTCCGGAGCTTGGATTTCGGGGGCTTGAATATCAGGGATTTTCACCTCTGGAAGTTTGATAGTGGGAGCCTCGATTTCAGGAATTTTGATCTCGGGAATTTTGATCTCGGGAGCGTGAATTTCCGGCAATTTAGTTTCAGGAATTTTGACCTCGGGAATTTTCACTTCTGGCACGGGAATCTCTGGGGTTTCCAGAGCGGTGATTTTCAAGCCCGCTTCGACCTCGATGTTTTCAGGAATAATCTGAATCCCGTTCGAGTTATTATCGTTTTCAGGCAGATCTCCTAAATCCAAGGTGGGCTTGCTGGGTTGAGCTGGTGGTAGGGTTGTCGGGTTGATCCCGCCGATCAAAGAGGGTTTGGATTGGACCCGAGGGAAAATATCCTCGAGTAAAGGGGTGATCGGTGGGGCGCTCAGATCGACTTGCCCATCCGAAATCGTGGTCGGGGTAACAGATGGGAGGTGAGAGGAAGACGGTTGAACTTTTGGGCCTTCCGCTAAATTATTTGGCCGAGGGGCATTGACCGGAGTTTGTTTGGCCACGGCAGCAAGATGAGCGTTAATCTCATCGGCACTGGGACCGATTTTCGAGGGGGTCTCGCGTGGGTTGAAGCTCGCATTGGGGCGAGAATCATTATTCAACTGAACCGGTAAAGCCGAGACTTCTTGGCCTAAGGTAATATCCCATATCCGCACGGTTCGATCGAGACTACTACTAGCAACAAAGCGACCATCCGGAGAGAAGGCAACCGAGGTGACGACGCTGGTATGTCCTAAGAGTGAGAGTTTAACCTGTCCGGTAGAAACATCCCAAATTTTGACGGACTTATCCCAACCGGTCGAGGCTAACCAATGCCCATCGGGAGAAAAAGCCACACTGGTAACTTCGCCACCATGCCCACGAAGTAAGGCCATCTCTTGACCTCGGGCCACGTCCCAAAGATGGATTGTGTGATCGAGTGAACAGCTAGCGAGTAAGGAACCATTGGGAGAAAAATCAACGGCGGAAACATCACCCGTGTGACCGGTGAGAATCTTGGCAGGGCCGCCGGCTCGGGGCCAAAGGCGAGCGGTTTTATCCCACGAACCGGAGGCAATCCATTTTCCATCGCGTGAGACCGCTACCGAGGTGACCATACGGGAGTGACCCTCCAAAACGGCCAAGGCATGACCCGTCTTGGGGTCCCAAACGCGTACCGTGCGATCCCAACCCCCTGAAACAAGGAACTCTCCTTTGGGGCCAAAAGCAACCGCGGTGACCACACCGGAATGCCCCGAAAGAACGATTCCGGGTTTCCCATCGCTGACTTGCCAAAGTCGTATCGTCTTATCCCAACTTGCGCTGGCTAACCAATCTTGGCCAGCAACAAAGGCGATCGACGAGACCACACCACCATGACCTCTCAAGGTTAATCGTTCTTGCNCCAAGCTGACATTCCACAGTTTTACCGTTTTATCCCAACTGGCTGTGGCCAGCGTTAAAACATCGGGGCTAAACGCAACAGAAGTGACATCGCCGGTATGTCCACGAGGAGTCTTTTCCAAGGAGGAATTCATTTTTCGTTCCGAGTGTTGAGTATTCACAGAAGCGTTTGTTTGAGAAGTTACGTTGGGTGTCGAAACCACAAATATATCCGAATCTGAACCCGTTTGTTGTTCTTCAATCGGGCGAATGTTGACGGGGATCGGGCGGATTCGGTCGGTGTCATCATTATTCGGATTCACTTTGGAAGCCATCTGCTCCATGATTGAACTGAGCGATTCCATAATCTCGGGGATAGGCTCGCCGAGCATTTGCCGAACTTCGGCACCCGAAAGACTGGCTTTGGGCACCTCATCCAATCGTTGAAGCTGAGGTAACCGAGGCAGTCCGCTCGGTGGTGTGTGAAACAGATCGACTTGGTCGGTCTCGTTGGAGGCCAATCCTAAATGTTGAGCCAACTTGGCGTATTGACGCGAGGCAACCGCCTGAGGCTGAAAAATTAACAAAGGCTTTCGAGCATCGAGTGAGGCTTGAACCGCCGGATCATAGGGGATCGCATGAGGTAACAATTGGGTGACAAAAACTTGTCGCAGTTCAGTTTCCCAAGGCCCTCCCAATGGTTCATTCGGAGGAAGCGTGAGCAATAGACCCCGAAAGCGAACGGGGGAACCTTCCTCTTGAACCCCTCGAACCAATTTGGTGAAGTTCGGGATTGCCTGAAACGCTAAGGGTTCCGCACGAATCACTAGGAGAATTTCGTCAGAAACCCGAATGAGATTCCTGAGTTGACCCCCCCCTAAGAAATTCGGAGTATCAAAAATAATTAATTGATACCGTCGAAAAGCAGGGGCCTCATGTAGGAGAATCAATAATTCATCAAGGCTGTGAATGGGTTTATGATCGGTTCCATAGGGGCTGGTAACATCCAAATTCGGTACGACATTTTGCCATAACGGGGCTTTCGATGCGACGCCAATGCCCGCAAGTCCGGGCGCGGGAATGTGCGCCTCAAGATTTAGGGCCGCACCAATACAATTCAATGGGTCCGCATCGACCAATAAGGTGCGAATCCCGCTCAGGGCAGCGGCCGTGGCGAGATTAATGGCCGAGGTGGTTTTCCCAACACCGCTTTTTTGACTGGCAATCAATAATTTCTTCACAATTCTGCCCTAACTCTTCCTGATGGGTAGTTTAGGAAGATTCTATCATTTTGATAAATTACACCAATTATGGAGCGCAGATAAATTAAGTGGGATTCCAAGTCCATATCTGAAAGATTGGTCTAGCAGATAATCAATAGATTCGCTACAGACGCTACAGATAGGATATTTTCCAGTTTATTCTTCTGCTAAGTCCTTCACAATGGATTTGGCATGGGAATGCAAAGAATTCGGAAAAACCTTGCGGATCGATGTTGTCCGGTAAAATCGGACTCTTGTGAGAACTCAGAAATATGCGCTGTGGGGGCTGAAACGTGATGTATCGTCGAACATTCAGCACTTGTCTGATCCTGCTGCTTGGTGTGCCAACCGTAGGGGTAACTCAATCGGCTCGCATTGGTCCGTTGGACAATGGCTCCACTACTTCTCGTTCTTCTCCCAACGATTTTGATGATCCGACCCCGCCGACCCCCGCTGCTCGCTTGGGGCCAATCACTCCTTTGAAATCAACAGGGTACGATCGTAACTCCGATCGAGACCGTGATCGTTACCGAGATACCGATCGAGAGCGGGATGAACGCCCCTCTTCCAAGGCCGGCTCGGTCAAACCGGCAGGGGGACCCATTGAAGATAAATGGGATCGCCCTCCCCAAGATCGTGAGCGCAAAAATAGCTTTTTGGGGATGCTGTTCGATCGGGATCGAGATTACGATTACGATCGTGATGAACGACGCCCTCCCCCTCGTGCACGAGATGTGGATGATCCCTATTGGGGACCGGGCCGAAACAATGACCGCGATCGGGACCGCGATTGTGATCCCGATGATCCTTTTTTCCGCAGACGGGAGCGCAATCGCGACCGCGATTCCGATGAATGGGATTTTCGCGGCGAGCGGAGATTCCGGCGAATGGCTTCCCCAGTGACGAATCCTTTTTATGCGGAAGACCCTCGGGCTTTGACTGAGTTGCGCCCCATCTTTATGTATCAAAGAATCCCCGACTCGCAGTATTACTATCGCGGGGGCAACCTCAGTTTCTTTGGTGGACAAGCCCGATTGGCCCTCAGTGATCGTTTCTCGGTTGTCTTGAACAAAATTGGTGGTGTGAATATCAACCCCGGCCGTGATTCGGGTCTACCCTCATCCACTGTCTTCACAGAACTTTGGTTAGGGCCTAAGTTTACTTTTCTCCGAGATGTTGAAGATCACACAATCGGGGCCTTTGGGTTGACGTTTCAATTACCTTTGGGAGGAGCATCCTTTTTCCAGAATACAGGTTCGTTATCTTTGGTTCCTTATTTTACTTATGCCACCCGTTTGGATCGTACTCCCTACGGTACCTTCGGGGTGTTGAACACCGTGGGATATTCATTCGGTACCAGTAATGCTCGCAGTGATTTTCTTTATAACACGCTCCATTTGGATATTGATTGGCAAGATGAACATAGGATTTTCCCGTTAGTGGAATTGACGTGGTTTCATTACACTTCGGGGGGGCAAGAGCGACCCTTCTTAGCGTTTGAAGGGGCCGACCTTGCCAACATCGGCGCTAGCGCCTCAGGTCGAGATTATTTGAATATCGCAGTCGGTGCCCGATTCATGCTTACTGAGGCAGTGCAATTCGGCGTCGCGGCAGAGTTTCCCCTTTTGGGGACTCGGGATTTGAATGCGTTCCGCATGACCTTCGACCTGATTTGGCGATATTAGAGACTCGGCTATGTTAGGGATTGAATCAATCGAAGCGACTCATGTGACTTAGGACTCATAAATTGCGGTCGTTAAAACAGATGGGACGATTGCTCACGAGTGCGAACGCAGTCTTCGCAAATTCTCTTCCGCATCGTAGCGGAGGGGATGTTTTTCATAGCCTTTTATTACTCCTTCAAAATATCGAATGGCATTGGGAATATCACCTTTGGCTTCAAAGGCCCTTCCAAGGTGGAATAAGGTGTCGGCCCCACTTTTTTCCGAGTCTTGATATTTTTTGAGGCAATCGATCGCCAGATCGGGGCGGTTATACTCATCGATATAAAGTAACGCCAACTGCTTTACCGTGAAGTACCACGCATCGCGTTCTTCGTTCCCAGAATATTCCATCTCATGAATATCTTCGAGCACGCGAAGGGCCTCGTCTCGTTCGCCCCGTCGCAGTTGGCAGCGGGCGTATTGGAGCATCGCCAGCATGTTCTTCGGCTCCATGATCATAGCCAGTTGGCTGAGATGAAAGGCCCAATCCAAAATGTCGAGTTCGGGGTTCTGGCTATCTAAGAGGGCTTTGGCTTTATTGACACAGTATTTGACATCAAAAAAAGGCTTAACCTCCTTCACAATGGGGCGGAGCATTTCTGGTTCAACCGAGTAATAATACTTGTCCTTTTTCGCCAGTAAATCTTTATCTTCTCCGTAAATCAAGGCCTTTTCGGTCACCCGAAGAGCTTCGATCACTTGCTTATCCTTCTCATAGTATTCCGCGAGAAGCCGTAGGGTTTGCTTGCCGCTTTCTTCGTATTGAGTGTACAGACTTTGGTTGTAAATCGCTTCCTTGTAATCACCGATAGAGGCAGCTTCCTCTGCCAGCAGTTTCACCGTGTTGAAGTAGATCGCTTTTTGCTCCTTCGGGAATTTATCAAGCCCGTATTCCCGCGAGGTTTCTCGAATCAATTTGCGATACTCACGAACCTTATGGGTATTGCCCCGTTGTGCATAAAAATCGATGATAATTTGGAACAGGCTCGGGGCACGGTTAGGCTGACCGTGTGCAGCAATGCGGAGAAATTCCTCGCCCCGTTCGTATCGATCCTGCGATTTGAGAAGATTAATACCGAGTTCCTCACATTTGGCATATGGAAAATCAGTCAAAGGTCCCCGAACGGAACGGGCATACTCATCTTCGGTCAAATCGTTGAGCAGTTCATCTCGGTATTGTTGAGGAAGAGGGTGACTCGGGGTCAGGGCCATTTGTCTTTCATGAGCGCGAATGGCTTCCACACGCCGACCTACCTGATTGAGTTCCACCAAGGCCGCTTCATTTTTTAAGCGCGGGTGAGTTCGTAATCCAAGTTCCCATGCCTCGTACAAAATTTTATCCCGAGCCGGATTCGGGGCAGGCCAATTCTCGGGGTTGAGCAAAAACCGCAAACGATTCACGGCCGTCTCAAATTCTTTGGCGTGGGTATCGGCGATCACTCGATAATACTCCACGATCGCTTGATTCTGTGGCCAACCTTGTTCGACCATTTGTAAGAGTTTTCGAGACTCAGTGATCTGCTCGGGCGTCGGCGGTTTATCCGAAACCAAAAGATTCGCTGCCTGAACGAGGCACAGGTTCGGATTCATCATTGCAATCGTTTCGGCATCGAGTTTATTCAAATCCACCGTGCGATGAAGTTTCATCAATCCTTGCTTAGCAAGAACATTTTTTCGATCCAGCTGCAAAGCCCGATTGAATGATTCTAGGGCTTCGCGGACCCGTCCCACTTCAGCATGACTCATACCCCTAAGGGTGTGCTTAAACACTCGTAAGGGGCGTAAGACTTTGATGGTGTAAAGACAATATAAAACTACCGGAAGGACAAAAACAAACGCCGCAAGATTAGGGGCCGCTTGGAAGGGGTTAAGATAGTATAACCCCAACCCAAGGACAGCACACCAAGCCGCAATTTCGACCTCGCTTTCTTCCGCAACGCCGGCGAAGGTCAATAGGTAAAAGAAAGGTAATCCCAGTAACAGCACGGCTCCCAATTGTTGCCGGCTGAGTTCATCACGCAAAAAATTTCCGTCGCATAACCAGAACCAAATGCCTGCCACCATCAAGGCACCGACTCCGAGTGCGATGAGGAACTTGTAGATCATTTCCATTTTGGCGGCGCGTAATTCACAGAAGCCGTATCCCAAAATGGCCCCCCCCAAAATGCAATAGCCTAGAATCAAGGGGTCCTGACCGGTGGGATTTTCTTCACTGGCAATCGGTAAACGATTGGTCAAAACGCCCACTGCTAAACCAAGAATGATCCCCGCATAAATGAGTAGGGGGTTTTCCAAAATGACGTAAACAAGAAAACCAACCGGCGATTTACGAATTCCACGCAGTTGGGTGGCCACGCGAAACAGACTCACAAACAGGGCCACACCCAAACCAGCACAAACATACAGGGCGATTTCCCCAACTTGGTTCCAACTCAAATTTTGCAAGGCAGCAAAAAGGAGCAAACCGAGGTAGATTCCCTTGAGTATATATTCTGATTTGACCCAATTCATGATGTATTATTTGGTTAGGAGTTTTTGGGATTAGTTTAGAGATTTAGGCGGCTCCGACGAAGGTCGAACCGACCATACCGATGGGTATCGGTAACGAAAACATTCTGGGGATAGCCCAGAGGAACTGAAGGTAGTCTTCAACTATCTTAGCAGCAGGACGAGTATTGAAAAGAGCACAACCGCGAAACGAGTGGGCAACGAGTATAGAAGAGAGTGTACCAGCGGAACGAGCATCGAAAAGAGCATGTCATGCCACTCTTATCAATGAGGGGGGAGTATGAAAGAAATGACTCAACGAAGAAATCGATCGGGTGGAATCGTGGAGTGTTCGATCCGATCGTAAGCGGCAATATCTAGCGGGGAATCGCCTTAGCCGATCCGAAGATTGACTTTTCGGGGTTGGGGATGAATGATCGGATTATAAGGCGATATTTTCTGAAACAGCTTATAAGTCGGGTCGATTTTTTGCGGCACGGGGCCAAAGGAAGGAGGCAAAGGTGGTATCACTTCAGGCGTAGCCCCCTTTGGATCGATTGGTGAGGAGTGAGGTGGTTTTTCCAGAGAGATGTCAATCACTCGCGGGCGAGAGGGAACAACCACCGGGGTATTCGTATCGTCACGTTCTGTTTCAACGACACGAGGTATCGGTCCAATCTCAATCGGCGAATCGCTTTCACGACTTACGGTCGGCGCACCAAGTCGGGCAGCAATCCCCTCAATCGGAGGCGCGACCAACCAAGCAGGACCCGCCGTGGCATCGATGACGTCGCCTTGTTTGGAGAGTTTCAACCACAAGGCGCCTGTTGGTTTCCAAACGTCCTCGGCCAAGATGGTCGATGCCGTTAGAACCAGTGCCATCGCACCGATACGTTTCATGGTTTAGGGTCCCCCAAAATACCCAATTTCCTCTTTATGGGTCCACAGCAAAATTTATCGGCATTTAACCCGCACAATCGATAGAAATTTTCCAGCCTTCGTAGAAACAAAAAGGGGATTCCTCCCCTTTGTTTCCCTGTTTCCAGCCTTCGTTTCTCTGTTTCCAGCTTCCGTAGGAACAAAAAAGGATTCCTCTCATTGGCAATGAAAAATCTTCCAGTTGAGTTAGGGTCATCCTTGAATTCGTGAGGGTGAACGGAGATTGTCAGTCTGGACGTATCTGGGGTACTCCCCAAGCATTAAACATGGAGGGGGGTAGGTTGCCCCTAAACAAGAATTTTGTTGATTTCGGAAATAACCTTTGTTAGACTAATCACACCTACCGAAAATACCTTTTCTGATTCCAACCTTAATGGATATGAAATCGTGAAAATATCAATCCTTTCCTCTCTATTCTCGCTGCTCATTTTAGTGGATGTGGGTATTTACGCTGCGGAACCCCTACATAAAAGCATCAACCAACAAATCTCCGCGGCATGGAAACAAAATAACCTTACCCCAGCGGAAAAGTCCAGCGACGAGGAATTTCTCCGAAGGGTCACCCTAGACTTGTTAGGGACTATCCCAACAGCTGAGGAGGTGATCGCTTTTCTGAAAGATAACGACCCACAAAAACGAGAGAAGTTGATCGATAAATATCTAGCAGACCCTCGATTTTCACAAAGTCAGACCCTCGTCTGGGATCAAGTTTTGTTTGGTCGGAACCCGTTAAATCCGGAGGCAACTCGGAAGCGTGACGGCTTTCGGGCTTGGCTGACGGCCCAGTTCAACAACAAAATCGGCCTCGATCAAATCGCAAAAAAAATTCTCCTAGCGGAAGAGGAAGGCTCCGAACTGTTTTTGGTGCAATATCGCAGCAACCCCGAAGAGGCGACCGTGGGGGTAACCCGTATTTTCATGGGGACACAACTGCAATGTGCCCGCTGCCATGATCATCCTTTTGATAAATGGACCCAGAAAGATTTTTATGGCATGGCAGGGTTCTTTGTTCGGTTGGTCGTTCTTGATGGAGGAGGAACAGGACCAGATAAGAAATATAAAATCGGTGAGAAATCGACCGGCGAAGTCCTTTTCACAGGGGCCGCGAAGGATCAAAAACCGGGCCAAAAAGGGGAACCCATCAAACCCAAATTTTTAGGGGCAGAGCCTCTGAACGAGCCTACCCCACCGATGGGCTTCAAAGAAGAACCCGTTAAAGAAGGGACCAAGACCCTTCCCAAACCTTTCTTTTCACGAAAAGAGAAGTTCGCCGATTGGTTGGCTCAACCCAAAAACCCCTATTTTGCAAAGGCAATGGTCAATCGAATCTGGGGGCAATTCATGGGGCGGGGGATTGTTCATCCCGTCGATGATCTCGGGGATCACCATAAGCCCGAACTTGGCGCCTTACTCGATCAAATGACCACACAATTCATCGGGAATAAGTTCGATGTTCGTTGGCTGATTCGAGAGATTGTTTTAAGCGATGCTTATCAACTTTCCTCGAAAGGTCCCTCACGCGAGGCTTCGCTTCGCTTCTATGAGCGGGCCCGTGTCCGCCCCCTTTCCGCAGAGGAAATCATGCTGGCCATCCGACAAGCAACGGGGTACGATGTGGACAACAAAACACCAAGCAGGCTACCCAATGCAGGGGAAGAGTATTTTTTGCGTTATTTTGGTGAACCTTTGAATGGTCTAGGAGAGTTTCAGGGAAGTCTCGGAGAACATCTCTTCTGGAATAATTCCGAGAATATCAAAGGTCTCATTCGACGTAAAAAGGGAAATCTTGCCGATCAAGTTCTGACCTCGAAAGAACCCCCCGAAGCTAAGGTGGAAAAACTCTTCTTGGCCGTGCTTTCTCGAAGACCCAGCGAAAAAGAAACCTCGAAATTTGTTGAGTTTCTTAGTGCTGCCGGTTCTAAACCTGAAGGTGCTGTGGAAGATGCCATTTGGGTATTGCTCAATAGTCCAGAATTTCGCTTCAATCACTAAACCATAAAGGGATATTGATATGTTTGGTTCCTCTCTGTCTTCGCATATCGGTCGGCGGGCCTTTCTGAAAGGGGCCTTGGTCTCCAGTGCAGGGATTGTTACGAACTGGGGGGGGATTTCCCATACGCGACTCGCTGCCGAAGAAGCCATGAAATCCGGCAAAAAGTGCATCCTTCTGTGGATGAATGGAGGAGCCAGCCAGATCGATACATTCGATATGAAGCCCGGCCGCCCCACCGCGGGGCCATTCCGTCCCATTCCTAGTAAGGTTACAGGGATTCAACTGTGCGAGTATCTCCCCAAAATGGGGCAGTTGATGGATAAATTGGCGGTGATCCGCTCGATGAAAACGCAATCGCCCGATCACCCCGACGGCATTTATCACATGCATACCTGTTACAAAATTTCCGAACGGACCCCCCATCCGGAAATTGGTGCGGTGATTGCAAAATATCTGGGCAACACCTCTTCGGACCTTCCGAGTTTTGTCCGTATGGGATCAACTGGTAACGGCGGAGCAGGGTATTTGGGGCCGCAATACGAACCGTTTTCTTTGGGACGCGATGGCCGACTACCTAGTTTTTCTGGATCGAATCTCTCCGAAGAGGCCGAGAAAAAAAGGGCCGATCTATTGCGATTTATCCAAAACGAGTTCGCCGAAACCCACAAGGCCGAGCCTTTTGAGAGCCATCGCTTAGCCAAAGAAAGAGCCTATCGCTTGATGAAAGCCAAACAGGTGTTTGATATTTCCAAGGATTGGCCCTTGGCCAAAGAACGCTACGGGGATACCGAATTCGGTAAAGGTTGCTTCATGGCACGCAAGTTGATCGAAGCGGGTGTTCCTTTTGTGGAAGTGGGCCAAGAGAACTACGATTCTCATTCCGATAACTTTGTCGTCCATAAAGCGAACATGAATGTTCTGGATTCGGCTTGGTCGGCGCTATTGATCGATCTCGAAGAACGGGGCTTGCTCAAAGATACCCTTGTGGTTTGGATGGGTGAGGTGGGCCGTACCCCCAACATCAATAATCGCGCCGGTCGAGATCACTATATCCGTGCTTGGACGACTGTCCTTGCGGGGGGGGGGATCAAAGGGGGCCAAGTTTACGGCAGTACCGATGCGGATGGTAAAGAAGTGAAAGAGAATCCCGTTTCGGAAGGCGATTTGTTCTCGACGATCTACAAAACCTTGGGGATTAACGCACGGGCAAAACATCATGTAGGAACCCGACCTGTTTGGCTCACCCCAGAAGGTTCGAAGCCGATCGCGGAATTGCTCTAATCGATTGGCGACTCGATTGATTCCCTCCTCTCATTATCTCACCCATGAATTAAGTTGAGCCTTTCCTTCATCTTCAATGGTTGAGGATGAGTCTGACCAATTACAGAATGAACTATCTCCGAGTTCTTGGGAGCAGTCGTTCTGCAATCGGGGTGACCTCATCGAATTGCTTCTCATCAGTTTGCGATCGTTTCTCTGCTTGTGATAACGATTCGGGATCGGGATGGAATACACG
Organism: Gemmataceae bacterium; assembly: GCA_026419115.1. Lineage (GTDB taxonomy): Bacteria > Planctomycetota > Planctomycetia > Gemmatales > Gemmataceae > SKW135. The sequence continues at coordinate 13,371 of JAOAAA010000095.1, forward strand.
AACCACCAATAATCTCTGAACGGGACGAAGTGCCCCTTGAAATTGAAAAAACGCATGCCCCAGAGTGTCCTCCTCTAGGGTACAGCCAATCACCAAACATTCTTTAGAATGAAGTTTCACTTCCCAAGAACATTCCGGAAAGGGCGTCGGCTCTTTAAACAAAGTGGAACCGGTTGGAGTCCAATGGGTCTGGTCTTTGGCATCAATTTCAGGGGTAAACACCAGTTGATATTCCCCCGTCTCAAGGCGAGTGGCTTTTAATCGCAGCATTAACTGGGCATTCTCGAAAGTGTGTTTTTTCTCCGCTTGTTTCTCGTTGATGGTTTTGAAAGAGAGGGTAGGTCGCTCGTCAGGGATGGGAATAGAAATCGATTCATGGATCAGAAAACTACGCAGTCTTCGACCGAGGGGATTCATCGGATCGTTAATCAGCTTTTGTAAATCTTCAGGGATGATGCCTGAAACCACCCCGACTCGAAAGCCGTTGTCTTTGATTAAAGCTCTTTTCTCATAGGGCAGAGCTTGTTCATCGATTCCTTTCCAAACTCGTTGAAAATTTTGATCGGTATGAGGACGTTCAATATAGACCAACTCAAGGGCCACGGCATCTTCGCCCCGAGTCGTTTGTTCGAGTAATGCCCTAGGTTTGATGCTTGGTTCCGTATCTTTTGTGGAACCCAAACAACCAACCATGAAAGGAGCAAGCAAGACGATAATGTACTGCCAACGCAGCATGGCGGACAATCCTTGTCCGAAAACTCTGATCCATCAGATGCTTCGCTGATACCCTGAGAGACGAGGATTGTCAAGGGGCTAAACGACATTCCAGAAAAAAATAATCTTTGGGAAATCAGGCAAATGGGCTAACAAGCTACGGTATCGATGTATTCGTAAAAGACGTTGCGTTGTCGTGGAATATACCCCGCTTCCTTGATGCTCGATTTGATTTGCTCTAAGGTGAGATAATGAACGGTCCCTGCCGAGGCAACCACATTTTCCTCGATCATCAGGCTTCCCATATCATTCGCGCCAAAGAACAACGCAATTTGCCCAATCTTCGCACCTTGAGTGACCCATGAGCTTTGAATGTTCTTAATGTTGTCGAGATACAAGCGAGCAATGGCTTGGGTGCGGAGATACTCGAAAGACCCCACTGCGGGGAAATGGGCCATCTTATGGCCCGGCTGCAGCGTCCAACAAATGAAGGCAGTAAATCCCCCTGTTTCATCTTGAAGTTGCCGCAATCGTTCCAAATGTTCAATCCGTTCGGGGATCGTTTCGATATGTCCAAACATCATGGTGCAAGTGGAACGTCCCCCCAGTTGATGCCAAACACGATTCACCTCCAACCACTCGTCGGTTAGGGCTTTCCCTTTGGTCAGTTCCTTGCGAACGCGATCGACTAAAATTTCGGCTCCCCCCCCTGGAAGGCTTCCCATGCCCGCGGCCTTGAGCCGTGTGAGGACCTCAACTAGCGAAAGTTTGTTGATCTTGGCAAATTGAACGATTTCAGGGGGGCTAAATGCATGCAGGTTCACCTTAGGGTAACGACTTTTCAAATCCCTGAGGAGTTCCTCGTACCATTCTAATTTCAGTGAGGGATGCATTCCCCCTTGAAGGAGAATTTGATCACCGCCAAGGGCAATGGTTTCTTCGATCTTCTTGTATAACTCTTCGCGGGGGAGAACATAGGCATCGGCATCGGCCGACTTACGATAGAAGGCGCAGAAGTCACATACTGCCGAGCAAACATTCGTGTAATTGATATTTCGATCAATATTATAAGTTCGATACGGTTCGGGGTGCAGGCGTTGGGTCACGGCATGGGCTGCTTTTCCCAAAGCGTTCAGGTCCATAATCTCGAAAAGTTCGATCCCTTCTTCCATCGAGAGTCGTTCGCCTGCAACGGCCTTAGACAAGATGGATTCTTGGTGTGCTGTAATACTCAAGGTTAACTCCTTCAGGAACAAGACCAATAGAACAGGCCAAGGAATAAAATTTTTGTAAGCCCGCGATTTCACGAGGTCCCAAGTTGAAAGATAAGATATTGCTGAGATACCGACGACACATTCCTGCATCGAGTCCGAGAAGTGGGGCTTCTCGTTGGGCGATAATTCCTGCCCGTTTGAGACCATGAATTTTCGCTTGTTTTAATGCCTCATCGATTCCTTCAAGGTTGATGTTCGGTCGCACCGCCCAGACGGCGAACACGAAGGGTAAACCGGTCCAATTTTTCCATTCCTCGGAAAGGTCAAAAGCATAATCGAATCCGGGCAAACATGCCTTCATGGCCCGATCGCCGATCAATAAGACGGCATCGGTTGCCATATCGTCGGCAGGGACATCGACGGGGAGTTGCACACGGGTTGGGTTCACCCCGTACCGGCAACGAAGTAACACTTGAGTTAAAGCGGCCGAGGTTCGTGACCCTTCATCCAAGGCAATCGATTGAATCTTCTCCCATGGAACCCGACTAAATAAGGTCACGCTCAAAACAGGGCCGTCGGCAGCGATGGCAATATCGGGAATAAGGGTATAATTCTTTGCCCGAAAGAATTCGACAACGGGAATCAACGCCACATCGAGTTCCCCAGCAGCGAGACGATCCGCGAGCCGACTGGGATAGTCGAGGAAAAGTTCCGCTTGTGGGGCAAAAAGCCGAAAATCTTCAATGAGTGGTTTGGTGTTCAGGTAATTCACCGCTCCGACCCGTATGGTCCGCATGTTCAGTTTCCTCCCAAGGATATGGTAGGTGCCCCCTAGAAAAAAAACCGCAATCCCCAGAGATTTTCAACGGTTCCTTCATCAATCAGGAACGATTTGTTGGGAATCCGAGGCGATTCGTTGGGAATCCGAGGCGATTCGGGAATCCGAGGGGATTCGTAGGGAGTCAGGGGCGATTCGGGCAACGGTCTTGGACAGTTCCACTCAGAGTTCTTCCTCGTGGAAGTAGTTCTTTTGATTCTGGTCTCTACAATGTTTTGAAGCCTAAATTTTCTCTGGAATCAATGTGGTGCTATGAGTTTTTCCCTAGAACACCGTGCCGTGATCGGCGAACTAGACGTTTACCTTTTCAACGAAGGTTCGCATTATCGGTTGTATCAGAAATTAGGTGCCCACCTCTGTGAGCGCCATGGTCGTAAGGGAGTACAATTTGCCGTTTGGGCACCCAATGCTCATCTGGTCTCTGTGATGGGTGATTTCAATGGCTGGAATAAGTTTAGCCACTTGCTTCAACCGTATGGCTCCTCGGGAATATGGCTGGGATTCATCGAGGGATTGAAACAAGGGGAGGTTTATAAGTACTTCATTCAGTCGAAAACCTACGGCTACGAGGTCGAGAAAGCGGACCCTTTTGCCTTTTACTCCGAGCTTCCTCCTCGGACTGCTTCGGTTGTCTGGGATTTAGAATATCAGTGGAATGATAGCGAATGGATGGAGAATCGTTTTCGCTATCAGGGCCTAAGGCATCCCATTAGCGTTTATGAATGCCATCTTGGTTCTTGGATGCGCGACGAAGAAAATCGTTATTTAAGCTATCGTGAAGTGGCCCCGAAATTGGCGGAACATTTGACCCGATGTGGCTTCACACATGTCGAATTTCTACCGTTGACGGAACATCCGTTTTATGGCTCGTGGGGGTATCAGACCACCGGATTTTTCTCACCAACTTCTCGCTACGGCACGCCTCAAGATTTGAAATACCTGATTGATTATCTCCATCAAAAAGGAATCGGGGTATTTCTCGATTGGGTCCCCTCTCATTTCCCTGCGGATGAACATGGATTAGCCTATTTTGATGGGACTCATTTATATGAACATGCCGATCCCCGTGAGGGTTATCACCCCGATTGGGGAAGTGCCATCTTTAATTATGGTCGGCACGAGGTGCGGGCTTTCCTTATGTCGTCGGCCCTGTTTTGGCTGGATGAGTACCATGTAGATGGCCTGCGTGTCGATGCCGTCGCTTCGATGCTCTATCGGGATTATTCCCGAAAATATGGAGAATGGGTTCCCAATATCTATGGTGGAAACGAGAATCTCGAAGCAATTGACTTTCTCCGAAGGTTCAACGAAGCGGTCTATCGAGAATATCCCGATGTTCAAACAATCGCCGAAGAGTCCACTTCGTGGTCCCAAGTGTCTCGACCCACATCCACTGGAGGTTTAGG
>JAOAAA010000096.1 GCA_026419115.1 Gemmataceae bacterium
GACAGAGCTGATTGTTCATCTGCGTGTCAACGATGCCCAGACCCAGCAACCGACCCCCGTTCGGGTTTGCATTACCGATTCGCAGGGGAAAGCCTATTTTCCTCTCAGTCGTTCCGCGATCTTTCCGATCGGGCGAAATGAATGTGTAGGTGGCCAAGTTTCGCTGAATGGGCAATTGTGGTTCTACTGTGATGGGACATGCGAAATACGTCTGCCGACCCAGACCCCATTGCGGGTGAAAATCACCAAAGGGATTTTTTATCGACCCATCGAGAAAGAAATCATCCTTGGTGCCGGCCAAATGGCCCTTCGTTTCGCTCTGGAAATGGGCATCGATTCGGCTCCCTATCACAGTTTCGAGTCCCGTTGCCATTTCCTTTCCCCCACCGATGCTGCTTTCGAGGGCAACGCCGAGGGGTTGGATTCCGTGCAGCTTCTGGTCCGCGAGTATAACTTCCCTGCAAACGATGGTCATTTGTACAAGCAAACGGCTCACCTGTTGGCGTTCAGCGGACAAGCGCCAGCATGGGAAAAAGGATCGACGGCGGTTTATGTCAACACGTTCAACCAGCATCCTGCCTTGGGGCGATTAGGGCTTTTGCATTGTCATCGGGCCGTTTATCCGTTGAGCTTCGGAGGCGAGGAAAGCGACGATTGGTCGTTGGCCGATTGGTGTGCGCAATGTCATCGGAAAAAAGGATTGGTCACTTGGTGCGATGCCTATCGACCCGAGGCCGGACTGGCAGGGGGCGAAGCGTTGATTAATGCCATCCTTGGAAAGGTCGATGCTTTGGAATGGGATTCGGTCGAGCGAAAAAGGCCCTTTCTTCCCTTCTATTATCGCTTATTGAATGCGGGAGTTCGTTTACCTTTGATTGGTGGAAGTGGGAAAGATTCCAACCGAATCGCCTTGGGATCGACCCGAACGATCGTGAAAAAATCGGACCTTTCCCCGATCGAAGCGATTCGCCAAGGATTAGGAATCGTGACCAACGGGCCGATCCCCTATCTGCAGACCGATTCGGACGCCGTACAGTTCGGCTTTCAAAGTCTCGTGCCGATCCATAAAATCGAATTGATCGGCAACGGCCAAGTTCTCGCTAGCCGCAGTTACCCCGAAGGAGCTTACCGAGATGATCTTACCTCTGAAGTAAAGGACTTTGTGGGTTGGTTGGCCGTGCGATGCCTCAGCGCCCAAACTTCGCCGATTTACCCCACGGAAACGATCTTTGCACATACCTCGCCGGATTGGAGTCGCGCGCAAACGGGGCAGGCTCAGTCTCAAGCAATCACGGGGTTATTGCAAGAAATTGTCTCGGTGCGAGATTGGATCGAGCAGCAAGGACATTTTACGAATGCGACTCGGAAAGCCCGCTTGCTAGAACTCTGTCAGCAGGCCGAGGAGATTTTAAGGCATCGACTTGGCTAACTCGTTCATGAACTCGTCGATGCCCCACATATCGCCTCGGATCAGGAAAAACTTGGTTCCATCGGCAAAACGGATTTCATAGCCTCGATTAGTTGTTTTGTAAAGTCGATCAATCACTTGATTTTCTAACGAATCGGAGTCGATTGCCTTCAAGGGAATAACTTGAATTATTTGGTTCAACGGTCGTTCAATCAAACGACGGGACCAAAATTTCCTGCCACGAATCATGTCTCCCTCAATCTCGACCCAATCGTAAGTGTGCGAGAGCTGCTGGGCAAAAAAATAAGCCCCAGTTACCAAAACGATCGAAATGGGTATCGACCATTGTACGGCGACGTTCACAAGTAGCCAAAGGCTCAGGCCAACGAGTCCTAAGATGATCAACGGAGCAATAATCAAAGCCATCACGGATACGGCGATCCGATGCTGACAATGAATCGGGGAGCGTTTGGGGTTCGGCTCAGTCCTTGTCATGCGTTCCAGATTCCGACGAGGAAAATCGATGCCCAAAGGATGATGAAGATAGTTTATAGCCATTAGAACGTTTAGAAGGCTTTCACGATACGGAGAATTCCCAAATGGTTTAGGAGTGAGTCGGTTTTTTACTTCTCATAATCGGGAGAGAGTTAGAGTAAAGGGATCAAGTCACCAAACTCATTTCTCTCTCCTTTCCCTCGGCATGGCCGTGAACCTGAAAATGCTTTAGGCAATGGCAGTGGCTTGCATGGTCCGTGTGGTCTGTTTGAGTTCGACTAAAAATCCGGCCGCCACTTCAACCCAGTCTCGCGCTTTCAAGGAACTTTCAAACCGTTGGGTGAACAACGAAAAGTAAGATTGAACAATATCCTGAAACAGGTTGACACAACGGCAAAACAAGTCTTGATAAACCTCTCCCTGAAAGGCCAGTTCTTCTTTGTGGAACAAGGCCATTAAGTGTAACGATGGGGAATCGGGCAACAGACTACGATAGATCGCATAAAACTCGATGATTTTTTTCAAGGCACTATTGGCATCGCGACTGACCACCTTGGCGGTGATGTGCTGATCGGCCACACTGATGATGGCATTCACCATGAAATGGAGTTGCTTCAATACCAAGATGGCCCCCTTTTGTGGGGGGATTTGTTCGAGACGATTTCGGCTGAAATCGAGTATCGAGAGAAGCCGAATCAGGTCGCCCTCGAGATTGGGGGAGTAGCCCGCTTTCATGGATCACCTTGGGTCAGACCCCAACCGTTGCAGGGACACCACAATTTTTCTGAACGATTTGTACCAACTCCTCGGGCTGGAAGGGTTTCGTCAAATACAGGTTCGAGCCAGCCATTTTACCGCGAATTTTATTGAATAGACCATCCTTTCCGGTGAGGATTACAATCGGGATTTTAGCGGTCTGGGGATCGTTGCGAAGGATTTTGCACAACGTAAACCCATCCATTCCTGGCATGCCGATGTCGAGCAAAATCAGGTCCGGAATCCCTTCGGTTTGCATTCGTTCGAGCGCTTCGTGGCCGTCTCCTGCCTCGATCATTTGATACCCGACCCGCGAAAGGGTCATCGAAACCAATTTGCGGATCGTCGGGCTATCGTCCACAATCATCACAAATTGAGGGTCCTTGCGTGTCGGTTTGTCCGGAGTATTGGCAACGTCGGCCGGCACCGGAGCGACTTCGGGAACGGCTGGGGGTAGGGCTGTCCATTTCTCTTGGATGGCATTCACTTGAGCAATAAAGCCTTCATCGTCGGGATTATGTCGCCGAGCATCGTAAAAATGCCCCAAGGCATCATCGATCTTGCCTAAATTCAGAAAGGCCATGCCAATGTAGTAATGGGTGGCGTAATCATCTCGACTGGCCAAGGAGGCTTGCAGGCGAGCCAAACCCACGCGAACCCGTTCCTTATCGACTTCGGCATTATTCAGGGCCATTTCATGTTGGCTAATATCGAGAATCGACTTGCAGCAGTGACATTGCGTTTCGGGTTCCGAGGCCTTGGACAGGCACACCGGACAGGACCAAGCTGCCTGGTGTTCTTCCAGTTGTCTGATTCTTCCTTGGTAAAATTCGAGACCGGTTTTGGCACGTTCGTTGTTAGGATTTAGCTCTAGAACCCGATGGAGGTAGGAAACCGCTTCGTATGGATCATCGGTCACACCCGAGAGCCAAAGCCAAACCGTTTCGTTGTTCGGGTCTTCTTCAGCCGTGCGGAGCAACAATTCTCGGGCTAAACCGCGATCATTCGCTTTGGCCGCGGCGACCCCCGCATTGAGGCGAGCACTCTTCAGCCCTGATTTGGCTCGTTCATTATTAGGGTTAATCGAAAGAACATGTTCCAAGCAGGCCATGGCTTCAAAAGGAGTCTCGGCCATGCCGGCGTACCATAACCATGCGTTTTCATTCGTTGGTTCGGCATTGGTAGCGTCGCGAAATAGAATCCGTGCCTTGGCCCGATCTCCCGCACGCGCTGCCGCAATCCCCTGTCGTAACAGGTCCGACGCAGGAGCCTGTAGCATGGTCCCTCTCCCAAAGGTGGCGATTCCTGATTATTTCTTGATGCAAATCTAGAACATACTTGATCAACAAGCCAATATAACCGTCAAAATTGACACAACATGATCTCGGCAAGGGGGTTACATTCCGCAATCCTTGGATTTTTTCTTGGTTCAATCGAGAGACGTTTATCCAACGGCCCAAGCAGAATGTATCCACCTTCCGTAGAATAGTTATCGCGTAACTTCTGATCGGAGAAATAATCTTCTCAGGTTCTATCCCAAAAATACCTTCCTCATGCTACCCTTGCCGCTTCCCTCTCAATCCCCCACACTTTTGGCATGGCTAAAAGTGGTGGCATCTCATTTGGTTCAGGAAACACGTCTAAAAATTGGGGAGCAACTTTTCCGCTGGACCGAGGTCGAAATTTATTACCACTCGGCTGAGCATCCCGATCCTTTTACGCATTGTGATCCGGTGCAAGGCTGCTGGGGAGAATGGTATTTTCATCGAACCTCAGGGGGATTGCGGGGGGGAACTTTCAAGGGGATCGATCTGACGATAGGGAGCGCCACAGCTTGGGGAGGAATTCTCATTCGGGGAATGGCGAACGATTCCTATCGCGTCGAGGGGCCTTCCCTTACTGTCGATGCCATGATTCAATTCACTCGCTCCGGTTCATTGGCCAAATTGTGGGAACGTACCAAAGGGATACCAGCTTGGGATGCCTCGAACCCTTTGCAGATCATTCCTGCACGAAATGAATCGCTTGAGTTGGTGTTTTGTCCGCGTGTGGGATTATCTCTCAAGAAAGCAACACCTCATTCTTGTCACTGGGAATATATCGGTCGGCATTATCGCCTGTTGGTGGATCCATCTCTTTCCAAAAAAGGTCGGCTCCAAACGATGATCGGTCTGTATGTTCAAGGTTGTTCTGCGGAAGAAATATCGAAGCGGACCGGTAGCCCTATCCATCGAGTGCAAGAGGTTCTAAGTGCCTTCAACCAAGGAGCCACGTTCGATCCGAAAACTCTTATCGACCAACAACCGAATCCGAACCAACTCGCAAAACTATATGGCTGGAGCGTGGCCCAAGGGTATTATTAAGAGGGTGTGGTGGGGCCATGAGAGGAAAGCGGTCCCAAGGCCAAAACAAAGTGGGTGTGGTGAAGGGAAAGCAAAAGGGGCCAAGCATAAGCCTGACCCCTCGAAGGACAATCGTGAATGGGAAGAAATCGCTTAGGCCAAGAGAGCCTTGACCGGAGTGGCTTTCTCACCAGCGATCGGAGCAGGTCGCCCGAACGGATCGCGGATTTGGGTTTCGGGATCGATACCAAGGGCAGCGTAGATGGTAGCGAAGAGGTCGCCGACCTTCACGCCATTTTCGGTAACCCCTTCCGCACCTGCATCGGTCTTACCATAGGCTTGACCACCCTTGATATTTCCACCGGCGATCATGGCTTGCCAAGCGCGAGGATAGTGGTCTCGACCACCGCCACCGTTGATTCGGGGGGGACGACCGAATTCGGAAAGGGTCACCACCACGGTATCCTTGAGACGCCCGCTAGCTTTGAGGTGAGCAATCAAGCCACCAATACCAGCATCGATACCTGGAAGAACGGTACGGAACCGAGCGAAGATACCTGCGTGGTTATCCCAGCCACCGTTATTCACTTCGACGCAGGAAGCACCCGCAGCAGTGAGTTTGGCAGCAAGGAGCATCCCACGAGCAAAGGCGTTGTTCGGGGTGGTATCCAAGCCATAGAATTTCTTGACCGAATCGGGTTCTTTGTCCAAGGTGAAGACATCTTTGTTCTTGGAAACGACGAGGCTCAAGGCTTTGTCAAGCACTTCTTGGTGAGCTTTAGCGCTGTCTCGCTCGGAACCGGTGCTCTTTTGGAAGCCGGACTCGAGACGGCCGAGCAAATCGCCACGGCGTTCCATCCGAGCGGTGTCGATCCCCATAGGAGGACGAACGTTTTCGGGAGGTTGGCCGGGATTATTGATGGGCAGAGCGCCGAATTTTTGGCCCAAGAAGCCGGGGCCGACACCACCACCACCGAAGACGGAGATGAATGGGGGCAGATCCCCTTCGTTATCGCGATGCAACCAAGCCACTTTGGAACCGACGTGAGGATGTTCCAGCAAGGGGTTGATCGGCAGACCGGTCATCATCACGCGAGTCCCACGAGCGTGGTCGCCTTCGGTCGATTGGAGCGAGCGAATCAGCGCGATGCTGTCCATTTGTTTGCGGGTTTTTTCGAGCAGTTCGTTGATCTTGATCCCACTGACGTTGGTGGCACCGGATTTGGTTTCACCAAAGTTAGCATGTCCGTCTTTCTCTTCCCAGAAGTCCAAGGAGGAGTAGCCACCACCAAAGTGAATGACGATCAGGCTCTTATTCTTCTTTTGAAGATTGGCTGATTCGGCCCGCAGACGGGTCAAGAAGGAGTCGGTGGTGAGAGAAACAGCGGCGGCTCCGGCCACATGTTTCATAAAGTGCCGACGGTCAGTAATACCCCACATGGTTAAGCCTCCCAATGAGCTATATGGCTCTGGCCTAGGTTAATATCTTGAAAACTCGTCCTTGAGAGCGAGTTTATGCACAACAGATACCATTGTTATAGCGTCTCTGACGAGACAATACGGAATCGAGTTCCCAATTTTAGAAAAAAAGTCAAACAAATTAGAAAAAGAGGAGAATGCCGGAGACGAGTTTTAACCTAAGTCTCTTTTCAGTGGTGAGTTAGATTCGTAATTGTCAAATAATCTTGCTGGAGAATCTCCCAAGTTTGGAAGGCAAGATTGGGGAAATTAACGTATGAACAAACTTGGCGTCATTGTGGACGAAAACACTTGATCCCAACCCGATTCGGTTGCAGTGGGAAACCGAGGCGGTTTATCGCTTCGGTTATTCAGGATTCGATTCAAAAATTTTCAAAGGTTCTAAAGTTTCAGGTAAGTTGAGGAGAGCCGTGCTGGAATTCCAGAGAGCAAGTTGGCGAGCAAAGCCCGATAGAGTTTCGTGCAGCAGCACACTTTTTTGACTTTGCGGAATCAGTTCGAGAAGTTGCAGGGCGTAATTCCGTGCCGAGAAAGTTTGTTTGGCCCATTCTTGAGCACGTTGAGCTAAATCCCTTCTTTTAACGGGATTAGAAATCAAATCAAGTAAGGCCGATTGTAAACTAGGGACCTCCTGATTCGGATCGATTTTTTGAACGCAATCATCGGGCAATTCAGCGTAGAAACCAGCATTTTCAACGATGACGGCTTTTCCATAAAGCATTGATTCAATGGCCGAGGCCGAGGCTGCTTCCAGAGTCGGTTTTCGCAGGCAGCAAAGAATATCTGCCTGATGGATCAATCGATGAAGGTCTCGGTCGCTTACCTCGCCAAGGATTTTTAGATCGACTCCTAGTTCCGCCGCTAAAATGTCTAACTTTTCTTGAACATCTAATTCAACGGCACCTGCTAAAGTATAGGTGATTTGCGATCGAAGCTGGTTGTTGGTACCAATAGCCTGAAGAACACACTCAATACGTTTATTCGGATTCACATGACCAATGGTCAACACTTGGATTTTTTGGGAACTTGAATTTGCTGCGGAGTTTGTAGAGGGATTTTGTTGTTCAGATACCGTAGCATAAGCCAAGGGAACAACCCGAACCGGACCCGCACAGGCGTCAACAATTCTCTTTATTCCCCACTGACTATGAGCAATAATCGCTGTTGCTTGACTGGCGATCCATTCCGTAAGGGGGGCTTTGTCGTGTGTCGCATCAATGAAATCTTTTGCGGTCGTGTATCGGAAGTATTTTTTGGCGATTTCCTCCCCATACCATTGTTGAAGAATCGAAGTCGCTTGAGGAAGATTTGATTTCGCCCATTCACAGAATAAATGTCCCAGAAAGAAATCATGAAGGCAGACAATGCCACGAGATCGTTCCAGCCAAAAGATGCCCCCCTGATGATACTTAAAATTATCGCCGATGTGATAAACACAAGAATCGGCATCAGTGAGGGCCGATTCCACTTCGGATTGATTGGTCCAGTGCAGGGTGCGTGTCCCAAAGTCACGCTTCGGAGAATATCTTAATTCATCGGATTCGGTTCCAATAACAACGACCTGATGCCCCAAATTACAAAGCTCTCGAACAACCAAGTCGGTCATACGACCAATAGCCGAAGCCATCAAGCCCGGTGTAAACATGACTAGATTCATGCCGTGAGCCTCTCGATTGTATGTGGCCAAGTGATGTTTAAACTTTTCAGAAATTCCCGAGCTGCCAGACCTAATTGTTTCGTTTTGTTTTGGTTACGCGTGGCCTCCGCGATCGTTTGAGCAACCGACTCGACATTCGGAGAAGCAATCCAACCGGTTTGGCCCTGTTTTACGAGTCCCAACACCCCGCCACTATCTGAGGCAGTGATGATGGGTTTGCCGGCCGTGGCAGCTTCCATCCCGACGTAACTCAAGGCATCTTCATCAAAAGGAAGATAGGCCACGGCTGTAGCCCCGTTGAGGTAGGCGGCATATTCTGTGCGTGGAAGGAAGCGAATATCTAATTTGACTCGATCAGTTAATCCATGTTGTTCCACAAGTTTTTGCAACCGTTGAGCATCTTCGGGAGTATCGGCAGGACCTGCCACAACCAAGCGGACTGAGGAAGGAAGTTTGGCCATGGCCTCGACTAAGAGATGTTGGCGTTTCATTCCATTAATCCGCCCCCCAGCAAAGATATATCCTTGATCTTCCCCACCAAGAAATAATTCAGGGTCATTCAGAGGGGGGATAAGCACCTCCGAATCAAACTGGTTGAACTTTTTTAATCTTTGTTGAATGACCGGAGAGATAACGAAAATTCGCTGACTTTCCCGAAAAGTTTCATTATCCGCTGCGATAATCGCCTGACGGATTTCTTTTCCGTGTGGTGAGGTCGACAGATTACTTTGACCCGCTGCGAGAAGATCGTAAGCCTGACGGTATTGATGGAGTAACCAAAGGGTTTTATGTGGGTGTCTAATCAAGTAGGCAGGAAATTTCAGGGCAATGACCCGATCCACATTCCACATTTCTAACGCACGGACTGAGAGCATTTGTGAAGGAATATGGTGAGCCGGTTCCCAGCGAAATGGGATACGCAACACTTCGCTTTGATGACCCGCCCGAATGAGATTCTTCTGCAGGTGGACCGCAAGTTCTTCCGCTCCGCCCCAAACAAACGGAGCCATATTATTGACTACCAAAATTTTCATGCGAGCAACCTACTCAGGACACGATCCCAATTAATACCTAGCTCTTCTAGGCGTTTGAGAGCATTTTGCCCCATTTGTTCTGTCAAATGACGATCGTTATAGAGTTGATCTAGACCAAGTGCCACCGATTCGGGATTAGGCTCGCAGATCAAACCGTTATATTGATGTCGAACCAATTCCATGACTCCGCCTGCATCAGTCGTGGTGAGGATGGGTTTTCCTGAATGACTTGCTTCAATACTGGGGTAACCGTAAGAGTCCTCATCGAGGGGGAGATAAGCGGCCGCCAAACAATCAGCCAAGTATTCGACCTTTTGTTCTTCACTAATCCAACCTAAATTGAAATGAACTCGATTTTCTAGACGATAGTCACGAATAATAGCGCGAAGAGACTCAACGTAATTGTGATCACTAGTGCTACCACAGATGCGGAGTTTGATAGGACAGGTGGTATAACGCAGTGCTTCGAGAAGTAAGTGCTGCCGTTTGTGGTGTTCGACTCGGCAAATGTAAACCACTTCGTCATTGAATCCCCGACAATGGAACTGTTCGGGATTGTAGATCGGAGGATAAAGAATTTCACTTTCAAGGTTATTGAAATGTCGTAGTCGTTCACTCACGACGGCGGAGTTTGTAAAGATTGCCCGAGATTCTCGCAGGGCTTGCGTATCGATTTCTCTGAGCACATTCCTAATCATCCGATTCCGACCATTATCAGGAAAATTTCGATATTGTGTGTCCCATAAGTCGTAGAAAGCTCGGAGATGATGAATGAACCATAGAACCTTGTTCGGATGCGGGATGAGATAGGCAGGGGGCCGGAAACAAATAATCCGGTCGGCATTATCAATACGCAGCCAGCGATAGGCAAGAATTTGCGGCATTAAACTATCGGGTGTCTCGATCGCAGGCAAGTAGATATGCTCTACTTGGTGGCCATGGAGTTTGAGCATGGACTCCAACCACTCGACGATATTACGAGCCCCTCCAAAGATGAAAGGAACAAACGAGGAGCACAGTGCAATTTTCATGCGTTCACCAATGCTTTACCCAAACAATCGGCAATACGATGAACGTCATCTTCTGTCAAGGCTTGGTGTGTGGGTAGGTTAATCCCCCGTTGCGCCCATAGATCAGCGACTGGGAATTGACTGGGCTGAGCATACGGGGGTAGCACATGCATCGGGTAAAATACTGGCCGAGTTTCGATCCCTTGGGAATCGAGGTAACGCATCACGGCATCTCTTCGTTGTTCGGTACCTTCCCGCAAAAAGATGTTGTACATCCAAAAGACTTGGCGTGCCCAAGGTTGGCAACTTGGTAATACGATCTGGGATTGCAGAGGTGCGAGCGCCTGATTATACCATTGGGCTAAGCGGTCCCGTTCGGAAATCGCCTGCTCGATCGCCTCCATTTGTGCCAAGCCGATGGCAGCTTGGATGTTCGTCATGCGATAGTTGTAACCAACCACGGGAAACCAATAGCGCCGTTCAGGGTCCATCCCCTGACCTCGAAAGAGACGCAATCGGGCCGCCAGTTCACTATCATTTGTGGTGATCATCCCCCCTTCACCCGTCGTCACGATTTTGTTCCCATAAAAGCTGAAGGTGGCACATTTGCCTAATCCTCCGACTTTCTTCCCATTCACGGTAGCACCATGAGCTTCGGCCGCATCCTCTAACACCCAAAGTCCATGCTTATCCGCATCTGATTAATTGCTTCCATGTCGGCGGGGTGACCATAGAGGTGAACGGCGATAATTCCTTTGGTGCGGGGGGTAATCCGACTCTCGATCTGTTTTGGATCGAGGTTCATCGTATCGGGGCAAACATCGGCCAAGACGGGAATGCCATTGCAGTAGCGAACAGCATTTGCCGTGGCAATATAGGTGACGGTCGGGATGATCACCTCGTCTCCGGNTTGAAGCCCCATAGCTACCAAGGCCAAATGCAAGGCGGTTGTCCCATTGTTGGCACTGATGGCGTGCTTTGTCCCGCAGAATTTGGCAAATGATTCCTCGAACGCGCTGATATATTTTCCCGTTGAGGAGATCCAATTGCTTTCGATACAATCCAAAACGTATTTCTTCTCATTGCCCGCTAAACAGGGTTGAGCGACAGAAATTCGCTTCATTTTACTTACCTCGATAGAATTTTGGCAGGAACCCCAACGGCTTTCACTCCATTTGGCATATCCCGAATCACCACCGAACCTGCACCGAGAATCACGGCTTTCCCAATGGTTATTCCGGGAATGACCTTACAACCAATCCCAAGAAAACTTTCCTCTCCAACAGTCACATTCCCTGCTAAGCCACAAGTGGGGGCAATATGAGCGGCCTCTCCAATGACACAATCATGATCCACACAAGCACCCGTATTTATGATAGCCAAGTCTTGGATGATCGCAGCGGCATTAATCACTGCTCCGCTCATGATGGCGATGCCGGTTCCTAAACGAGCGGTGGGGGAAATAATCGCCTGCGGGCTAATGGCATTCGTGAGTTGATAACCAAGTGACTGGACCATTTTCGCTAGGCGTCGTCGTAAGGCATTGTTACCAACCGCAATAAAACTTTTGCAATAACCTTCTTTTCTGAGTTTCTCTAGATGTTCATCCCCCTTTAATACGGGGATTCCAAGGCATTCGCTGTTTGCGCTATTTCCCACACAATAGGCGATCGGTTCTCCCATGCTTCGCAACAGTTCAATGCAGACCTTGGCATGTCCGCTATCACCGACCACGATTATTTCTTCACGCATGCTTTAGCCCATATTGTCGATTCTGGTCTTGCAAACAGAAGATTGCTTGATTCCATTTCTGCAAGAGTTGGAATACTCAACGGTTGAAGCTCGCCACTCATTGGGTCGATCGCTTGAAATGTGAGATTCAGTGACTTAAATTCCTTAAACCAATCCTCGATTTTGACTCCGACTCGTTTCAAGTGCGACGGTCCTAACTCTACAATCATTCCCATGTTCGGATTGGCCTGGATTAATGGTACGGCCCCTTTGAGTACCTCGAGTTCGGCTCCTTCAACATCGATCTTCATCAAATCAATTTTGGTCTCGGGGGCGATCACATCACTTAACACAACCACAGGAACTTCGGTTGTTTGGCTCTGTGCTAAACTCTCGTCCAACGGATATAAAGAATGGTGACCACTGATCTTTCCTAAATGCAATAATAGTCGGCCCGCTTGACTTGATACGGCTGCTTGATGAATCTCGACGATATCCTGAAAATTATTCAAAAAAATTGTCTCTTTGAGAAGTTCTGCCGAAGGACCATAAGGCTCGAAGGCAATTATTTTGCCCTGACCCTTCATAGCCCTTGCAGATGCTAGGGTATGAAGACCGATATTGGCTCCGATATCCACAAAGGTTGAGTGCGGGGCCAAAATTCTTTCAATCAGGAGTCGAGTTCCTAACTCCAGTTCCCCTGTGTCAATGAGACTAGTTAAAACTGAAACATCATGTGTATAACAAAAAGCATATCCGACTGAGGTTTTCACTAAAACTCGATCGTTCCCAAGTCCTAAATGTACTCGTCGAGCCAATATGGTCGAGTAAGTGCGGATTTGATGGAGTAAATCTAACTGGGCTGATAATCTCCTTTCTATTTCGGAAAGTCTTTGGGTGGTCGCATCCTGAGAAGATAGATGCCGTTCTAGGTTTTTTAATTGTGGTGCAATCTCATGGATCAGGCCTAATCGACTCTCAATGCGATTTAATTGTTCGGTCACCAACCGATTGTGAAAATCCCGATAACGACGAAGAATCGGACGGATGATTTTTTTCGCTTGCCGAAATATCCATTTCAAAACGCGACGAAAAAAACTCGGCCTCGGCTGATAGGCATGGGGGCTGAGAAAACTAGGGGGGGAATCGGATGCATCCCCACGTCTCATGCTCTCCTGTGCAATTGCATTCGATGCAATTCGATTTATATCAATCGTATGTCTGAGTACTTTATTTGTATGCATATTTCGGAGTAACTTTTGGTTAGGGACACATCATCATCATGGGATTCCCAAACGACGACGATTCTCCTCGAAGTTCGTTCCTTCTCAAAACCATCCCACGACAGATTTTCCTTAAACCTTCCTCTTCATCGACTCTTTCCGATCCAAACCTAAGTTAAATCGGGTAAGTAAGATAAAATTTTAATTTGGGATATTTAGGCGATGTGTCTATCATAGGAATTTTCTCTTCTCTTAATCATAATCATTGTGACTGTTGCCAGTCTTCGGTTAATTACAAGTAGGCTGGGCAGAGCTTTCCCAGTAGGGATTCCTCTCGGTTTCTCTAAGGATTGCTAATTCATATTCAGATAGGGCCGTTACGATATTTGAGGTTGTAACTTGTTCAACTTAGACGCTCACTAAGTTGAGTGCGATGATTGATGTCTAGGAACGTTTCTTGTTTGAAAGTGGCCGGAACAGTTTCCCTTTTTGGATGCCGATTGGTGGAATATCTCACCTATCTTAAACAAGAATCGAGAAACATCGTTGGAACAACAGATAGGGAGAGGGGGATTAGCTTCTTGAAAGGATCGTTCGACCCGATCCGATTTTTTCTCACTCCTCTCGATTTATCTCACCTGTTTCTTTCTACCGCATGTAGATGGGCAGCGTGTTGTTTTCTAATTGCAGAATGGTCAGGTAGACCCCTGCGGTGAAGACCGAGCCGGCACCCCAGCCGCCGCCCCCTGCGAAGCTCCCGTCGGATTGTTGCGAGCGCATGATTTGTGCGAATATGCCGTTTTTGAACTCGCTCCATTTCATGCCGTTCTTTTCGTTGAATAGTTTTTCCCAACCATCGTCGCCGAGGACATACATCGCTTGAGCAAAGTAGTAGGTGGTATATTCATCGTGCCCGTTGACGCGGCCTTTACCGAAGGGGATTCGCGTTTGGCAGAATTTCAACCATTTCTTCGCGTAGTCGGATTTATATTCCCCTTGGGAGAAGGCACAGGCCACGGCGGCGGCAGTTAACGCGGGTTGCCCTGAACCAGGGGCTTCGCCAAAGCCTCCGCCGGCATTGTGTAACGAGTAGATAACCCCTCCATCCCGTGCGGTCGATTTTTTGAGATAGTCGATCGATTTATCGATAATACTTTTCGGCACCACGATTCCCGCATTGCGGGCGGCTCGTAATCCTTGCAGTTGCGTGATGGTTACCGAACCTTCGTCGAATCCGCCCCCTTCGGATGCGGAAACGTAACCCCAGCCTCCTTTATCCGTTTGGGCTTTTCCTGTGAATTCAACGGCTTTGGTGAGAACCTTTTCGAGTTCCTTGCGGCGTTTTTCGTCTTCTTCTTCGCCATACACGCAGGCCAAGAAGAGCAGGCCAAACCCGTGCCCGTACATATATCGGCTCGCTTCCATGGGGTTAGCAGGGTTGGCGAGCAAGCCGTTGGGTTGGCTTCGCTTCATGTACCATTCGGTGGCTTTCTTGATTTGTTGGCTATATTTCCCTTCTTTGATGGTGGAACCTTCCAGCAAAAAAGCCATGCCGGCGATGCCGGTCATTGCGGTGGGATTTTGCCCCCCTGCTACCTCGAACGAGCCATCGTTCCGCTGTTGGCGGGCGAGCCATTCAAGGCCTTTGCGAACTGTTTCGGCGACATCTTCTTTGGTTTTATCTTGACCGAATCCAGATGGGATCGAACCGAAAGTGGCAATCAACACGACTGCTAAAACTCGTTTCATATTAGGATGCTCTCCGGAGAGGAAGCCTTATATATAGGTATGACGAACCACTTGGATATAAATTGACAGCTTCCTTGAATATTTGAAGAAATTCTGTCGCATCTCTCCAGAAAGTTCTTACCCAATCTTGAATTTATAGCAATTTTTCCTTTTCTTATAAAGTCAACTTTGGGCTTCCTTTCCAACCGATTGATCTTCCCACCCGATCGATTGGGCTTACCCCTCCGATCTGCTTGTTTGGGCAGAATGGCCCTGTCTTAGGGAGACACGATGGGGTCATTTCGCTTATGAAAAAAAAGATTGCAACCCTTTATGGCCTGAGTATACTTCCTTTACCCTATTCATTAGGGAGATGGGTCAACATGGGGTTGGCCTATTAAACCATTTATTCGGAGGTTCCTCACTATGCTGCGTCTTTTTGCAGCCCTTGCCATGGTTGCAGGGTTAGTCTTCACCATCAGCGCTGAAGACAAAGAAAAGAAAGAAGAGATCAAAGGTTCGGTCACTTGTGCTAAGTGCGACTTAGGCAAGTCCGACAAATGTGCCACAGTCGTCAAAGCCGGTGACAAAATTTACTGGTTCGATGCTGCTGCCGACAAGAAGTTCCACAAAGAAGTTTGCACCGCTGCCAAAGAAGGTACTGTGACCGGCACCGTCAAAAAAGATGGTGAAAAAATGGTCATCACCGTCAGCGAGGTGAAGTTCAAATAATACCAATCTCTTCTAAAAACAACTTGAACGGGTGAGGGTTACCCCTACTAATATCGGTAGAGTGTGGCCCTCACTCTTTTTTTGCGACCTGTTGGATCAAAATCTTTTATGCATGTGATCTTGGCGAATCCCCGAGGTTTTTGTGCCGGTGTGAACATGGCGGTCGATGCTCTCGAAACCGCTCTCCGAGCATTTGGAACCCCGATTTATGTTTATCACGAGATTGTTCATAACCGGCCCGTTGTGGAACGCTTCAAAAAAATGGGGGTCGTCTTTGTCGATTCGATTGAGGATGTCCCTTATGGGCAAACCGTGATGTATTCGGCACACGGGATTTCCCCTGCGATTCGGGAAGCCTCGGCTCGACGGAATTTACGGGCGATCGATGCCACTTGTCCTTTGGTCACCAAAGTTCATATGGAAGCGATCCGATACGCTCAAGAAGGCTACACCATCATTCTCATTGGGCACGAGGGACATGATGAAGTGGTGGGAACGATGGGGGAAGCCCCCCACGCGATCGTTTTGGTCGAGAACGAAGCCGATGTCGAAAAACTCACTTTCACTCAGGAGGACAAACTGGCTTATCTCACTCAGACCACTTTAAGTGTCGATGAAACCGAAGGGATCATTGCGGCCCTGCGTCGGCGGTATCCGCAGATTGTGGGGCCGAACAAATCGGACATTTGCTATGCGACCCAAAATCGGCAAGAAGCGGTCAAAGACCTTTCGGCAGAGGCTCGGGTTGTGCTGGTCTTAGGAAGTCAAAATAGCTCGAACTCGGCCCGCTTGGCAGAAATTGCCACTCAGAAAGGCAAAGAGGCTCATCTGATTGATTCGGTCGCGGAATTGAAGCCGGAATGGTTTCGCCCCGATGATATTGTTCTAGTCACTGCGGGAGCCAGCGCCCCTGAAGAGAATGTTCAACAGGTTGTGGAATATCTGCGCAATCATTTTGCTGCCACAGTGGAATCGCGGACGGTACGAGAAGAAAATGTCAGTTTCCCGTTACCCCGTGAACTCCGCCCGCTCAAAGTTCTGAAATAACACTCCCATCGAACCGATAAATCACCTCGGCATGAATCTGATCCTCCATTGTCATGGCAGGAGATGAATGAACGTATAAGTGCTTCTTTATTCGTTGATGTGTGAATCTAATCCTTCCCAGAGTCGTGATGCGATCCAGAAACCGACAATGTTCTCAAGGATACTTGAATGAAAGGGGCGAAAGAATGCTCTCAAGGATACCTGAATGAGTGGAGCAAAAAAGATGCTTTTGCGGGTATTTGAATGATTTGAGAGGAGGGGGGCAAGCCCGTGGAACGATTCTATGTTCCTTGGTTCCATTGTGCAGGCTTGTTACCTTCCCCCCCCCCCCGTGAAGATACAGCACGGTTTGAGCAGTCGATCGGCAACGGGATTACGTCAAATTGTTCAAAGGTCCGTCGCCACAGTAATTGGGGTTTCCAAAGGTCTTGATGTGGTGACCAAAGGCATGGGCCAAGGATAACAAGAAGCGGTTATGCGGCACTTGCTTGTATTTCAGGGATCGGCCCATCTTGAAGTTAAGCCCCCCACCGACCAACAAGAACGGGGTATCGTTATGGGTGTGGGAATTCCCTTGGCCGAGTTCGTTGGTCCAAATGATGGTGGTGTTGTCGAGTAGGCTCCCCTCACCGCCGGGTTCGGGCGTTTCCGAAAGACGTTTGGCTAAGTAAGCGAGTTGTTCGCAGAACCAAGTATCGATCTTGGTGAGTTTTTCTTGAGCTTTTTCGTTGTTATTCGGTTCGTGGGAAAGTTCGTGGTGTCCTTCGCTGATTCCTAACCATTTCATGCGGGCCATCCCGACGCTGTTGGTGAATTGCAGGGTGGCGATTCGGGTAAAGTCGGCGGCGAAGCTATTGACCATCAACTCGATTTGCATCTTGCTGATCTTGGG
>JAOAAA010000097.1 GCA_026419115.1 Gemmataceae bacterium
AGGTACTGGTCACTTTTGAGCCAGTCCTGAAAAAGAAATGACCCACCCCCCGTCAAATTGGTTCACCGCTTAAATGCTCCGAGACCGCTTAAATGCACCGAGACGGGCAACTCGGATCAATACGAGGTACTCAAGCCCTGTGTCGGGATTGCCTCACCACACGAATTATTTCCAACGCTCGTAAGCAAAATGGCCCGCCAAGGGATGCTCTAACCATTCTTTGAGTTGTAAACCATCCCGATCGCGATCTTTCAGTTTCGTTTCTGGGTCCGCCAAGGCATCCAAAAAAATCTGCTTCAAGCTGGGGTCGCAATAATCAAACTGCAAACCCCGTGTCATCGGGGACAGGGTGACCTCTCCTTGCGGATTCCAAACTGCAGTGCAAAAATACTCGACCAAAGGTTGGCGAATTGGGCCGAATATCAACGGCAAAATCGATCAGATGTCCACTGATCACCCGCACCAACTTTCCTTGATAGGGATGTTGGAAATGCAACCCTCGAAAGGTCTTGGCAACCGAATAGCTTTCATTCACCTGAACGAATTGGGCACCTTGCAGAGTGGTCCCCTGCAAGAGAGGATGGCCACCGTTTTGAGCGAAAGGAGCCGTCCGCAATGTCTCGACAAAATGACCACGAAAATCGGCAAATTGTCGATAGCGGACAACCAAGATTTCCGGAATTCGTTGGGGAATCACCTCGGTGATGACCATAGTTCCTCTCGGGGTAGTTAAGACCTATCAATGATTTAGGAAACTATTTCACAAGATCGAGTCTGGACGCCCAAAGGAATTCCACTATGAGTTTGGGGAATTATCAAATCGGGATTATCGGTGGAGGGATTGTCGGCCTTGCCACGGGACTGGCCTTGGCCCGTTCGGGGTTGCGTGTTGGGGTGATTGAAAGCGAAAAAGACCTTGCCCTGCATCAGACAGGGCACAACAGCGGGGTCATTCACTCAGGTATTTATTATAAACCGGGTTCGGCCAAAGCACGCACTTGTACCCTTGGTCGAGAGGAGCTGTATCGCTTTTGTGCGGAGCATGGCATTGCTCATGAGCGGTGCGGTAAAGTGATTGTGGCCACCGATCCGAAGGAACTTCCTGCTCTTGAGATGATCGAACAACGTGGAAAAGCGAATGGCCTGCATACCCGACGACTCGACCATAGCAGTTTGAAAGAATATGAACCCCATGTTAGCGGAATTGCAGGGATTTTTGTCAGGGAAACCGGAATCGTCGATTATCCCGCCGTCGCCCGTAAATATGCCGAGTTGATTCAACAGCTTGGCGGGGAAGTTCACACCTCGGCCCAGTTCTTGGGGGTCAAACGAGAAAACAATGGTTTGATATTGGAGACCACGAAAGGAGAAGTGCAGGTTCGGGGCTTGGTGAATTGTGCGGGCCTGTATTCCGATCGAGTGGCTCGATTATGTGGTCTGGACCCCGAAGTTCAGATTGTTCCTTTTCGTGGCGAGTATTACCAGCTTCGCCCCGAAAAAAGCTATCTGGTGCGGAATCTGATCTATCCGGTGCCGAATCCGCAATTACCTTTTTTGGGCGTCCACTTCACACGGATGATTCGCGGAGGAATCGAAGCTGGCCCCAATGCCGTGTTAGCGTTCCGTCGGGAGGGGTATCGTTTTCGCGATGTCTCCTTGCGGGACCTTTCTGAGATGGCATTGTTTGCAGGATTTTGGAAACTGGCCAAACAATTTTGGCGTACCGGAATTGAAGAATTTCAGCGTTCCTTATTCACTCGATTTTTCTGGAAGGCCCTGCAACGCTTGATCCCCGAAGTGCAACAACGGGATATTGTGCGGATCGGGGCCGGTGTCCGTGCCCAAGCCATCAGCCGAGAAGGGAAACTGGTAGACGATTTTTATATCCGAAGTGCTGAGAAGATGATTCACGTTCTCAATGCTCCGTCTCCTGCTGCGACGGCCTCCTTGACGATCGGCCAAGAAATTGCCCAACGGGTCCGCCAAGAAATGAGTTTATGACCTTCGTGGCCAATTCGTATCCTTCGAGGAGCAATTCAGTTGACTTTGGACCCAGTCCAATTCAATTGAAAAAGAATAGATTGATAGAAACGGGGGTCAGTGGGAGCGATGGAATAACCTGATGAAGTAACTTCTATTCATAAGGGGCCAGTTCAAAAACTTCGATCTGTTTGATGAGAAGAGCGTTGCCTGCTTCCCATTGTAAATTCCGTATGGTGAGGTTCAGTTTGCCATCGATATTCGGGACCACAATCGCATCGAGCGGGGTCCACTCACTGACATTCTTACGGAAGCGAACGGTCCAAAGATCGGGTTTGTTCGGCCCGTTGTCGACCCGCAGACCGAGATTTCCTTCCGTCGTTTCAGAAGTGCGATAGGTAATTCGCACCCGATAGCGGTGATTCTGTTTGACCGGCATGATCCCTTCGTAACTGAATATCTGCCCTGTATTTCCGAAATCGTTTTGGATGCGAATCGCTTTTGTCCCCTCAATTTCCTCTACAGCAAAGGTGGCTTGAGTGTTTTGTTTCCATGTGTTGGTGACCCATCCCTTGGGCAAATCTCCGGATCCCATCGTGTTGATGACTTGCTCGTTCGTGCGAGTCAAAGAAAAGGGTTCCAAGTTCGGGATGAAGTTAGCGAAAACGCTCTGGCCTTGGGGTTCCTTGGTCTGGAATAGTTCAAACGAACGAACATACATCAGGCTATCATCACCCAAGACACTCGATTGGACATAGATTTTAAGGCTCATGTTTTCGGGAGCAATCGTGACGGCCTCGACCGTTTGCCATTGCCCCTCGGTGGTAGCCAGTCTAGAAATTATCAATCGTTCGTTATTATGTCGAACTTCTACGGCACCGATCTCTTTACGATTTTGTCCTTGCTCGGGAGATAACTTCGGAGTGGCATAGGTGATCCGAAAACCCACCGTAGCCCCTGCTTCGACATTTAAGTTCCTAGCGATTGGGAATATCTGGACCGAACTTTTCTGGAGATTTTTCATCATAAAGGCCGGTTCCCCCAAGAATTTCTTTATTCCAACAAGGGCCTTGGCATCTTTATCCCAAACGTTAACTAAGCAGTCCCGAGGGATGCGAGTATCGCTTGCCCCATTAATGGCTTCGGAAGTAGAGATCTCACTTTCCCATTCTTCCAGACGATCAAAACGAGTTTCCAACACTTTGACAAAATGTTCTCGAAGAGGGTCTTTCTTCTTCGTGGGAACGATTTCTTTTTTGGTCGGAGTTTCGTTATCTTTCTTGGGGGGATTTTCGGTACCCTTTGGGGTTGGGGGTTCGTTATCTTTCTTGGGAGGATTCTCGTTGTCCGGTGGTGGATTTTGCACAACGGTTTTGGGTTCCGAACCCCCAAAGTAGATAGCTGCCGCGATCCCCCCTCCGATCAAAAGGAAACTCAACAACAGCACAGGCACCAACCAAACGAGGGGAGATTTTTTCTTCCGAGAAATCTTCGATCTTCTCCCCGAGGGAACCTTAGAAAGGGGATTCACCCGCACCCCTGTGCCCGGATTCGACTGAACCTCTTCCGCACTCCACTGGGAGAGTGCCTCGATCACTTCTTCAGCGGTTTGGTAGCGATCGGCGGGATTTTTTTGCATCATCTTGGCGACGATTTTCGCAAATCCTTTTGGTATATCGGGTCGCAGTGAACTCAAAGGGGTCGCTATATGGGACTGATGACCGATCATCTTTTGGGTGCTATTGCCACCAAAGGGAGGCTTGCCGGACACCAACGCGTATAAGGTCACCCCCAAGCTATAAATATCGGCTCGGGCATCGACCTGACTGGATGCCACAATCTGTTCGGGAGCCATGTAGTCGGCCGTTCCGAGCACGGCTCCGCGATCGAACTTTTCCGTCAGATTATCCGACTTATCATCGGCGTAACGGGCCAAACCCAAATCGAGAATTTTGATGACCCCGTTTTGATCCAAGAGCAAATTGGCCGGTTTAATATCTCGATGGACCAATCCTTTGGAATGGGCATGGGCTAACCCCGCGGCCGCTTGCGAGATGTACAACGCAGCTAAATCGATCGGCATGGGACCATTTTTGTTAATCCACGTTTGGAGGTCTTGACCTTCGATATATTCCATTACCAAATACAACAATCCCCCCGAAGAACTGAGGTCAAACACTTGAACGATATTCGGATGATCGAGTGATGCTGCTGCTCGGGCTTCACGGAGGAACCTTTCTTTACGGCCCGGATCGTTAGAAACATCGGGGGTCAAAATTTTCACAGCCACTTTTCGGCGAAGCGAAAGATGTTCGCAAAGGAAGACCGCCCCCATCCCCCCTTGGCCGATCCGATCCAAAATTTTCAGACGATCAAAACGCAGCCCCTTATATTTCCCCGTCAAAAGTTGCTGAGCTTGGTAGCGAGTGAGAATGTTTTCTTTAATCAACTGCTTAGCACAATCGATCGGTGAAGTAGGAAGTTCGGCTTGGTGGAGCTTCGCCAAAGTTGCATCATCAAGCAATCCACTTTTATGAATGAGGTCCAGAAACTCGTTGGTGGTCACCGGTGTTGGCATGCTTGAAACCCATTTTTAGAGAGGTCATGGGAGCGTTTTATTATTCTTAGCACAGGTTGAGACTTGCACAATATCTTTTCAACCCTGAATAATAATAATTTTATCGAAATATTTTCGGCATTTTGAACTCGGGCAAAATCTACCTCCGTTTTCACCTTAAGTTAATGTAGCATATGAATTACGGCTTGAAAAAAATTCTATTCTACTTCCACCACAAAGAAGGCATCGGTTGAATCGTGACCTTGTCCATCGGTCGGAACAATTGGGAAGATATGCTTCCCTTTGGCGAGGTCCTTGGGAAGTGATATTCGGACCACTTGACTATTGGTTTTACCTGCCCCCACGAGCGTTTCCCATTTTTGATCTGGAAAGATGCCCCTTCCTTGTAAATGGATTTTGATTTTTTCGGCCTGACCCGTTGGGTTATTAGCATGAATTTGAAACGAGATTTCCCCCCCTGCTTTGGCCTTGATTAAGATCGGCTCGGCGGTAATCCGGTTCGGGTCCCAATCGCGTCGATGATTCCCCGAAGGAGAAATCGCATCGACTGCTTTAACCGAATCTTCTCCCCAGCGGACCCGTCGCCGATAATCCTCGGCGTTGAATTCATACGGACCGCCGTGTTCGGCCAAAATCCATTCCGGCTGGATCGCCAGTGCTTTTCGAGCACTTTCGGCGTAGGGAGCCGGAAAACTCCGATTCAATCCCATCCATCCCCCCGTCCCCGAGTATTGTTCCTGATGGAAAAAATTATCCGCCACAAACAAACATTTCTTCTTGTCGATGGTGGTTTCAATGGCCATCGTGAATTCACTTTGTCCGGGAAAATGATGGAATTTGAAAGTATAGCCTCCCCATTGGGCTTGTTCCCCTTCTTTGAATAACTTATTGAATTCGACGGGCCGAGCATCGAGAAACGGTGCCCGCCAACGGAATGGTTCTCGGATCGGGCCTGCCACTCGATCCAACGACCAGACCGAAAAACTCTCTCGCTCGGGCAGCAGGTAGACTCCGTCATAATGATCGTAATGGGCATGCGAGAACATCACCACTTCGAGTTTCCCAAGCCCCTCATCTTTGACCAGTTTCTTCAGTTGATCGACCGAGCGTTGCCCCCAAGGGTCCAGCACTAAATAGTTTTTGTTCAAGTTCGAAACGAGAACATAAGTATTCCCCGTAATGAAAAGGTGGTCCGACACTTTGGACCAAGGCTTATCTCCCGCAGAGCCTACTTGTTCTTTCGGAACCAAAAACTTGTACTGGGGAACATCGCCCAGTCGTTTCGTATACCTTTCAAAACTTCTCAGGAAGGCAACTTCTTCGATCGCTTTTGCCGTTTGCTCCAAAGCGGTTTCGACATCCTTTTGGAGTTTCGGGCCATGCGCAGGAAACAAGATTTGTGGTTTCAATTTGGCCAATTTCCGAAGGGATTCATAAGTGGGTTTTAGGCCGGCCTCGGTCCAATGATCCCAATCGGTTGTGTAGGGGGTCCACAGTTTCCCTGTCGTGGAAAAGGCATCGCCACAAAATATCAAAGTTTGTTTATCCGTTGTAGTCAGTGCAAAAGAAGTGTGATCCCGAGAATGCCCTAGTGTCGTAATGACCTGCAACGTGTAAGGTCCCCATTTCACCGAATCGTTGTCGTTCAAGCTACAATCGACCCCCGAAAATCCCACAGGATGAACGAAATACCCCGTGCGTGAGGATCGCAAAGGGAGCGAATCGTCCCAGTGTTTTTTGACCCCCTCGACGGTGAGATACTCGGCAGAAAGTTTGTTGGCCCGTACCGGAATTTTAGCTTTGAGATATTCTCCCAGTGCGGCCGAGCTATCCCGATGGTGATGGGTCAACAAAACGAGTTCGATCTTTTTGACACCGTGAGGGGTCAACGATTCCGGAGGCAGCGGACAATCAATCAATAGGGCTTTATCCTGATCGAGAAGGGCATAACCATAAGGCTGTTGAGCGGTGCGAAGAATACTTGGATGAATTTCGAGCCAATCCGATTTTTTGGGTCCTTGCGCGACCGTTAGCCAAGCAAAAAACGCGACCAAAGCGAAGGAACCAACCAAGAGTAAAAGTCGGCGTAACATGCCCATTCTCCGAAGAGGAATTGCCGGTGTAAATGTTGTACGCTTTGATCGACTCAGTGGGTACTTCTTTCTTTTAAGTAGCCAAGATGAGCAAGAGCAGATTCTTCTTTGGTCTGCCTCACTTCTGATTCCTCTAGAGCATGGGTTTAAAATCCCCAAATGGTCTAGCGAATCTATCTACTTGAGAGTTTATCAACCTGCTGGAATTCGGATTCAGGGGAAAGGGAGTTCCCTCGGTAGCGAATCTATCTACTTGAGAGTTTATCTACACGCATTTCAGGATCATTGAAACCAAGAATTGATTCTATTTCTCTCCTGATCTTGAAGGAACTTGGTACAAGCCCCCCCCTCTGCGAATTATTTGCCCATTTTGAGATTCGAGTGGTTGACAGTTTTCCAATAGGTTTCCAACTCGAACTTGGGGTCGTTGTCGCTATCGTGACATTTCATACACATCTGCTTGACGGCCAGATAGGTGGTCTTCTCGGCCGGTGTGAGTAGTTTATCACGGTTGGCCGGATGTTCCGCTGCCATCTTCTCGAAAGTGGCCAACGAGGGGAGTTTCCCGTTTCCATACGGTTTTTGCGAAGCCACATAACGATGGGATTGTTGCGCTGCCGGCTTACCGATGTTCGCTTTTTCTTCGGCCACATGTAGGCTAGCTGGGCCGTGGCAGCTTTCACATTGCACATTCTTCAAGTGGGGGGTTTGTTTCGCATTCACATAACCCGACTCATACTCGTATCCGACCGTGTGGCAGACAATACATTCCCCATCGAAATTTCGTTTAGTGGGCTTGGTCGCAATCACTTCAAGGGCTTTATAGGCCTCGGCATGTTTCGATTTCGCCCAATGATCATGTTCTGCCTTGTGGCAGGCCACACATTCGCTATCGCCTACATAAGTGGCCCCTTTGAATGTCACTTGTTGTTCCGACTTCTTTTTGGGGATTTTGGAAAGATAATCGTTACGCTCCACTTGGTCCGCGTAACTTTGCAGCATTTGAAGAATCGGGTGATCCTTCTCCTGCTCCGGTGGGGTATCAAATTCTTCGGTAATATCAACGAGTTGATAGTGCAAGCTGTAACCTTTATCGGTTTTGAAAACCCCCACGAGACCGACGCTTTGCCCACGCACACCGGTCCGAATAATCATCGTTTGTTTATCGTTCGCATAATAAGGCTGAGCGGGAGGCGCCGAATCGTAGTCGGAAAGACAAACAACGATCTGGAATTTTTTAATGGCCTCGGCGGCAGCTACTGCGGGTCGCACGGGAGAGCCATCGGGATTTTTCTTGATTTGTCCGGTGGTCTCATCACGCAGTTCAAACGGTCCTTGGTAAAGCAGTATGTTCAGGTCTGTATTTTGTTTGGCCTTGGCCCATTCATCAAAGACCCCATTGAGAACCTTGATGGCCTCGGGATTAAATTTTGCCGATTGATCGAAATTGTTGTTTCCGACAAACTTGTTAAAGACCGGCCCCCCCGTTAAACCCACGATTCCGAGAGTGGTATTATTGACTTTGACGATTTCTCCCTTGCGAGGAATATCGACAAAGTCACTGGGATTTTCGAGATTGGCGATCAACATTCGGGGATATTCATTCTTCGGTTGCAGAGCATACTCGCCGATAACCCTGAGAAGTCCCATCCGATATTCTTCTTCCCCCACGGCCACGGCACGGTAATCCATGAGCTTCATGGCTTCCATGACTCGGGCATATTTGGCCAAGGTTTGTTTGTCGTCGGGAGTAAAGCGAAGCCT
This sequence comes from Gemmataceae bacterium, assembly GCA_026419115.1. Lineage (GTDB taxonomy): Bacteria > Planctomycetota > Planctomycetia > Gemmatales > Gemmataceae > SKW135. The sequence continues at coordinate 8,416 of JAOAAA010000097.1, forward strand.
TCGGAGAGTATCCCCAATATCCAGCCCGATGACGGACCAACCTTTCTCTTTCCGAAGTTTCTCCACAAGGTTATAGCGTCGTTCTAACCCCCCTTTCTGCGGGTTCGAGCAACCGCATTTTTGCAGATACCCATAGGTTTGACCAGAAAGAAGAAGCACCACTTCCGGTTTCCCTTCAGGCCAACCGACGAACAATTTTTGCGGTTCGACTTTGCTGGGGGGTGTTTTATCGGCAGCGAATAGCTCCCGAGGTTGCTGTGGCGAAATTGCAACGTACAAACCCACTAAGAGCAGAAAGGCCGCTACTACCGAAAGCCCAAAACCAACCCAATGGTATGATGTTCGCTTCATTCTTCATTCCTTGAGAGTATTTGCCTTCCTCGGGCCTCACCGCAAGACCTTGGACAGGTTCACTTATTATTTTAGGGGCGCCTTCGAGAAAAACCTTTCGTAGGTTTGCTCACGCCATATTCATGGCTTGTGCCACAGTACGTTGCTTTTACCATCACCCGATACTTCAACCACAGCACGTTGCTTGTACCACTGTGCGATACTTCAACCTCGGTGCGTTGCTAATACCACATTCATGATCTTATCGGCAAACCCATCGAGGGGGATTGAACCGACTTGGTTTTCTCAGCAGGGGGCTGCCCCTGACACTGCCCCCTTGGCTCATTCCTATGACTTACCAGACCTTATGATTCCTACGACTCACCGGTTCTTTGGGTTTCATTTTTTCAAGCAAGGCCAAGCGATTTCTTCATCTCTTTGTTGGAATCTCTCACACTCATCATGAAGAAGTACAACTTTGTATCCCTCGTTAAGAAATGATCTCGATTTTTTTCTCTTGAGCAATCGACCTGATCTTATGTGCTTTTTGGGGGGTGTTGAGATAAAATCGATCGATATGAAGCCATTTCAAACGAGGTAAAGAAAGCCCCTTCAAAAAATCGGCAATGATCTCGGGAGAAAGCTCATAATGGCTGGATAAATCGAGTCGTTCTAATTTTGGGAAATCCTCCGAGGTTGCCAAGGCCCGAAGCGAATCGTTAGAAAGGCTAACCCCTGCTAAATCCAGCACCAATAACTCGGGGAATTGTGTTTCTTTCCGTGAATTTGGGCGAAAGATGATTCGATTACTACTCAATCGCAAGTATTGCAAATGGCCATAAAGGCGAAAGCCCGACGATCCCGACAGGTCCCAATTTAATCGATTGGTAGCAAGGTCGAGGCTCCGTATCGTGCGCAAATGTTGCCAATCTTCTTGAAAGAGAAATGTCGGAGCAACGATATTCCCCTCCAGTACTAGCGATTGCAAATTGCGAAATTGGATCGATTGTAAAAGTGTTTCGGTGTGTAATTGTCCCAGAAGAGTATTCCGAAGATTCAAAACACACAGGTGATCCAACGCATTAATACGATTCATTACCCGACGGCTAGAAAGTAATTGTTGGATGGTCACGGTGCTAGGCTGGAGCCGAATCGGATTCAAACTCAATACCGAAAGATTGGCCAAGCGTTCGCTACTCAAAAACTCAACAAAATGATCGATCGTGAAATCACTGAGATCAAGCCCCCAAAAAAACTCTTCATTCTCAGGGGGATCGTTTAACCAATCTTCGAGTGAAATCGGCAAAATGGCCGGAAAACCCCGACTGTACCCATTCTTCTGAGCAATGTTGGAACCCATGCGTGATCCCCAGTATTCCCTGACCGCCGCAGGGGGGCGTCGCCATGTTTCTGCCCAGCTGAGTGCATTCCGAATGTAATCGGCCACTTCAGAAAATTCATTTTCCTCCAACCAATCGGAAAAAATCAAAAACCTCGCATCATCCCAAGGGTATTCCAAACAACTCCGAATGAGAGCTTCTTCGGTCTCGTTTTGTGTCCCGACGATCCGCAAATTTTCGGAAAGCGTGCGGGGTTGTGGCACCATTTTCTCTCTCCGGCGATGTTCACGAATTCTTTTTTCTCTCTCCGGCGATGTTCACGAATTCTTTTTGTTGGTTTGGTCAACAGGAACAAAATCGATTCGTGACTGCCTAGACACGTTACTGGATTTGATTCGCATCGACCTCGGCTGTGGTTTTGCCGCTCAGGGCTTGTTTGACCACGCGATTCATCAGGGCCTCTGCTAATGGAAGGGTCGCTTTCCCGAAGGCGACTACGGCCTTTTGCAAGCGATCGACATCCTGACCTTGCATAGCTTGCAGCAATTCTTGCCGACACTTTTCTAGGGTTTCACGCTGCGTGGGGTCGAGAATTTCGCCCGTCTCGGCCAGAGCTTTTTCTGTGTGCCGCAGGTCGGCTTCGGCCTTGGCTTTGAATTCGATAAATCGACGAGCATCAAAATCTTCTTGGGCATGGACGACACTCTCTTCAATAAGCCGATCGACTTCCTCTCGGGTTAAACCATGTGTTGCTTCCACCGTGACTTGTGCGGACCGGCCCGAGCGTTGTTCCTTGGCGGTGACCGTTAATAGGCCATCCTCGTTGACCAAAAAGGTCACATCGACTTGAGGAAATTGGGCCGGCATGGGGGGAATATCGCTGAGTTTGAAGGTGCCAAGGTGTTGATTGTCCTTGGTCAATTCTCGTTCCCCTTGGTAGATATTCAATATCACTGCGGTTTGATTATCGACCGAGGTACTGTAGCGAGTGGTCGCTCGGGCGGGGATCGGCGTGTTCCGATGAATCACCTTATCAACCACACCACCTAAGGTTTCGATTCCAAGCGACAAAGGAACCACATCGAGCAGCAGCATATCCCGACGAGTGCCCGAGAGGATATCGGCTTGCACGGCCGCTCCAAGGGCGACCACTTCATCGGGGTTTAAATCGGTGTGTGGTGTTTTGCCAAAGAATTCGGCCACTTTTTGCCGAACCAAAGGAACGCGAGAAGACCCACCCACCAAGATGACCTCGTCGATTTGTTTGGCCCGCAGTTGAGCATCTCGAAGGGCCGCACGGCATTTTTCTAAGGTTCGATCGACTAAAGGAGCAATCAGCGACTCGAATTGGGCACGACTGACTTGAAGGTGATAGTTCTGACCTTTATAGGTCAATGCAAAGTCGGTGGCCTCGTTTTGAGATAAAGCGATTTTGACTTCTTCGGCTCGGGAACGAAGCGACTGTAACAAGAACGGGTCTTTTTGGTCGAGATTGAATCCCCATGCTTGGGCAGCATGATTCATCAAAGCTCGATCAAAATCATCGCCGCCTAAAAAGGTATCGCCGTTGGTTGCGAGGACCTTAAAAATTCCGTCACGAATGGAAAGGATCGAGCAATCGAAGGTCCCCCCTCCGAGGTCATAAACCACCACCGTAGCAGATTGGGTTTTATCTAACCCATAGGCAAGGGCCGCGGCCGTGGGTTCGTTGATAATACGTAACACGTCTAGGCCCGCGATTCTTCCGGCATCGCGGGTGGCCTGACGTTGCGAATCGTTAAAATAAGCCGGCACGGTGATGACCGCTTTCGTGGGGTTGCCCGCTCGTTGACGGACCTCCCTGAGAATCATGGCCGACAATTCCTCGGGAGTATATTCTCGGTCACCTATTTTCACGAAAAGGACTTTGCGGTTTCGACCTAAATCCCGCTCAATAATCTGATGGGGAATCAGTTGCGATTCTTTCTGAAGGTCGGCCAAAGTTCGGCCCATGAGGCGTTTCACGCTGAAGATGGTGTGCTGGGGATCGGCCAAGGCACGGGCTTTCGCAGCAGTGCCCACCAATACCGAGCCATCTTCATGAAAACTCAAACAACTGGGAATCAGGGCGACCCCATTCTCATCCCGAACAACCTCGGGGCGGCCCTCACGAACGTAGGCCGCCAAGCTAAAGGTTGTTCCTAAATCAATTCCAACAACAGAAGGTTTCATAAGGTTATGAATAGATAATCAATCGAAGTGAGACTAGCAAAATAGGTGACCTTGCCCAAATATCTCTTTGGAGACTCCAAGAAATCTCCTTAGAGTCTCTTTGGTATCCCTCTAGTGTCTATTTGGCAGGCTTGAAATTGAGGGTAATAATTGTGGGGCGTTCCGGTTTGACATCGAGGGGGATGGTAAAGTCGTTGCTGTCCTCTAACTTTCGCACATCCTTTTGCTTATCAAGGAACTCGGTGTAATCTTGGATGTGAGGGTAGTCCTTGGTTCCGTAGTGCATGGGGAAAATATAGCGTTTGGGTTTGAGCTGCTTGACGACATCTTTGGCTTCGTCCCCGTTGATGGTAAAAATGCCCCCGACGGGAATCATCAAGACGTCAATCGGGCCGATCGCTTCGATTTGCTCTTCGGATAGTTTGTGGCCTAAATCACCTAAATGACAAAAGGTCAAGCCATCGGCCTCGACAATCATCGCCGAGGTTTTGCCCCGTTTGGCTCCCCCTTCATCATCGTGATACAGCCCCACACTACGGATTTTGATTTTCCCCTTGATGGTCTCTTTAACCTCGTTCCATTCGTTTTTCTTCCCTTTGGGGATCGTCCCGTAGAATTTTTTCACGGTTTCGGCATTTTTCAGGACTTCGTATCGATCGTGATCGTTATGCGGATGAGAAATCAGAACCACATCCACTTCCATTTCCGGCAAACCATATTCGGTAATCGCATGGGGATCGAAGGCAATCTTCGTGCCATCGGTCGTTTCTAAAACAAACCAAGAATGGCCGTAATAGCGGATGACCGGCGATTTTTTTTCCTGACCAATAGAAAGAGTTGCGATTGTTACAATCACAAAAGTCAGGGCCAAAGCGGCCACGGTATAACGGTATAACTTCAACATAAAGACAATCCCCAAAGCACAGAAGTTTCCTACTGATCTAGAATAGAAGACGGATCAACAAATCGAAAGATAACCTTGGAAAATAAAGGCTCAAAAGGATAGTGTCGGGGACTTATTCAGGACCACCCAACAGCTAGCAAGGAGTGTGTCCCCCGCATCGGGTCAGAACCACGGTATGCCAGATTATTTCAGGGTGTTTCTAACCCCCTCCCTCGACAGTTAGGAAAACTCCAAAGGCTTCAAAAATCAAGAAAAAAATAGGGGTCGGCCATTTTCTTCGTAGAACCTTCATCCATTCCCACTAGACAAAACTCAACCCGATTCCATATAAATAGGTGATTAGAGAAGATGTTCTAGCCCAATTGCGATGGTTTCGCTTGAACCGTTGGGCATCATCCCTAACTCTATACTTAGTTGAAAATCGAGTTTTCCTGCCGTGTGGTAGGTCTCGGTTATTCATTTGGAATTTCAGGAGCCGGAAGGGCCAAAATCACCCGGTCGCAGACCTCATGCTTGACAAACTGCGCAACATTGGCATTATTGCACACGTAGACGCTGGTAAAACCACCACTACCGAACGAATTTTGTACTACAGCGGCACCAAACACAAAGTCGGTGACGTTGACACTGGTGATACCACCACCGACTTCGACCCGCTCGAACGTCAAAAAGGGATCACCATCAACAGTGCTGCGGTTTCGATCGACTGGGGTGATAACGAAATCAATATCATCGATACCCCCGGCCACGTCGATTTCACGGCAGAGGTCGAACGCTCCCTGCGGGTGTTGGATGGTGCCGTCGGTGTTTTCTGCGCGGTCGGTGGCGTGGAAGTTCAGTCCGAAACCGTTTGGTTCCAATCGAACAAATACAAGGTTCCTCGGATTGCCTACGTCAACAAACTCGACCGCTTGGGGGCCGACTTCAAAGATTGTGTTGCTCAGATGAAGCAGAAGCTGCAAGTCGTGCCGGCCATCTGCGCCATCCCCGTCGGCGAATCCAGCGAATTCAAAGGGATTATCGATCTGATCGAGAACAAGTTCGTTCTCAAGGACGAAACCGATAAGACCAACCGGAAATACTCCTTGGTGGAAATCCCCGACTCGCACAAGGCCGAGGCCGCCAAATATCGCGAGGCTTTGCTCGAAACCGCCTCTTTGGCCGACGATAGCCTTGCCGAGAAGATTCTCGAAGGTCAAGAAATCACCAAGGCCGAACTGATTGCGGCTCTGCGTAAAGGGACCATCGAAGGGAAATTCACCCCGATCTACTGCGGCAGCTCGAAGAACTTCCATGGCGTCCAAATCCTTTTGGATGCGGTGGTCAACTTCTTGCCCAGCCCGATCGATCGCCCCCCCGTGGAAGGGACTCACCCCAAAACCAAAGAAAAATCTCTTCGCAAGCCCGATGCTTCCGAACCGTTTACTGGTCTGGCCTTCAAGACGGTTGCCGAACCCACGGGGGATTTGGTCTATGTGCGGGTTTATTCGGGCATCCTGAAGCAAGGCGATACCGTCCTGAATACCACCTCGGGCAAAACCGAACGGATTGCTCGGCTGTATCGCATGATGGGGAACACCCGACAGGAATTGGAACAAGCCGAACCCGGCGCTATTGTTGCTGTGGTGGGATTGAAGAATACCTTCACGGGTAATACCCTTTGTGCTCCCGAACACCCCGTGGCTTTAGAATCGATCAGCTTCCCGAAGCCGGTGGTTTCTTCGGCTCTTTCGGTCGCCAAAACGGTTGACGCCGGCAAACTCGGTGAAGCTCTTGGCCGTATGATGCGGGATGACCCCACCGTTAAGGTTCACACCGATGAAGAAACCAAAGACACGATCCTTTCGGGGATGGGGGAACTTCACTTGGAAATCACGCTCGAAAAAATCCGTCGGGCGTTGAATCTTCCGCAAGGCGACCCCGCTTTGTCTTTGGGTAAACCTCGGGTGGCTTACCGACAAACCTTGGCTCGTGCCACCGAATTTGAAACTCGATTCATCAAACAGTCGGGTGGTCGGGGTAAATTCGCTGTGATTAATGTTCGCTACACCCCCTTGGATCAAGAAGGGATCAAGAAATGGGAAGCGAAGATGGCCGAACAGGGGGAAAAACCCGATCCGAACAACGTCTACTTCGATGAAGAAATTTTTGGCGGGGTTGTTCCCAAAGAATATATTCCTGCCGTCGAAGAAGGTATCCGCAACATGGCCAAGAAGGGAGCGAAATACCCCTTCCCGTTTGTGGACCTCGAATGCGTTCTGTTCGATGGAAAGACCCACCCCGTTGACTCATCGCAAGATGCATTCAAATTGGCTGCCGAGGAAAACTTCCGCGATGTTCAACAAGCCGTGGGTATCAAACTTCTCGAACCGATCATGACTGTGGTTGTGGTCAGCCCCGAACAATATCAAGGGGCCATCACCGGTGATATTAACCGTCGCCGTGGTATGATCGAAGAAATTAGCTCGGATAAGGGGCGCGGGCTAATTCGTGCCAAGGTGCCTCTCGCAAACCTGTTCGGTTATACCAACGACCTTCGTGGCGCCACCTCGGGAACTGCGAGCTTCTCGATGGAGTTTAGCCATTATGCCGAGGTCAGCGAAGCCCTTGCCGATATCCCCAAACAGGATAAAAAATAGGCTCTAGGCTTCAGCTCAACCTCCTAACTGTTTTCTCCTCAAGGCCACACAATCACTTGTGTGGCCTATTTTTTTCCTGCTCTGCTCATTTTTTGTTTCTTTGGGCAAAAGGTAACAGGTCGAAATCACGTTTCTAGGTCGAATATCACTATCTTTTTGCGTACCCCTGAAACCGCTGCCATGGTCCCAGAAGGATCAATGCTCAGCGATTCGGGGCTTCCAATGTCCCAATCCCAGCTATTCACTTCCACCCAAGGCTCTTGTAAGCCTGCGGGGATTTTCCATTGTCGAACCAAATTCGGTCGCTTGTGACCGGTTAAAAGCGTGGTTTGCTCGCGATTCACTGCCAGACATTCCACCGGTTGGGGAAAGGGAAATCCCCCGATTCGGTCGAACTTTTCGGGGTCCAACGCAATCGCGCGATGTCGGGAAATGGCAAAATAAACTTCGTTTCCTCGCCCCACAATGTGCCCAGGCCATACGAATTTTTCCGCGGTATGAAAACTGCCAACGGCTTCCAATTCTGGAAAGGAAACAACCCAATAGTAATCGTCCATCGGTTGGGGAAAGACAAATCGGTTTTGATTTGGAAGCACCACCAAACCCGGAGGGATCGGCCTGAGGCCAAAAGGGAGATTCTCTTTGATTTTCTTCGAGTGAAAGACTAAATCCCAAAATCGAAATTCTTGGTTGTAACNCAGAATAATTTCGAGCAGGTAACGATTGTTTCCGATAAAGTCCACATACTCGGTCTCGAACCAACCCATCGGAATCGCCTCTTGATACCAAGGCATGAGAATGGCCACGCCGAGATTTTCCTCCCAAGTCAAAGAGTCGGTCAAAGTGGTGGGAATAATCTCATTTTGATCCTCTAGAGAAAAAAGAACACGCAAGGAATTCTCAAAATTCTGATAGAGTAACCAACGACCATCGTTTGAGGTTTTCAAACGACTGCTCTCGTTGTTTAAGGTCGAGCGGAGTTGCAGTAAAGGAAAGGCTTCCTCAAATTGCAGGGAACAAACCCAAGTGTTTCCCAAACTATCAAGAAAATAAACTTCTCCTCGGTGTCCAAAACAGAGTTGCTTAGCACGGCTTTTGAGAGAATACCGACGCATATCCCTCTCACTCAAAAGATCGTTTTACTATAGGAGAAAGGGCTTGCTGCCCGAATCAGTCTTTCCCTCAAAAGATCGTCTGATTATACAAGGAAGAGGGATCGATTATCCCACCCAGCAAGCCCCGATCTCGAAGCCGTTAGGTCCGAACCCCGTAGTAGAAGGCAACAACAGCGGTGACCGCAACCTCCCACCCCCCAAAGTCGAATTGTTGGACTAAGGTGGATTTGACCATCGTCTGTAAGATCACTTCGACAAACATGGTTGCCATCGCAATCAGAGAGCACCACGCTTGAAAGGTTTGCAGAACGTAACTATCTCGGAAGGGGAACAATTTCACAAGTTGCCCGAGAACCAAACCACCAAACACAGCCCCGACCAGATATTTCCAGTATTTCCATTCATTAGGGTCATCAACCTTAGGAATTAGACGGTCGAATCGTTCTGGGTGATATAACGCAAGGAAGACACTCGTAGCA
>JAOAAA010000098.1 GCA_026419115.1 Gemmataceae bacterium
GTATGGGTTGCCCGAAGTAGCGATAAGGTCAAAGCTAACGCACTGTCGGCCACTTCTTCTGTCCCATAATCGGGAACATTTGCGAGAGTGATTCCTTTGCTTCGAGCGAAAGGGCGATCGATATTATCGACACCCACACCACAACGGACGATGATTCGACACTTCGTCAAACGCTTGAGCGTCTCTTCACGGAGTGCCAAATTGTGGTAAAGCATGATGCCATCGACCTCTTCAATTTTACCGACCAAATCGGCAGGAGAATGGGCATCGAGAGCCTCGACTGTAGCGAGTCCGCCTAAAATTTGCTGTTCGGGAGACAAGTCCCCCGAAATAAAGTCCGTAATGACCACACGATATTTTTGGCTCATTTTGGAATGATTCTCTCTAGAAGGGTTTTAGGGAGGGTCATATTATTTTATAGAAGGAGTCCGACAAAGTTAAGTTTGTTTGGTACCTTTCTAAACTTGAACCATCTCGGTTGCCCAACGTAGAATAATATGAGGTTTTAGGGAGAGGATACCTATACCTTTTTCACGAAGATATTCACCCACTCATTGGTACTCAGGATGGCGAAATCTCCGGCAGCTTATCTTGTAGCCTACCGCCAAGATGGTCAACCCGGTGATGTTACCGCACTCCACCGAGGGACCATCTACACCTTAGGACGGGCACCGAAAAACCGAATTCTCTTGCCGGACGATTCATGCAGTCGGCAACATGCCGAAATCTTTTTTGCCGATGGGGAATGGTACGTCCGTGACTTGAATAGTCGCAACGGCACTAAGCTGAACAATCAGGTTGTTCGGAAAGATCAGCCCTTGGAAAATCGGGATCGGTTGGAGTTCGGGCATTTCATCTTTGAATTCGTGACCGATCTTCAGGATGTGAATCTTCCCCTCGGCTCGCTACAAGTTGATCGACTGCAACCGACCAACTGGACCGATACCACAAAATTCATCGCCGAATCCGATGATTCTGGCACGCAATCCGATGCCGAAAATACTGTACCGGACCCAACGGATCAAGAGCGAACCCTGACCGCTTTGTACACCTTGGCTCTGAAAATGGGTCAATCAAATGATGTGGAACGACTGATTCAGGAAGTTCTTCGCGGGTTACTCAACGGGGTACCGGCTCAACAAGCCGCTATTGTCGAAGTGAACGGTCGGGAAATTGTGAATGTTTGGCCTCACAGTCGCGATGGCAAATTGGTTACTTTTCATAAGTCCTCGCAATTGGCCACCGACGAAGTTCTCGATCGCAAACAAGCCATGTTAGCGATTAATCTGCAAAGCGATCCCCGATATGCAGTAAGGGATAGCATTCGCGACCTCAGAGCCGGTAGCCTGATTTGTGCCCCGATTTTACTGGAAAGCGAGAACAACAAAGAGAAACAAATTCGAGGTCTGCTCCATTTGTATGCCACGGCTGATCGGCCTCCGCTCACTCGGAACGATCTGGATTTTGCAGTGGCGGTCGCGAAACATTTAGGACTAGCTTGGTCGCGGATTCTTCGCGAAAAAACCTTAGATGCCACCAACCGAGAATTGGCGAACTCACTCCGTTTAGAAAGCGAGTTAGTCGGGAATAGTCCTGCTTTAAAGGCGATTGAAAGCAAAATTGCTCGGGTGGCTGCCACCTCCGCGACCGTGTTAATTCGTGGCGAGTCGGGGTCCGGCAAAGAGCTGGTGGCCCGCGCTTTGCATTTTTCCAGCCCTCGCCGCGATGCCCCCTTCGTCACCCTGAATTGTGCTGCCATCACGGAATCTTTATTAGAGTCAGAATTATTTGGCCACGAGAAGGGGGCTTACACCGGCGCCACCGAAAAAATGATCGGTAAATTCGAGGCGGCCAACGGCGGCACAATCTTCCTCGATGAAATCGGCGAAATGCCCCTAACAACACAATCGAAATTCTTGCGAGTCCTTGAGGGGCATCCCTTTGAGCGTTTGGGGGGCAATAACCTCATCAAAGTGAATGTTCGAGTGGTGGCTGCCACCAATCGACCATTGGAAGAAGCGGTCCGCGAGGGATCGTTCCGCAAAGACCTCTTTTATCGATTGCAGGTCGTCGAGATTCACGTTCCTCCACTGAGAGAACGCCTCGCCGATGTACCGATTCTCGCGGAGCATTTTCTGAAGAAATTCAGCCGCGAGACCGGTCGAAAGTTCAAAGGGTTCACTCCCGATGCGATCCAAAAAATGACCAGCTACCATTGGCCCGGCAACGTCCGTGAACTGCGTAACGTCATTGAACGTGCGGTGGCTCTGTCGGCGAACCAAACCCTCGATGCGAACGATATTTTGCTCACTTCTCTAGAGGTGAATCATCCCCCTCAGACCGTTGAGATTTACAAACCGATTTCTCTTGAGGAGTTGGAAAAAAGACACATCCTCGACACACTCATTCACACCGATTGGAATAAAAGCAAAGCCGCGGAAATCCTAGGGATTGAACGTTCGACTCTCGATCGCAAAATCAAATCCTATGGCATCAAGAAAGAATCATAATCCTAACTAAAATTCGATCGCTGTTCGTTTTGGAATAACCCTCTCGTTCTCATTTCCCAATCACCCATTATCAAATAAGATAATTCTACTTGCCCGATCCTCTGTTTTAAGGTTCCTGCACTATGCTTCCACGTTTTTTGCATCCTGTGCTTCTACTTCTCGGCAGCACACTAACTGCCTTCGCGGGTTCGAGTAATTCTCTGTTAGATGTCACACCAAATGGGAAACACCTCATCGCTGCCAATACCGATAATGGCTCGGTTTCGATTGTCGATTTGAAGGAGAAAAAACTGCTCAAAGAAATTCCTGTTGGGGATCACCCCGAGGGGGTTTCATGGGTAGGCGAAGGCCCTTTAGCAATCGTTACGGTTTATCGAGATGATTTGATTGCTTTTGTTGACACTCAAACTCGTAAGGTGGAGAAAATCAAATGTTCTGCCGAGCCTTATGGGGTCGTTGTTACCAAAGACGGGAAAAAGGCTTACGTCAGCCACGACTATCCCGGACTTGTGTCTGAAATCGATATTCCCGCCAAGAAAGTGGTTCGTACCTTCTCTGCTGGAGAATGGACTCGGGGGATTGCCCTCAACTCCGACGAAACTAAACTTTATGTCACCAACAACTTTACCACCACACTCAGCGAGATTGACCTGAAACAAGGGCGTGTTGTCGATTCTTGGCTCGGTCGCGAAAGTGATAACCTCTGTCGGAATGTGGTGCTGCATCCGAAACGCCCCAAAGCCTACCTAACCCATCTGCGTTCCCGCGTTCATGTGTTCGATGCCCGCGGCTCGATCTTTCCAGAAATTTCTATCGTCACTTTAGTACCTGCCGATAAGGAAACCAAACGACGCACGGCCCTTTCGATGGATACATTTAACGGAGTTTATGTGGTAGCGAACCCGTGGGAGTCGGCCCTCAGTCCTGATGGAAAAGCGTTCGTTACGGTTTATGCCGGTACCGACGATATGAACTACTCGACTACTGTTGATGATGATTATTCTGAAATCAAAAGGGGGGGGGTCATCTCGGTAGGGAAACACCCGCGTGCCGTTCGATTTTCTCCTGATGGGAGCGAACTGTATGTGTATGCAACGATGGATTTCTCCCTAAACGTGATTCCTTGGAAAGGAACTGCTCCTGCGGGGCGATCTTCCTCGATCAAACTCTGTGATCCTCCGCATACACCCGAATGGGTTCAAGGGAAAATTTTGTTCTCGACCTCGCGGGGACCTTTGACCAATGCTCGTTGGATTTCTTGTTCCTCTTGCCATCCCGATGGTTCCCATGATGGACGAGTTTGGCAAAACCCCGAAGGGCATCGGAAAACCCCACCGATGTTTGGCTTGGCGCACACTCACCCTTTGCATTTTTCGGCCGATCGGGATGAAGTTCAGGATTTTGAATACACCATTCGAGGGAAACTGATGGGGGGACGAGGTCTCGCGTCGGGATCGAATCTCAAACCGAAAATCGGTTTCCATCCGATCGAACTGGAACAAAAAACCTCGGGCCTGTCAAAAGATTTGGATGCCCTTGCAATTTACACCAACTCGTTCCAACCGAAACTTTCACCTCACATTCCTGCCAAAGGGAAACTTTCCCCCGAGGCAGAACGGGGTAAAAAACTCTTCTTCGATACAACCGTTGGTTGTGCCACCTGCCATAGCGGGCCGTACTACACGGATAGTTCCTTGAAAAAACCCTTCAAGTTGCATGATGTGGGAACGGGTGACGGACCCGATGAAAAAATGGGTCCTAAATACGATACTCCCACTCTTCTCGGGGTCTATCGTTCTGCCCCCTACCTACATCATGGGAAAGCCAAAACCTTGATGGAAGTTCTGACCACCTACAACCCCAAGGATAAGCATGGTAAAACTAGTCACCTGAAGAAGGAAGAACTCGAAGACCTTGTTGCATTCCTCAAATCGCTTCCCTACGATACTCCCCCCGATGAGACCGAAAACACGGTCCCCTTCCGAGTGAAACTCAAACATCCCACAGAGGACACTAAAACCGAAGGTAAGTGAGTGAAAACCGAAGGTAAATGAAAACCGAAGTGATCAACTTTTCCACATTCAAACCGGCTGACCATCTACACACCTACTCACTCTGATTTGGTGCGCGGACCGCTCAACGAAACCACATGGACTCTACCAAGCCCAATTTCCACACACCTTTGGGGTGGCATGGTGCGCGGACCGCTCAACGAAACCACATGGACTCTCCACTGTCTTTTAGCTTCACAGGAAGGGGTTCTCCGTCAAAATGACCGCGCCAGAAGATACAACCCTTACAATGAGAAATATCAATAGAAAGCTATCTTTTTAGCTAACCGAATCCCTTTTCCTAGCTTTCGCTTCTTCCTTGAATTTCCTTGACTTCCCTATTTGCCTCTCTTTGCTGCACACAGCATCTTACACCAACGGAAATCATGGATGAACTTTTGGAATGGACCCCTGTGTTTGCTTATTTGGTTCCCGATCGGAATCTCTGACCATGATTCTCAGAAGTCTGCTTATTTTCGGTGTTTTGTTCGCCTCCCTGCTCAATTCCGGTTGCGGGCTTTGGCGAAATCGACCTGGAATCCTATTTCCGCATCGAGATCGCGACCGTGATTGTGATCGGACTGCGTTACCCGTAAATTCCCCCTATGACGATCTCGCCTATCATGGCATTCCCACCGGCTTCACTTCCACGGGAATCAACGGGAATTGTGGTTGTGCAACGGGTGGAATTTCAACCGGTCCAATTATTTCAGGTCCGATGGGAAATGGCCCCTACATCGGGGGAGGGGTCATCGTCCCGCCTGGCGGAACTCTTCCGAGCACCACAGAACCCCCTAAAATTCCGAGAATCGGCGTGAAAGAAGATGGGGGCGGCGCCAAAAATACGGACCCAAACGAAAAGGAATCCAAACGTCCTTCCTCTCTTAATCCTTATGAAGTCCTTCCAGTCCCCACCTCAGGACCAAAACTCACTCCAACGAAGTAAACCGGAATACCATTCATTACATGTTGAATCCTCTTTTTTCGGAATATCCTCTACTTTTCAAAGGCCATACAAAAATTTGAATTTCCAGTTTAAACAACCCTGTACAGGGCAAATAATCCGTAAAATCGGTAAATTTTTTCTAACTCGGATAAATCTTCTGTTCTAGGATTATGAAACATCGTAAGACAACTATTCTGAAGTGCAGAAATGTCGATACTCGTCGTTCCAAAATCGCTCGATAATAAACAACAGGTTCGCGTTGTGCAAAAACTTATTATCGTTGCTGATGGCAACGATCCGCTCTACAGCGGTGAGGGTCTGCTCGATCTCGAACTCGCATGGCAAATTCAGATTGCGGGAACTCTCGAAGAAGCAGAACTCATACTTCAAACTCAACAAATAGAAGCCATCTTAGTCGATTTAGACTACGCTGGAATCGACGCATTAGAAGTCATTTCGTCTCTTTCGGATCGCTATTCTCATATACCCATTATTGCCTTATCGGCTCCTTATGGGGTGAGTCTGGCCATTCAGGCGATGAGTCACGGGGCCGAAAACCATTTCCCGCGAGAATTACTTAACCGTGAGCCTCAAGCCGTTCTCGATGCCCTTGATGAAGCGAAAAAACATTATCAGGATACGGCAACGATCCAAGCGTTGACGGATACGATTCGGATGGAATTCACCTTGGGCACCAACCCCAAACAGATTCCTGCCTTGGTCGCCTATCTTGCTGACCAATGCACCCAAATTGGTCTGGTCAATCGTCATTGTGCGAAACGTATTCGGATCGCCTTGGAAGAGGCCTTACTGAATGCCGTGATTCATGGGAATCTGGAGGTTTCGTCGGACCTTCGTCAGATTGATGAAAAAAACTACTACAACGAAATTGCGCGAAAGCAAACTCTTGTCCCCTATCGTGATCGAAAGACCTTGATTCAAGTCTCACTCTCGAAGGAGGAAGCCATCTTTGAGATAGAAGATGAAGGTCCGGGATTCGACTACAAAAATCTTCCGGATCCCTTTGATCCCGAAAATCTCATGCGGGTCGGCGGAAAAGGGCTGCTGATGATGCGATCATTCATGTCGGAGGTCAATCATGAAGGACGCGGTAATCGGATCGTCATGGTCAAACGGAAAGACAAATAAACAGGGTCCTTTTTTATCGTTCCCCCCCTGGAACCACCGCACGGCCTAAAATCATTTCAAGATAGGAACGATTCTCCAGTTCGGTCAGTCCCATCTTTTGAGCCAAATCAAACAGGAGCTTTTTTGCTGGTTCGTACTCACTTTGTGGGGCCAGAATTTCCAATTCCAGATAGTTACCTAACCCTTGAACTTCATCCCAACAGAAGAGGATCTCGTAACCCTGATAAGGGAATTGGTAAAGGTGCCGGAGCTTTTTCACCACTTGAACCAGACGATACCCCAACGCCTGAAAAAGTTGCAAAAATCCCTCGGCGACTTCTTCACCCGGTTTGAGTTCGAGTTCGATCTCCCGACGGGTTTTGGTGGTAGTATCGTACCGTGGTCCCTTGTAGGTGAGAAAATTCTCCCGTCCAATCCGGCGTAATCGTAAGGCTTCGTCGGTCCTCGCAAAATCGCGATCGGGCGCATTGAGATAATAATCCGCATCTTGTCGCGTTTCCAGAAATCGCACCCCAGAATTAGTAAAAAAAGCTCTGACTGTTTCGGGAGCATCGAGCCGATATTTAATTTCAATTTCCAACATCTCGATGCTCCAACGAGAAACAAAATACCCCAAAAGGGTAAGAGAGTGTAATAACCATTTGGAGCTAGTTTATGCCACAATTTGTGACTGTCGCTAAAATCGGTGAGCTTGCTGCCGGTGAATCGGTTTCGTTCGCAGGCCCCAATCAAAAGATGATCGGCCTTTTTCGAGATGGGGACGAGTATTTTGCCATCGATGATATGTGCCCGCATGCGGGGGCACCTTTGACGGGCGGCTATGTCGAAAACGGCATGGTGACTTGTCGCTGGCATGCTTGGCGATTCCGTCTTTCCGATGGGGCTTGGGCCGATAATCCTCGCATTAAAATTGGCTGCTATCCCGTTCGGATCGTGGGGGATGAAATTCAGGTCGAACTCCCCAATCCCACATCGGAGAAATCTGCGTGAAACCGTTGGTTTTAACCTGTGCCACTTGGTGCTTTTGTTTACTCCCCAGCTGGAGTCAAGCCCCGCGTCCTCTCCCTGCACTGCCGCCTAAACTCGAACCTGTTGCCGAAACCAAACTCCTGATGGAGGGAATCGCTCTTCCGAATCTCGAAGGATTGAACAAATTGCTGAAAGAAAAACCCGATCAGGAAGGATGGGTCTTTGCTCGGGGGCAAGCCCTGCTGATTGCCGAGAATGGAAACCTCCTCATGCTTCGGCCACCCAAATCAAAGGCCGCTCAGGACGTTTGGATGACGAAAGCAACACAACTGCGGGATCATGCAACACTCTTGGCTCGCAGTATCGCCGATAAAGACCTCGAAAAATCACGAGCGAACCTTGTCCTGCTTGCTAAAACTTGTAACCTCTGCCACGAATCGTTTCGAGTCGAAGCCCGAATCCAAACGCAATTCGAGAATGCCAAATAAGCTTGTTCCTCGTAAACCCTGTTCGATTGGAATGATTCTGTTCTCGATTTTGGAAATGGTAATGAGAAAGATCACCCTGTAGGGTTGTGGGTTGGTTTTGCTCTGTTGTGTTCATGTTGTTTTTACTATTGTGGTGTTCAATCAGCTCAAATCTCACCAACGGGACACGCCAGAACCATTCATCAATATGATCGCGGGAACATTTTTTGCGCTGAGATTATCTTTGAATTGAAGTGAAGTGAATTGAATGAAGTATATAATGGTTCAAAGGTATAATGGATTCTGTGAGAATTGATAGGGCCTTGTTAGGGATTTCTAGGGATTCATAACTCCACATTCCATTAACTTAGGAAGATTAACAATGAAATCTTACAAACCTCAATTCGTTTCAAAATACCTGCTGAAACAAATCGCAAAACTTTCCGGTCCGACACTTAAACAGGTCTTTCTTGAAGTTTTCCCAGAAGAGAAAGCTCCGTCCAGCGATCAGGTCCTCTTCTCTAGAATCAAGGAAAAAATAGATTCCGGTCTAGAGCCAGAAGAGATTATCGATCTTTGGGCGGTTGTATTTCCTAATGACGAAGCTATAGAGTATGATGAGATTTCTGATAACATCGTTGTGAACAATGTTTCAGGTCTTTCCACAATCAAGTAAATTTCAAGCTATCCCTAGGATCAATCACTTTGCCTAATACAGCATTTTCTCATTTCCAAGAAGACCTTCAACGAGCGAGAGCCATCATCGAACATGCCCGCTCAATCACCGAATCGGAACTGAAATCGGATTTGCTAAGGTCCGCTTGGATGTTCTCAGTCGGGGCGATGGATGCCTACTTTTGTGATGCATACGTTGATCTAATTGCAGCAACACTTATTTCAAAATCAAGGCAACCAAACATCGAACTCCCCGAGTTTTTTCTTGAAATTAAAGCCCCTGTCAGAATCATCCTTGAGGACTACGACAAAGAGAACTGGAAGTGGCGGATGGCAGCAAGGGATTTAATGGAAAGGGAGAATGTCCTGCGATTGGAGACCGTTCAAAGTTTATTCAACAAATTTCTTCCAGAAGGATGTAAGTTCTTTCGAGAAATTATCTCGAACTGGATTATCCACAAAGATGCGAAGATTCGCTTATTTGCAGTCGAGTCTTCCTATTACCAGACTCTCACAGGTAAAGACAAAAGTGACGCTGACAAGGCAGCGACCAATAAACTACTTGAAAGATTTCGTGCCATCATCCAAAGAAGGCATGACTGCATCCACAACTGTGATCGGCCAAAGCGCAAGCCGCAACCTCTGAAGGAACATACGACTGTTGTTAAGGTTGCTCAAGATATTGAATTTCTTGTCAGTCGCTGCAACGAACATATCGACATCCAATTCAAAGAATTTCTACGTCGAATTGGTTGCTCTGCCGCAACGATTAAACGTGCTGGTTATTAATTTTGGAAATCGAGCTTAAATTATTCGAGGTCTCGGTACTTCGTGCTGCAACGATTCAACGTGCTGGTTATTAATTCTAGCTCCTTCAATACTCCTGCCGATTTTCGCCTCCGGTTTTCTCCTTTCGACTTAGTCCTTGCGTATTCCGCCGTGGTCGTCCGAAGTCGAGTAGATTGGAACTTGGCCTGCTTACTAGACATATATATACTATTTCGGTCATATCCTACTAACGTCAGGATGCGGAGCAGAACGGAATGGACAGCCGAGAAATTGTCGTTCGGGGTGCGCGTGAACACAACTTACAAAATGTGGATTTAACTCTTCCTCAAAATAGTTTGATTGTTTTCACTGGGGTTTCAGGTTCGGGAAAGTCATCGTTGGCGTTTGATACCCTTTATGCGGAGGGGCAGCGTCGATATGTGGAATCGCTTTCGAGTTATGCTCGTCAATTTTTAGGTCAACTCCCCAAGCCCGAGGTCGATTATGTCGGTGGGCTGTCTCCTGCAGTGAGTATTCAGCAAAAGACGGCTAGCCGGAATCCCCGTTCCACGGTGGGGACGATTACCGAAGTTTCCGATTTTCTTCGGGTTCTTTATGCTCGAATTGGTCAGGGGCATTGTGTCCGTTGCCAAAGGCCCATCACAGCGCAAAGTCGCGAGCAAATCATCGATCGGATCATGGCTCTTCCGGAAGGGACTCGTTTTCTAGTGCTGGCGCCTATGGTTCGAGGCCAAAAAGGCGAGTTCAAAGATTTCTTTGCCGACATGCTCAAACGCGGTTACGTTCGGGCCAAGGTAGACGGGAAACTGGTGAAGCTCGCCGATGACTTGAAGCTCGATAAACGAATCAAACACGATATTTCGATCATCATCGATCGGCTCAAGGTCGAAGCGCGGGTGCGAACCCGTTTGGCCGAGGCCGTAGAGCAAGCGCTTTCTCTGGCAAATGGTTCGGTGGTAATCTCGATCGAGAAGGAATCTCCCAAGCCGGTCGATGCCGAAAACAACGACAGTCCCAACGAGGAAATTCTCTTTTCCGCTCACTATGCCTGCACTGCTTGCCAACTCAGTTACGAGCCTCCTTCTCCGCAACTGTTCAGCTTCAATAGCCCGCAGGGAATGTGCCCCGATTGTGATGGACTTGGAACTCGATACACTTTCGACCTCGATTTGTTGATTCCCGATCCAGAGAAGAGTTTTTCGGAGGGTGCGATCGTTCTGGTTGGCAAACTCAAAGAGATGGGGCGTTGGCGACGCCATATTTTTGAAGGGGTCGCGAAAACACTTGAGATTGATCTGAAATGTCCTTGGAAAAAGCTCCCCTCCTCCCATCGGGATTTTCTTCTCTACGGCAGTGGTGATCAACACATTACCTTTGAATGGAAGCAACGGGGGGGGGGAATTTGGAAGCACGGTGGAACATGGGAGGGGATCATCCCGCAGTTACTCAGTAGCTTCAAAAAAACTGCGGCCGGTCCGCGGCGGGCGCAGCTCGAAAAATATATGCGTGTGATGCGCTGCACCACCTGCGGGGGGTATCGCTTAAATGCTCAAGCACGGGCCGTGCGGGTTGGGGGCAAAACACTTATCGAACTCGGTTCGATGCCTTTGGGAGATTTGCTTCCTTGGTTTGATGAGACCGAAAAGAAACTCGATGCCATCCAAAAATTCATTGCTCAAGAATTGCTCAAGGAGATACGATCTCGCTTGAATTTCCTTTTGAATGTGGGTTTGCATTATCTCACATTGGATCGATCGGCCCCGACACTTTCCGGAGGAGAAGCTCAACGGATTCGGCTAGCTAGCCAAATCGGCAGTGGATTGGTAGGGGTTTTGTACATTTTGGATGAGCCTTCGATTGGTCTGCATCCGCGCGATAACGAACGTCTGTTGCGCAGCCTCGAAAATCTACGTGATATGGGCAACACCGTTTTGGTGGTCGAGCATGATGAAGACACGATGCGGGCCGCCGATTATCTGGTGGATTTCGGACCCGGTCCGGGGGTTAGGGGGGGGCAAATTGTCGCTGCGGGAACCCCCAAGGAGGTACTGGCCAACCCCAATAGTCTCACCGGTAAGTATCTCACAGGAGTGATGGAAATTCCGATTCCTTCGGTCCGGCGGAAGCCCAATGGCCAAAAACTCGTCATTACCAACGCACGACATAACAACCTGAAAAACCTTCGCGTCGAAATTCCCCTTGGCGTGTTTGTGGCGGTCACGGGGGTTTCGGGTTCGGGGAAAAGTTCACTGGTGAACGAGATTCTTCTTGAGGGATTGCGGGAATTGAATCATGCCGATCGCTCGAACGATGAACAAGAGGACGGTGAGACCCCTTACCAAATCGAGGACCCCGTTATAGGCAATCGATGCGAATCGATTATTGGGCATGAACAAATTGATAAGGTCATCGACATCGATCAATCGCCGATCGGCCGCACGCCCCGCTCGAATCCCGCCACTTACATCAAGGTGTTCGATGAAATTCGCTCGCTGTTTGCCGAGATGCACGAATCGAAAGTGCGTGGTTACCAACAGGGACGTTTTAGCTTTAACCGGCCCGGTGGACGATGCGAGTCGTGTGAGGGGAATGGTGCGACCAAACTGGAAATGGATTTTTTGGCCGATGTTTGGGTCACTTGTCCGGTTTGTTCGGGCAAACGCTTCAATCATGAAACGCTGCAAGTGCGCTATCGGGGTAAAAACATTCACGATGTTTTGGAGATGGATGTCGCCACGGCCTTGGAGCATTTTGAGAATGTGCCGAAAATTCGCCAGATGCTCCAAACTCTGCACGACGTGGGACTCGATTACATCAAATTAGGTCAATCCTCACCAACTCTTTCTGGCGGCGAAGCACAACGCATTAAGCTGGCCAAAGAACTCTGTCGCAAAGGGACCGGTAAAACTCTCTATATTCTTGATGAACCGACAACAGGCCTGCATTTCGAGGATATTCGCAAATTGCTCGAAGTGTTACATGGCTTCGTTCAAGCGGGCAATACCGTTTTGGTCATTGAACATAATTTGGATGTGATTAAAACCGCCGATTGGATTATTGATCTGGGACCCGAAGGGGGTTCGGGGGGGGGGGAACTCCTCGGTGCCGGCCCTCCCGAAAAAATCATCAAGATCAAAAATTCTCATACCGGCAAAGCTCTTAAGCCGATTCTCGAACGCAAAGCTCTACCGACGATCAAAGAGAAGACGAAAAAACAACGGGCCGAACAAGCCCGAGCTTTTCTCACTCATTTGAATGTGCAAGGGGCCACCTTACACAATCTCAAGGGAGTGTCGGTCTCTTTACCGCGAGAGCAAATGTCGGTTTTCTGCGGTCCCAGTGGGTCGGGGAAATCGTCGTTGGCCTTGGACACAATCTACGCCGAGGGGCAACGCCGTTATGTCGAATCCCTTTCAAGTTATGCTCGTCAGTTTTTAGGTCAAGTGCAAAAGCCAAAGGTCGAATCGATCACGGGGCTTTCACCGGCAATCAGCATCGAGCAAAAGACCACCGCACGCAGCCCCCGTTCTACGGTTGGAACCATCACCGAAATTTACGATTACCTCCGTGTGCTTTATGCTCGTTTGGGGCAACGATATTGCCCGACCTGCGAAATACCAATCGGCACGCAATCGGTTGATGAGATTGTCGAACGAGTGTTAGCACTTCCCGAGGGGACCAAACTTTACATCATGGCGCCGGTAGAACGCAAAGGGAACGAAAAGTACGAAACGCTCTTCGATGAATTGCGTCGGCAAGGATTCACTCGTATCCGAATCGATGGGGTCTCTCATAGCCTTGACAATCCGCCGGAGATCGATCATCGTCGCAAGCACCGTATTGAAGTGATTGTGGATCGAAACATCGTTAGACCATCGACCCGTAGCCGATTGGCCGAGACGATCGAACAAGCGTTGGCCCTTGGGGAAGGGATCATGCACTTGGCCTATGTCGATCTCGATCGGGAGGAGAAACTTTGGCGGGTCGATCGCTTTAGTCAACATTTAGCCTGCGAAAAATGCGGCAAAGGGTACGAACCGCTCAACCCGCATCATTTCTCGTTTAATTCTCCCTTAGGCTGGTGCTATTCCTGCGAGGGGCTAGGTTTCCAACGCGGTGCCAACTTGAACCTTCTATTGCGTGATGTGAATCTCAGCCTTCGACAAGGAGCCATTGCCGTTTGGCCCAAACTAACCGATAAACATCCTTTTTTACCTTTTGCGGAAGCCATCGCTAAATTCGGTGGGTTCTCACTCGATACCCCTTACAAAGCATTGACCGACGAACAGCAACGGATTCTACTTTACGGCACGAATGAAACGTGGCTGGCATTGCCATCGGGTAGGAATCCTTCGGCCTTCCAATACAAAGGGCTTTTCGCCGCCATCGATGAAGCAAGCCGTACCAGTTTCGTGTATCGGCAGCGGTTGAGTTCGTTAGTGGATGAAATTCCTTGCCCGAGTTGTCGCGGTTCGCGGTTACGAGCCGATGCGGCCGCAGTCCGCTTTGCTGATCTTCGGCTGGGTCAACTGTGCGATCTGCCCACGGCTGTTTCTCTCAGAAAAATCCGCGAAGCCCCACTTTCGACCGAACAACGCCGCATTGCTGGGGAGCTTTTGCGGGAGATCACCAACCGATTGCAATTTCTTGTCGATGTAGGCTTGGATTATCTTACCCTTTCGCGGCCCGGCCCTACTCTTTCAGGGGGCGAAGCGCAACGTATTCGCTTGGCCAGTCAGATTGGCAGCGGTTTAACCGGAGTGCTTTACGTTTTGGATGAGCCTACCATCGGCTTGCATCCGCGCGATAATGCTCGGCTGCTCGAAGCTCTGAAGCGACTACGGGATTTAGGGAACACTTTGGTGGTGGTAGAACACGATCGAGAGGTTATTGCTGCGGCCGATTATCTGTGTGATTTTGGCCCCGGCGCCGGCGACCAAGGTGGGGAACTGACCGCAGTCGGCCCCCCGCCTCAGGTCATCAAGCAGAAGAGCAGTCTCACGGGCCAATATCTTTCGGGCAGCAAATATATCCCGATCCCGACCAATCGACGCCTTTCAGCAAAAGGCTTCGCTGACGATGAGTGTTTACACGTCATTGGGGCACGTCAAAACAACCTTCAAAACATCGATGTGAAATTTCCCCTCGGCTGTTTGATTGCCGTCACAGGGGTTTCGGGTTCGGGCAAAAGTTCGTTAGTGAACGAGGTGTTGCTGAATACCCTTGCTCGAAAGTTGCATCGGGCACAAACACCGGCCGCCGCAGTTGATGAGATTAAAGGCTTGGAACACATCGACAAAATCATCAACGTCGATCAAGACCCCATCGGCAATTCTCCCTCCTCGAATCCGGCCACCTACACGGGGGTTTTCGATCTGATTCGGCAGCTCTTTTCTCAAATGCCCGAAGCCAAGGTTCGGGGGTATCAGCCACGGCGATTTAGCTTCAATCAATCCGGAGGTCGATGCGAAGCCTGCGAAGGGAACGGGCAACGCAAAATCGAGATGCACTTTCTCCCCGATGTCTGGGTTGAATGCGAAGTCTGCAAAGGGGCACGCTACAATCCCGAAACCTTGGCCGTGCGCTACAAAGAAAAATCGATTGCCGACGTCCTGAAGATGCGCATCGCCGAGGCCTATGAGCTATTCGCAAACATTCCCAAAATCCGCAACATCTTACAAACGCTGATCGATGTGGGATTGGGGTACATGGCATTAGGGCAACCAGCACCCACAATGTCTGGCGGGGAAGCGCAACGGGTCAAACTCGCTGCCGAACTGGCACGCCCCAGCACCGGAAAAACTTTGTATCTGCTCGATGAACCCACCACAGGATTGCACTTCGACGATGTTCACAAACTGCTTCAGGTTTTGCATCGCCTGTGTGATTTGGGTAACACCGTAATTGTGGTGGAACATAATTTGGATGTCATCAAGAACGCGGATTGGATCATCGATATTGGTCCTGAAGCGGGACAGGCCGGCGGAAAAGTCGTTGCGGCAGGAACCCCCGAAAGTGTGGTCGAACAAACGCCAGAAACTACTTCACACACGGGGCGTATTCTGGCCGACGTTCTCAAGGCAGGCCCCTACGAGAAACGAACCGTGTTCAATCCACGCTCGATCCTTGAAACACGGGAAGGAGATGTGGAACTGGAAGAGGTGGGCAAGGATGCCAAACTCCCTTGGGAGATTGACGGGTTACGCTGGCATACCAAAGATCGCACCACCTCGGAAGGAATCCCGTGCAAGTGGGACGGCAAAATTCTCACCTTCGTCGAAGCGGAAATCCAGAAACTCGGTACCTTTGCCCCGATGAATTGGAACCAACGCACCGTCGTAGAAATCACCGGCCCTGTGAAATCTCAGGGTTGGTTCTTCCATGCTCATACCAGTATGGAGTACTTTGTTCGCCTCGTGTTTCGTGTGGCTCGAAATACCTTTAAGCAAGACGAAGTCGAAAAGCTGATTCCTCTGAAGACCTACGACGAACTCAAAGAAATTCCTGTTTATGGCTCCGAAAGTCGTATTCATGTGGCCCAACGCAAAGGACCTTGGCAAGAAGTTTGGATGATGATTCACCATCTGGCCGAGATTCAAACATCTGGGTTTTCGACGTTTCTCAAAAAGGCCGTCGCGGGCTTTCACAAAAATTTACAACGGATGCAAACGAACCCCGAAGAGGTCATGCCTTGGAAGGTCAACGGTGAAAAATGGCACCTAAGCGAAAAAGGCTTCCCCATTGGTAAAAAACGCCAATGGGAACACTCACTGTTGGTGAACCTCCTCGGGATATTTCGCAAGGCCCTCCCAGAGATCGAATGGGATTACGGTACCCGTGATGCCATCTCAGGAAGGATCGCCGGTATCAAACGGGCTTGGGTTTCTCTTCGAACTAAAGATCACGAAGTCCTCTCGCTGCGATTGTTGGGGAAAGCCGGTCAATTCAACCTCTCACGATTAGAAGGGATCGGCAAAGATTCTCAAATCCAGACCAACCGCAAAGATGGTACCGAAGTGATCACGATTGATTTTCAAACCGCAGCCCAAATGCCCCCCTCTCCTCTATTGACCTTTTTGAAAGAGCATGCCCAAGGATTTATCCAAGTGTTTGCAAACGCAGACGAATGAGCCGATCCAGAGCCGACGTGCCGAGCCCGATTCGTCGACTAGAAGATCATGCAGCCCGCCGGCCAGCACCGTACCGAAGATGATCGCCAGAAACGTCGTCATCAAGATGATCC
>JAOAAA010000099.1 GCA_026419115.1 Gemmataceae bacterium
CATCGGGGTCGAGTAATTGCAAGCCATGGGCCGTCGGCCAAGCAATCGCCTCTTCGGTCACAAAGCCTCGCCCAAAGGTCGCTTCGCCTGAATCATCGTGTTGGGTCCAACCGCGTGCTCCACTATCGCTGCCTGTTTGAATATCCAATCCGCGAATCCCCTTCACAGGACCTGCCACGGTGACGATCAACTTCCGTTTGGTCACACCCAACAGATGAACCACCTCAATGCCACTGCGGGACCAGAGCGGTTGCCCCGTAAGGCGATCGAAGGCAAATAAAACATTCGTGTCGAACGGAGCAGCATAGACGGTTTCGCCATGAATCAGACAGGGTAAAAGGTCGTGGTATCGGCTTTGTCGTTTGTCGTTGCTGGAATAAAGATATTGCCACAGGATTTTACCAGTTTCCGCATGGAGCGCGACGATTTGCCCTGCATGGGTACACAGATAAATCCGACCGTCGGCCACGGTTAAAACTGCCCCGCGAGTGGTGGTTTGAGTGAGAGGCGTTTCGGCCTTGCCGACTTCGATATTCCAAAGCAATTCCCCCGGATGCGAATCAGAAAAACCACTGTAGCAGACGACCCCACAACGAACATCGACCCCCTGAATTTTCAGGTAGCTGGCATACCATCGAGAACCCACCACCGTGGGGGGACCTTCCCATACGGTCACACTGTCAGCAATCGTAGGAGGAGCGATCGACCAGCATTTTTTGCCTTCGGTGGTGAGGCAGACCAGTTCGCTTAGGGGTTTTTCGTTGGATTTCCATTCTCGGGCACCGGCTCGGAAAAAGAGAAGCCCCCGACTATGAGTCAGGCTTTGCATGGTCTCCCCCCGATTGGGCATGTTCACCCCCAGCGTTCGACCAAAGGTGCCCAAAAGTTGAATTTTTGAGGAACGGATTTCATAACGCCACACACTGGCCCCATCGGTAAAGTAGGCGGTGCTGCCGACAAGAATGGGATGGAGCGCTAACCCCCGAGGATGATCGGGATTCATCGACGAGGAACCGAGTTGGCCAGTCCCTTGGGTGGGCAACGGAGCGGAAAAAAAGGGTTTTTCAGGAAAAAACACAGGCAAGCGGTTCGCCAAACCATTCCGCGTACTGTCGCCGCCGAGCGTCTCCCAATTTTCTAGGGAGGGGGCAAGCGACGTAACCGGATTCTCTAACCATTCTTTGAGAATCTTAGTATATAGGCCTGTACGATCGAACAAATTCCCTTGGGCCTCGGGATAGTTCTTCTCGAACTCGGTAAATGCTTTTTGTGCCGATTCCCGATCACCTGAAAAATGCAAGGCCAAAATGATTCGCGCCTTGGTCAAAGGGATCGGAGTTTGGGCTTTGGGAAATCGTTCCACCCCCCGCCAATACCGTAACGCCGTCGGAAAATCCCCTTTCAAAAAAGCACGCCGAGCCAATTCCAAAAGGGCCGATTCACTCGCTGTGGCAATCGGGAAGGTTTCGACCAGTGAAATTAGCTCGCGATTTTCGGTTTGTTTGAGAGCGGCTTCGAGCCGTTTTTTCGCGAGACCATCGTAACGGGTCCGATACAGTTTCAGCCCCTCGTCCGGCCAAGTGAGCAGAAAATCGTTCACGGCCTGTCGAGCATGAACACGATACCCCGCTATCGAGGTCTCCACAAGATCGTCCCCTGCCGTGTCGAGGATTTTTTGCAGCGTGGTGAGGGAAACATCGTACTGACCCGCCTGCGCTTGGAGCTTAGCCTGCGCCAGCAACAACGAAGCCGCATTCTCGATTCCGCCCGCAGGCTGACTTGGTACAATAAAAGCAAAGAGCAAACTCAGCATAATTTCGTCCGAGGGCTATTCAGTTGTTGTCGATGATTCCATCTAATAGGCAAGCTCCCCCACAGCGAAATTTTACTCGCTGTTACCTTTTCCCTTTTTTCGGTTTGGTGTTTTCTCTTACTCTCTTGCAGGGCTGCCAGAAACCACCGGAACCGATTGAAACGAATCCTCCCAAGGAAAAATATCCCCAACGCTCGGGCTGGTTGGCCTGTGATAAGCAAGACCTCACTTCGATTCCGGTGGAGTGGAATCAAAATGGGCTTCACCCCTTGGCCGAATTGGGACTTGAGAAAGAAAAACGGAGCAAAAATGCCGAGCTTCTCGAAACCGAACAAAAGAACAATCGGGTCTTTAACTTGGATCGTTACCCGCATTTGAAAGACCTCGGGGGAGACCCGCGACCGAAACTGGCTGCCACGCTGGATGCCTTTTTTGGCACCCCCGCGGAACCGAGAATTTTCCCTGCCGAGAAAGACCCCATCCTCAAGCCGGAAATTAAAAGTCAACTGCAATCGCTCCATCCCATTTCCGAGGAATTGCAGCTTCGCCCCGATATTTTGGCCAAGGGGGCTTCGCTTTACCGGACCAATTGTCAAACCTGTCACGGGGTTACCGGTGGAGGGGATGGTCCCGCAGGGAGGTACCTGACTCCTTTGCCGCGAGATTATCGTCAAGGGGCCTTCAAATTTATCAGTACCGGTTACGACTTTACCGCCGACAAAGTGCGGGCGAGGCCTCATCGGGACGATTTGGCCCGCACGATCCGCAAAGGTCTCGACGGCTCTTCAATGCCCGCTTTTGCGACCCTCAGCGAAGCCGATGTGCAAGCCCTTGTTTCCTATGTGATTCACCTTTCCCTTCGCGGGGAAATTGAGTATCGGTTTTTACGCATCGCAGCCGATAAAAAAATTGCCGAAGAAGACCCCGATGGTGACCCCGAGGCGCTCCCTGAATTTGCCACACGGCAGCTCGATCGGCTGTTGAAATTGTGGAAAAAATGCAACGAAAAAACCATCACCCTTGAAGAAGACCCCTATCTCACCGAAACAGCTAAGCTGGAAGCCGCTTCGCGGGGGCATCGGTTGTTTTTAGAAAATTGTGCCAGTTGTCACTTGGGCTACGGACGCGAGTCGAAATTGAAATTCGATGCTTGGGGCAGCATTACCAAACCGAGAAACCTTGCCGGCGAAGGGTATCGGGTTGGGCGCACTCCACAAGAAATTTTCACACGCATCTACGAAGGCATTCCCGGCGCAGGGATGCCCGAAAAACGCGACCTGTTGGCCACTCCCGCCGAGAAGGCCGAGGGACGTAGCCGAATGTGGGACCTCGTCTACTTCGTATACTACCTTGGCGATGCCTATAAACGTCGCCAACTCCGTAACGAATTTGGTTTGCCCATTGATTGAAAAGGACGTGGTTTCATGAATCCGGTTCCGGTCGCTCAGTATCGTTGCGGGTCAGGTCAACCTCTGCTTTGGATCGCTGGCCCCTGCGTGATGGAATCGAAGGAACTGGTTCTTTCCGTTGCCAACCGATTAGCAGAACTGGCCAACCAGCTCGGTTTGCAGCTCGTGTTCAAATCATCGTTTGATAAAGCGAATCGGAGTTCTGCCAAATCGTTTCGCGGACCGGGTCTGCAAGAGGGGCTTCGTTGGCTAGAAGAAGTCCGCACCCGCACCGGTTTACCCATCACCACCGATGTTCACGAACCTGAACAGGCCACGCTCGCCGGTCAGGTGGTCGATCTGCTGCAAATCCCCGCTTTTTTGGCTCGCCAAACCGATTTGATCTTTGCCGCTGGCGCCACCGGAAAACCCGTGAATGTGAAAAAAGGCCAATTTATGGCCCCTTGGGATATGAAAAACGTTGTCAGTAAATTGGCCGAGGTCGGCAATACCAAGGCGCTGTTGTGTGAACGAGGAACCACTTTCGGCTACGGGAATTTGATTAACGACATGCGAGCGATTCCTTGGATGCAAGAAATTGGCGCTCCGGTGATCTTTGATGCCACTCACAGCGTACAAACTCCGGGGAGCGGCGGGGATCGCACATTGGGAGATCGCAAGATGGTCCCGTATTTGGCTCGGGCCGCCGTCGCCGCAGGCTGCGACGGGCTATTTGTCGAAACGCATCCGCAACCCGATCAGGCCAAATCGGATGGCCCGAACATGATTCCGCTCGATGAATTCCCGAATCTGGTAAAACTGTGTACTCGAATCAAAAAAGCTCTGGAAACTCAGGAATGACTTCAATAAATCTCCGTTGGTTGTGTCTAGCGGTTTTCACCTCGACCTTTCTCGGGATCGTCGGTTGTGGCGAAAATCGTAATTCCACTACCAATAAAACACGTCTGATCAAAGAACCCGAACAACTGCGCAAAGAGAGTCTCGAAAGCCTCTTGCAGGCTCAAACGGTGGATCAAATCAAATCGGCCCTTGCCCAGCTCGATAATCAAGGGACCAAGGATCGTCCCAAATTCACCGAAGACGATCAAAAACAGGTCGAACAATACTTCAAACTCAATCCCGAAGACCTTGAAGAAATGACGCGGGTCGATTTTACCCCTTCGGATGCTGCCTATCTCGACGATTATTTTTATGTCCGTTCGGCCATCAAATCGTTGGAACTCGAAGGATTATCCAAACTCCAACAAGCCCAAGAAACTATCTCGTGGTGTGCCCGAATGTGCATCTTCGAGAAAGAAGCCAAACGAGGGCTTGTTGGAGTGATGCCGGCCGTCCCCGCGAAGTTGGCCTTGCAAGCGGGGGGGGGGAATCGAGTCACCCGTGCGAATCTGTGGTTGACCGCCCTGCGAACTTTGGGGTTCACCAGTTGTCTCATTGGTCCCCCATCTTTGGAACCGGTGGGAAAACCTAGCCCCGCTAATCTGCCGAACATTCGTGCCGTGGGGATTCTCTGGGAGAGAGAAGTTTATGTCTTTGAGCTGGAGACGGGAAAACTCATCACCGCCGCCGACGGAAAAACCCCGCTCACCCTCAAACAAATCCGCACTACGGAACCCCCGCTCAAAGGTTGGGACACACTCGCTCCGAAGGTGGAGGAAATCAAAACATGGCTTCCGCATGTGGTTTTACCCATGAACTCCCTCACGCCGAAAATGAGATGGCTGCAAACCGCTTTGGGGGCCAGTCACCAACTTCATTTTGCCTTCGATGTGAAGGCCTACTTTGATTCATTCGGGACGGAATTACCCGCCAAAAGTTGGAGCAGCGTTCAGGACCCGTTTCATCCCTTTCGGCTGATTACCAGTTTCGCGACGAAAAGCGGTCGCGGCGGGCTGCAAGATGCTCTCCGACGTTCTTACTTCCCGTTGCATTTACTGCGGATCGATTTTGGTAACCTTCCGGAAGAAGTGGCCGAAGGAATCGTCGGAGTATTGGCGAATGGTTACCAGCAACGCTTCGATCCGTTGCGCTTCGAGGGTTCACCACGAGACCTGATGATCCAAGGGAAATTCCAAGAGGCCACCGCCGCGTTAGGGGAAATTAAAGGTCGGGCCGATCGGGATCGCCAGCGGGCCGAAACGCAACCAGTCAAGTTCGAGGAATTTCAAAAAACGCTCCAAGAAATTCAGAACCTCATGTCGTCGGTGGTTCGCGCGACCAATGATGGCGATCAGGCGGAAGAAATGCGGGCGAAACAGAAACGAGATGAAGCCCTGAAAGATACACGGCGAACCGATATTTTGCAAGGATACATCGGTGGCGAGACCAGTCAGCCGGTCGCGGCAGAAGCGGCCTTTGTGTTGGCGCAGTTAGCACAGGAGAAGGCGATTCGGTACCAAAATCGATACGCCGATCCGAAACAGGTGAAACTTTCGTGGCAGAACGCCCGCGATTCATGGAAACGATTCCTCGACAATTACCCGAAAGTGAAGGGCAAATTCCCCGACATGGAACGCCACGCCCAAATGATGATGGCCATAGCCGAGGAACACCTGAAAAAGTGAACGAACAACCAAGCAATCGACCAACACGTTGTTCGGTAGCCAACTCCCTCCAACCTCTGATCCAAGGAGAATGAACAAGCCAGCTCCCCACACACTGTTGGGGTGGTGGTTAGCTCCAACCTGTGAAAAAAAGGAATGAAAGAAGTTCGCTCGGCGAAATGGCCGCGTGTGGCTTTTTATTGGTGTGACGGAATCGCTCAAACGTATTGATCCATGTCAATATGTCGATCCATTGATTGAGGGGGCACTTTACAAATTGATCCATCCCTGAAATGTCGATTGAGGGTCCATCTGCTTATTTTGGTGCTCGTTTCTTCGCCGAGCGGAGTTTCGCGAAGTAATCTTCGCCATCGGATGGATCGGATTCGCTGGGGGATTGCGTCGGGGCCGGCTTGGGGGGGCTTGGGGGAAGTTTTGATCCCATTCCGGTAGAGCCTCCTTCCGTATCGTCCTCTTCGTCTTCATCGGCGCCGGGGGGAGCTTGTGGAATGTCCCCTTCACTGTTTGGGTCGGCCTCGAATTTTCGGCTGGCTTTCTTTTCGAGTTGTTCGCCGGTCAACGATTTTCTTTCTCTCAGTCTTGCCAAGAACGGGTCTTCGGGTCCTGTTTCCGCTGCCGATTTTGCAAGACGTGATTTCCGCAGTTGAATCCATTTGGCACTGGCCCATTTTTGAACTTCGTGTGGTTCTAGACTGACACGCCGTACCGCCACATCGAAGAAGAAAAGAATCCCAGCGAGGAACACGAGCCAAAACCAAATAGGCAGCAAGGTGCGAACGGTACTCGGTGCGGGGCGATAAAGCTCACCGGATTGGGCGAGTTTTTTCAGACTTTCGGGGTCTTCGGAATGGACTTTTCCTCCCGTGATTTCGGCCAATCGCTTTAACAGTGCCGTGTTGGTTTCCAGTTCACTAAATTCGGGTGAGTACGAAACGGTGACGGCGGCCCGTCGGGAATCGACAACTCGTTCGGCCTTTTCTTGAACCACCACGGGTTTGCCATCATCGGCATAGACGTAGGTTCCATTGGGCAATTTTCGCACTGGAGTGCCATCGGCCAGAAATAATTCCCCGTCTTTTTCGGTCACCGTTTTGGGCAGAGCATCGCGGTAGCGGCCTTTGAAACCTTCGGTCACTTGTTTGGCCTGTGCGGTCACGACATACGAGCCGGCTTCTTCCGCTTTGAATTCAGCTTCGTAGTATCCCCCCGCTTTTTGCTCAAACTTCAGCGAGATGGGTTTGCTGCCTTCGCTTAGCCCTATGGGGGTACTGGCAGTCCCTTCGAGTTTCAGGTCCACAATCGGCTTGTTATTGTCGTCGCGGGCTTCGACGATTACTTTCACTTTCCCATCTCGGTATTCGGTGGTCATCACCAGCCGATCGGTCTCTAAGCCGCGCATGCACCAACCAACCGTTTGTTCCCAGAATTTCAGGTAAATTTCCGAGGCAGCCCAATCGCGATCCCAGCCCAGTTTATTTTGTTGCGGAAGGGTTTTGGCATCGGAAGTGAACGCAGCCGCTCGCCCAATGCCATATTGCCAAGTCGCGAGAATGGGAAATTCTTGATCGAACACTTTCGGGGCGGAAATCAACCTTTGAACCAAGGGACCCGTTTTCAAGGTTGTGCGAACAAAGCCGTGCAACACGGGAAGCTCATCGGGCATTTTTTCGGTCGGACCGTCGCGAATTTCCAGCTTGGGTTGGAACTTCGATTGAGCGATGAACGATTGAGAAACCCGACGACTTTCCCTCATATAAATGGCAGGGAGTTCATTTCCCGATTTGGGGTTGTAGTACTTGCCCCCCGGAAAGGCACTTTCTACCATTTCAACCATTTTCTTATCTTCCGCGGCCGAGTGGGTAGCCATACCAACGGCCGAAAGGGTAATGCCATTGGTTTTCATCTGCGAAAGGGCCTTCTTTCCAGCGGCCCCAAGTTGGGGGTCACCATCCGAAATGACAATCACATGCTTGGTGGCCAGTCCATGAGCCGGCTCCGAAAGGACATCGGCTGCCTGTTGTAAATGCGAATCGAAATCCATCATATCGCCGGTGGACATACTATCGATCTTCGATTTCAGGTCTCCTTTCTTGTCCCCAATTTGGGCAAAGGGAATATGCCACTTGGTCCCGCCGAAGCCCCCCCAATAGAGAATCCCGAACATATCGTTGGCGGTCAGACGATCGAGAGACAGTTTCGCGACTTCCTTTTCCCATTTATTCGCTTCGGCAATTTCACAGCCGTGCATGATCAGCACCAAGCCGCCCCGACCGGCCGCCTTCAGGGCTTTGATGTCGCACTCTACGGGCAAGGCCGCCTCGATGGGGGTCTTTTGATACCCACCCGCACCGAAGCTATCGGGTCCACCGATCATGATAAGCCCCGCCCCTTGATCGTAGGTGTTGGAACGGATCGCTTCCATTTGCTCCCTGCTAAAAAGGTCCGCAGGAACATCGGAAATGATTACACAGTCGTAATTACTCAAAAAGACCGTTGCTTCTCCCTTATCCAAGGGCAATCTCCCGACCGTGATTGGGGTGACGTTGTATTTGGCCAAACGCAATCGATCGATCAGGTATTGATGCGGGGATTTTCTATTTTCATCCTGAACAGCATCGATGAACAAAACTTTCCGAGAACCTTTAGCGATGACATGGGCAAGCCCTTTGTTATTTTGGATTCGATCACCCGGAAGGCCGACGCTGACCAATCGCCCGTCGCGATCAACACTGCGGGTGGGAGTGAACACGGCCCGATAGCTATACGATGCTTCGTCTTGATCCCCTTTGATTTCCGCTTTGTCCCGAAACACAAAACTATTCAAGCCCGGCGCCAAGCGAACCTCGTAGGGAGATTTTTCTTTCTCGTCGCGGCCCACCATAGCAATGGGTCGTTCGGTCCCATCGCGGTTTTGCAAAAGTTCTAATCGTCCATCGACAAAATGAGACGGATGAGAATTTCGCACCAGAACTCGGATGGGCACCCGTGCCCCCTTGGTGGTTTGTGCGGGGGCCACGACTTCTTGAATCATGACCTCGTTCTGTTGTCGATACCCCTCTGCTAGGGGGATGACATCGATTTGCACTCCGTTTTGACGGGCAATCGCGGCTTGTTCCTCGGCGTTGCCTAAATTCTCGTTGCCATCAGAAAGTAAAACAATACGTTTAGATGACCCTTCAGGGAACGAGGCCATGGCGAGCTTCAATGCCGCTGCGATGTCGGTATAATTCGGATCGAGGTTACCAGCCATGTTATCGCGAACGACTAATCGTTCGGTCACACCAGGAGGAAGCACCAATCGGGGACGGCGACCAAAAAGAATGACCCCACTGGCATCGTTGCGGTGGTTGGCCCCCCGCTTCATCACGGCCTCATCAATGAAGTTTTGGATGCGGTTCCAGCGTAAATCGGTACGGGTGATGGCGACCGGCTCTTCGTTTTCACCCAGTTCGGCGAATTCCGTCGGGATACTCAAACTCCGATCGATCAAATAGAGAACAGTCGTATATTCGTTAGGTCGTTTAATGCGTGGCTCGGCCAAGGCCAATACGATACACAAAACCACAAGGCACCGCACACCTAAAGAGACCTTCGAGCGGACCGGTCCTAACCCCGCGAGACTGTGCCACGAATAATACAGCAGAACGGGAATCAGCAGCAACAAAAGCAAATACCAAGGTTGAACGAATTGCAGTGAAGGTAAGGTGCGCAGAAACTGGGCGCCGGTCTGCTGTATTTCGCTGTATAAGCCCGCACTGACCAAGACCAACATCAGGCTGGCCAAAAGTACGGCCCCGCGCTGGGACCATCTTCCGGAAACATACAGGATGGCCCCTTTCACAAGAAAGGTTCCGCTTACCATCAGGAAAAAATAGCCCGCGACGAGCCAACGGGGTTTATCTTGAAGGGGGATCGAATCGATGAGGCCATTACGAGCCAGCCAAGTCATGGCCATTCGGTAAGGATAGGGCACGGCCCACGCCAAGAAATAACCGATCCCGATGAGTGCGATTAGGGAAAAGTAGATTGGCCAAAAGGAGCGTTTGAACGCTACCCGAATGATTGGCACACAGGCCAAAATCACGAGGGTCACGCTCAGCCAGTGTTCGGTCCACAATTGCAACAGGCGAGACATGCTTCATCAGCCTCAACGTATCCACGCTCTTTTAATCAAGATAGCAACATCGAAGAATAATTGGAAGAATGAAAAAAGATTCTCGGCATAGGTGCAAGGGGGCTGCGGTCGCGTTTGCTATCATTCGTGCATCGATTTCCGCAGGGAGAAAGATTCTCGGCACAATCGTCACAGGGTTCCTGAGTTCCTGAGTGTGCATTCGTTGCTCATGTCTGATTATTTGTTTTCTCTGACTCGTTTCAGGTTGAATTGACCTTATCCCGATTCAGGATAAAAAAACCTTATCCTCGTTTTTCGTTTCTCTGACCCGTTAGAATTTCCATGCGATTTCTCTCCCCGCTGTTGTTGTTCGTTTTGGCTCCGTTAGTCAGGTCGGCGGAACTCCCTCCTGCGGTTCAAGAAGGAGATAAACTCCTATTGATTGGCTCGACATTGATCGAACGCGAACAACGCTATGGTTATTGGGAAACGATTCTGACCAAGGCGTTTCCCACCCTGACGATCCGCAACCTCGGCTGGAGCGGCGACACCGTGTTGGGGACCGCCCGCGCAGGCTTTGACCTCAGCCCACCAACGGCGGGACGCAAAAAACTCCTTGATTTGGTCACTGCCGAAAAGCCCACTGCTATTGTGGTTTGTTACGGTGGCAACGAAGCCTTTGAGGGGGAAAAAGGGTTGGCGAATTTTGTCAAAGAGTACAACGCCCTTCTCGATGAACTGAGCAAGACCAAAGCGCGGATTACGCTCCTTACTCCTTTACTTCACGAAAAGAAAGGTGTCCCGTTACCCGATCCGACTTCCACGAATCAAAATATCTTGATGTATTGTGAACAGATCAAACAGATCGCCAACAAACGAGGGCTGCGTTATGCCGACCTGAACTCGTTGATAGGTGAACCCAAGGGGCTGACCGATAACGGTGTTCATCTGACGGAACAGGGCTATCGTCAGACTGCGGGGGCCTTCATGCAGGCACTGGGGTTTGGAAAAAATCACGATTATTCTGAAACACTCGAACCGGTCCGAGAAGCGATTCGGGAAAAAAACGAATTGTACTTCCATCGTTGGCGGCCACAAAACGAAACCTACTTGTTCGGTTTCCGTAAACACGAACAAGGCCGCAACGCCAAAGAGGTCGCCGAGTTCGATCCTTTGGTTTCCCAAGCGGAAGAGAACATCCGCAAACTGTTAAAGAAGTAATATCGTCCCTCTCCTTTTGTTGAGTCAATCTTTATGAATGCGAAATCACCCTTGATAAAAATTCTGGCCACGGTTCTGTTTCTGTGGCTTCCTCAGAATCTGTTTGCTCAGGCGAATGCCAAAGTGCCCAATCCCGATCCGGAAGAGGAACGAAAAAGTTTTATTGTGGCCGAAGGGTTTGAGGTTAACCTGTTTGCCTCGGACCCCTTATTAGCGAAACCGATCCAGATGAATTTCGATCCGCAAGGCCGTTTGTGGGTGGCCTGCAGCGAAGTTTATCCGCAGATCAAACCGGGTCAAAAAGCTAACGACAAAATCTTGATTCTCGAAGATACCAAAGGGACCGGTCAAGCGGATAAGGTGACGGTTTTTGCCGATGGTTTATTGATCCCGACAGGGGTAGAACCGGGGGATGGCGGCGCTTATGTGGCCAATAGCACCGAGTTAATTCATCTTTCTGCCAGTAAAGCGGGGGGCAAGGCCGACAAAACCCGTGTGATGCTCTCGGGCTTTGGCACCGAAGATACGCACCACATCATCCATACCTTCCGCTGGGGACCCGATGGGTTGCTGTACTTCAATCAATCGATCTATATCCATTCTCACCTCGAAACCCCCAAAGGGGTCAAACGTCTCAACGGTGGAGGGATTTGGGCTTTTCGGCCAGAATCGTTGGATTTAGATGTGTTCGTTCGTGGTTTTGTGAATACTTGGGGCCATCACTTCGATCGGTGGGGGCAATCATTAATTACCGATGGTGCCTATGGTGAGGGGATCAATCATGGAGTTCCCGGCGCTTACTACGTCACAGCAGTGGGGGCCAGCCGGATTCTCAAAGGATTGAATCCGGGAAGCCCCAAACATTGTGGCCTTGAAGTGATTTCGGGCCGACACCTTCCCGAGTCGTGGCAAGGGGATGTAATCACCAACGATTTTCGCGGGCATCGGGTGTGTCGTTTCAAACTGTCGGAAGATGGTTCGACCTTTGCCAGCCGCGAAATGACCGAAGTGATTAAGACGAATCATGCGGCCTTTCGCCCGATCGATGTCAAAATGGGACCCGACGGGGCCATTTACATTGCCGATTGGTACAACCCGATTATTCAACATGGTGAGGTCGATTTCCGCGATCCACGCCGCGATCACACGCACGGGCGGATTTGGCGGATCACAGCCAAAGGACGCCCGCTGGTGGAACGACCGAACCTCGTTGGAGCCAAAACTCCCGAATTGCTCGACTTTCTCAAAGTGCCCGAAGATTGGACCCGTCAACAAACCAAACGAGTGCTCAAAGAACGTGGGGCCAACGAGGTGCTACCGGCCCTAGAAAAATGGTGGACCTCACTCGATAGCAACGACAAAGATTACGAACACCATTTGCTCGAAGCGCTGTGGGTCTATCAAAGCCTGCAAACTCCGAACGAAAAGCTATTGAAAAAACTGCTGGGCGCCAAAACCTTTCAGGCTCGTGCGGCAGCGGTGCGGGTGCTTTCTGCTTGGAAAGATTCGATTCCTGAAACCCTGTCCCTGTTGAAGGTGGCCGTTCAAGATACGGCTCCTCGGGTGCGGCTCGAAGCGGTTCGCGCTCTGGGGCAAATCCCTTCGGTGCCGGCGCTGCAAACGGCCTTGCTAGCTTTGGATGCTCCGATGGATCGCACGCTCGACTATGCCTTGTGGCTAACCGTGCGGGAACTCGAGCCGATTTGGTTACCGAAATTCAAGGCCGAAGAAGACCTGTTTGCGGGCAATACCAAGCAGATTAGTTTTGTCTTGGAAGCGTCAGCCTCGAAGGATTTAATCAAGCCCTTATTGAAACTCGCACGGAGCGAAACTCTCCCCGCTGCTCGCCGACAAGATTTGTGGCTGTTGCTTGCCCGTGTCGGTGGCCCGAACGAATTCAACGATCTGGTCACCGAGGGGCTGAAACCCAACGAGCCGAGCTATCGCTTACAATTGTTGCAGAATCTCGAAGCCGCACTGCGGCAACCCTCCTACGGCAAGGCCGGCAAATACGATGCCCAAACTTTGATCGAACTGGCGCAACGCAAAGATTCGCCTTTGTCCCCCGTAGCGCTGCGGGTTTTGGGATTAGCGAAGGATGAAAGCCAGCGGAATTTTTTGGAAGCCAAGGTCACCGCAGACGATGCCACAACGGAGCAGCGTCGGGCAGCCCTTGAGGGGCTTTTACAATTGGGAGGCCCTGCCACGCGAGAAACCCTGAACAAACTCGTTGCCAAGGATCAAAAACCGTTGATCCGACTGTTGGCGGTGGAAGCTCTTTCGGCACTCGATTTGAAAGCAGGCGCTCCCCTCGCGGCCGAGATTTTGGCCACCGGCGAAAGCAAAGAAGATTACTCCCCGCTGTTTCAAGTATTCCTGACTCGTAAGGGGGGGGGGAATCTTCTCGCTCAAGCCCTTGAGAATAAGAAAATTCCCGCTGATACCGCGAAACTCGGTTTGCGAGTGGCCCGTAGCTTCCCTGCTGATGGGAAAGTTCTTGGCGATGCCCTGACCAAGGCGGGTCAACTCGGTGTCGCTAAAACCATGTGGAGTGCCGAAGAAATTCAAGCCTATGTGAACGATGTGCAAAAACTCGGGGATGCTGCCCGTGGCGAATCGATCTATCGTCGCAAAGAACTCAATTGCCTGAACTGCCATGCCATCGCTGGTGCAGGGGGATTAGTCGGCCCCGATATGACCAGCATTGGTGCCAGCGCTCAAATCGATTATCTCGTAGAATCGATTCTCCTTCCTAACAAGGCGGTGAAAGAGGGGTATCATGCGATTAAGGTGACTCGACTGGGGGGGCAATCGGTCATTGGCATTAAGACCAAAGAGGCCGACGGGAAATTGTATTTGCGAACCTCAGAAGATCAGGAAGTGGCGATTCCCCTCGACGATATTG
Source organism: Gemmataceae bacterium (assembly GCA_026419115.1). GTDB lineage: Bacteria > Planctomycetota > Planctomycetia > Gemmatales > Gemmataceae > SKW135. The sequence continues at coordinate 14,027 of JAOAAA010000099.1, forward strand.
ATGAACGTAAGGAAACCCCATCGCTGATGCCGGCCGGTTTGGCGGACCCCTTGACTCGGCAAGAATTTGTGGACCTTGTCCGGTTTTTGTCGGAATTGGGTAAGGTGGGTCCTTATGCCCCGAATAAGGCAAGGCTCATTCGTCGCTGGGATAGTTTTGAGAAATCGAACGAGAATTTGAATCTCCTCCGACGAAATCGCGCCGCGGATGCTGCGGAAAATCCTCAGGCCTATAAATGGTCCCCGTTGTACTCGAAGGTGTCCGGCGAGTTACCCTTGGACGAATTGAATCGGCTCGAAATTTGGACCGGTACGGAACCGTTGTATCTGGTGCAGGCCAAACTCGATGTGACTACGGCGGGTCGCGTAGCGTTGAAGATCAACAATCCCCAAGGGCTGACCCTTTGGGTCAACGGCAAACCGACCGAAGTGAAACCAGAAACCATTCTGGAACTTCCGATGGGCATCGCACAACTGACCTTTGCCATCGAACCGAACAAGCGCAAAGAAAATCTGCGTGTGGAGGTCGAGGATGTGTCCGGTTCGGCGGGTCGCGCGCAACCGGTGAATGGGAAGTAAGGAGCGTTTGTTTTTTCGGATCGATTAGTTCAGAGATAAATCTTCTCCCTAGCTAATTATTTCTTCCCGTTTGACGTACTAGGCTCCCTTTAATGAACTCTTCGAAACTTGACATGATCCCTACCTAATTTTTCTTCCCCCGTTTTCCCTCTTTTAGAAATTTTGCCCATTGTGATACTCTCCCCCCCCTTTGGTCTTTGAGAAAAACTCGGCTTGCTCGATCTCTCATCCTGTGGTAAGCGGACAGTAACTATCAGGAGAAGTTGACATGCGAAAATATGTCAAAAAAGGATTCTACTTGCTCAGCGGATTGGGCTTGTTAACGACAGGCTACTTTTTGGGTCAGTATCAAACGAAGGATGTTCAAGCTCAAGTGAAACCGGTCAGCGGGACCACCAGCACCGTAAACCCGACCACAACAGAAACCCTGCCTCCCTCGGGTCGAGTGATTGCCTACATCAACGAAAATCAACCCATTACCCGAGAAGAATTTGCCGAGTATTTGATCTCTCGTTTCGGTAAAGAACGAGTCCGGATGTATGTGAATCGTCGGGCCATCGAAATGGCTGCCGAGAAAGCCGGTGTGACCGTCACTCCTGAGGAAGTGGAGGCCCGCCTCCGCGAAGATTGCCGAAGATTAGGCATCGATATTAAAGACCTGAAGGCGATGCTCAAAGAACGTCATAACAAAACTCCTGAAGAATGGCGTGAAGAAACCGTTCGACCAGCCCTGCTGCTGGCCAAGATGAGCCGTGAGGAAGTGCGTGTCGAAGAGAACGAACTGAAAGAGTATTTTGAAAACCAGTTTGGCGAAAAACGGCAAGTGAAGGTGATTGTTTGGCGCAAAGAAGACGAACGAATCCCCTACAAAATTTATGAACGTCTTCGCCGCGATGCCGACTTCTTCGATGAACAAGCCCGGGCGAACTACCTTCCGGACCTCGCGGCTCGGGGCGGGCTTGCCGATCCAATTGGCCGTTATAGTGGCCCCGAAAGTGCCAAGATCGAAGAAATTGCCTTCAAGCTCAAAGAAGGGGAAATCAGCGAAGTGATTGATACCGGTAACGGGGTCATGGTCCTAAAACTGGTGAAGATCATTCCGCCCCGAAGCGACGTGACCCTCGATAAAGTTCGTGCCGAGTTGACCAAAGATTTAGCTGATCGCAAAATGGAACGCCAAATTCCTTTAATCGCGGCTCAAATCCTCACCAAGGCCAAACCTCTTTTCATCCTTGAACCCGCCGATATGCGAGAGGATGAAAAAGCAGAACGTGCAAAAGTTCTGAACCTGAAACGATAATACCCTTCTGATTCTTCGCAGAATCGGGCTTTCTCAAATCGCTTCGGAGGTCATTCGATCTTTGAGGCGATTTTTTATTTCGTAGAGTTCAAATCCTTGGATTTTGGCTGAGGAGCAATCCCCCCCCTCACCCGACAAGAAATCGAATCATCATCGGGAAACTTCCGTTGCCTCGTCGATGGGTCGATGTGTTGCTAGAAGGGAATCAGACGTTGGCCGAGTCGGAAACTTTCGTTGCCTCATCGATGGGTCGATGTGTTACTGTGTTGCGGGGGGGGGAACAGAGGGGCGTTTAATTTTTGGCCAATACTTCAAAATCGATGCGCCAACCTTTGAGAAGAGCATTTTGCGCCAACCGGCTTCGAGTCGTGAGGCAATCTTGCTGGTGATTGGAACGAATTGTAATCCGCAGGGAGCTGGCACCGGTCCGAGTGACGTTCACCAGTTGAACATCCCCGTAGCAACATTCGCGGATCGTCTTTGCTAAAGGAAGCGGAACCTCATCCCTGTCTCTTAT
>JAOAAA010000009.1 GCA_026419115.1 Gemmataceae bacterium
GAATTAGACGTGATACGTTTTGAAAAAGAAGAAATCGATCAGGCTCAAATTCGCGTTGGTGAGGTGGCCGAACTTCAAGCCGAAAGAAATGTCCTGATGCACGCACAGGGGCTTTCTGAATTCACTTTGAATGTAGTGAACCGCCTTTATGATGATGAAATCTCGGTTGTGGATCATCTTGGAAAGTTAGCCAAAGAGGCAGCCCATTGGGCGGGAATTGCCCCCTCATTGAGCGATTTGTCGGTCCGTCTGAGTGCTGCGGTGACGGAAATCCGTGATCTCGCAGAAACCGCCCGCGACCTTTGCGAAAGTTACGAAGCCGATCCCATTCGATTGGAAGAAGTCGAAAAACGATTGCAATTATATCGCAGATTGGAAACGAAATATCGGAAATCTCCCGATGAACTTCTCAGCTATCGGGAATCGCTCGATCGACGAGAGAAAGAATTGCTCAAGGATGAGGCCGACTCGACTGCAATCGATCAGGAATTGAAAAAGGCGTTTTCTCAACTCCAAGAGGCAGCAGAAAATCTCAGTAAAGCTCGGGCCAAAGTTGGCAAAAAGCTGGCGATGGAAACGCAGAAACATCTTGCGAATTTGGGAATGCCCAATGCCCGTTTAGATTGCGGCCTCAAAACGATTCCGTTGGGAGAAACCCCCTTCGATGGCCCCATTCCGATTGGCGGAGCGGACGATCTCGAATTGTTGTTGGCGGCCAATCCCGGTGAACCCATGCGGCCGCTCCGAAAAATTGCTTCGGGTGGGGAAATGTCGCGTACCATGCTCGCGCTGAAAACGGTGTTGGCAGCTCATGACCCTGTGGGCACACTCGTTTTCGATGAGATAGATGCCAATGTCGGAGGTCGTCTCGGGGATATTGTCGGCGAGAAGTTGGCCCATCTTGGGAAAACTCACCAAGTCATTTGTGTGACTCACCTTCCACAGGTGGCGTGCTACGCACAACATCAGTGGGCCATTCGGAAAAATGTCAAAGGGAAACGAACTACAACCACCATCAGTCCCCTTCTCACAGAAGAATCTCGGATCGAGGAACTAGCCAGCATGATGAGAGGGGAAGCCAAGACCGATTCGACTCGGCAAGAAGCCCAAGAGATGCTCAAGGCTGCTAAGAAGAAATGGTGATTTTCAAGGCTGTAATTTCATCAAATTTTAATCATTTAGGCTCAATTTTCTCACCGATAGGACCAGAAATTGATCGTTGTGGCGTAGATTTCATGTTTTTTAGTTGACACTCTGATGAATTCTGATTAGGCTTTTATGAAAGGTCCAAGGTTCTCTCCACCATCAGGACTTATGTGAAACAGAGTACATTTATCTAACACCAAAACCCAATCTGAACTTTATGGTGAGATTGGGAGGTTATTATCAAGTCACAGTAGTATTGGTGGGGATTCCCAGACTAAGATAAGTGAACAACGAAGTCGCAACATTTGGCAACTAATAGACTCTTAGACAACAAAATGACCCAAGTCAAATGTGGGTTGCAACGTATTTACGAATAATTTGATAGTCGTTTGATAATGAGGGAACACAATAACGCTCCTAACTTCCTAATCATCTCGAAGAAAGTGAGCGTTCTAGAGCATAAATCAGAATTCGGTTTGTCAAACAAAACGATCGAATTTTGATGTTTTGATTTTTCTTCTTTATTCTTGAGGTGTTTTATGAAGATGTTCCGACGAGATCGAAAGGGATTTACCCTGATCGAACTCCTTGTGGTGATTGCCATCATCGCAATTCTCATCGGGCTATTGTTGCCTGCAGTGCAAAAGGTTCGCGAAGCCGCCAACCGTGCCCGTTGCTTGAACAACCTAAAACAAATGGGTTTGGCTGTGCACAACCATCATGATGCGATTGGTACCTTCCCGAGTGGGGGAACGACTCCTTGGGCGAATAATGGCTGGCCGATCCAACTGTTACCGTACATCGAACAGGACAACATCTTTACCCTGTACCAAACCAACCCAGGCGCCGCCTTCAACAACAACATTCCGTTGTTCTTCTGCCCCTCGCGGCGAACCAACCAAACCCCTCGGCCCTACGGGCGTGGCTTGATGGATTATGCCTCCGCCACCCCTGCCGATGCCCCGAACACTTGGGACCAATTCTGGTATGGTAATATCTGGGGATTGCCTACTACTTCCAACTATCGAGGAATTATTACTCGGGCCGGTACCCCCTCGGCTGGGTCCACCATGGCCAGCATTACCGACGGTACCAGCAACACCCTTTTGATCTCGGAAAAATCTTTGAACCCCAACAACTACCTCTCCGGCGATTGGCATGATGATGCTGGTTGGAGCGACGGTTGGGACCCCGATATTATTCGTTACACCGGCTTCTTACCCGTTCCCGACAAACGATACTTCTCGGGCTGGGAAGGCTATCGATTCGGTTCGGCTCACGCCAACGGAATCAATGCCCTTATGGGGGATGGCTCGGTCCGTGGCATTCGCTTCAGCATCGATGCCGTGACCTTTAATGCCATCGGTGGGAAGAATGATGGGATCGTCACCAATCTTAACTAATTGGACTCTCGAACCAGATATGATCTAGGTCGATTCAAAACTCTCTCGGTAAGCTCTACCAGCAAGATCAATCAGCTATTTCCCCGAGCAAGTTCCGCCCAATCCTTCCGACTTGATTTTCAATTTCGAGTGAGACGTGTAATCCTTGACGATTGCTCTGGATATTGCTTTGAAAGAAGTTCGCGTTGCCCTTGCTCGTAATCGGCATAATCAAAGCCCGGCGCCATGGTGGCACCGAGCAAAGCCCATTTTCCCCCTGCCAGCAACGAGCTTCCTTGCCAAACCCCTGCAGGAACAACGTGCTGAGGTTTCTGCCCTGCTTGAAGATCGGCACCCAACACTAAAATCTCCGTTCGACCATCGGGAAACAGTTGCAGCATTTCCACTGGGTCGCCTAAATAAAAGTGGAAAATCTCATCACCCGGCAGGCGGTGCATTTCAGAATAGGTTTCGGGGGTCAGTAAATAATAAATGGCAGTACAGACCGATCGCGGGGCCGCATACGGAGTAAAAATCCCCTTGGGTATCAGATGTTCACTCCGATAGGTTTCCCGAAAAAATCCCCCTTCGATTGGGTGGGGTTGTAAGCCCAGAAGTTGAATCACTTCCTGTGCGGTCATTCTTTGGAACTCTCTGAAGGTAAGCCGGCACTGAGGATATTGTATCCACGATGCTCAATCACAACAATTTCTTCACCGAAGGTCTGCACCATCATTGGCACCACATGATTGAGCATTTTTGTAACCAAATAAAATCGTCCACCCGGTTTGAGTAACGGGGCCGATTTTTCAATGAACAATTGGGCCACCCAAGAATTAGCAAAGTACGGGGGATTCGCCAAAATCACATCGAAAGAATGAGGTTCGAGGTGAGAAAATTCACTGGTGGCAACAGTCCGAAATCGGCTCAGGCCGTTGGACTTCGCGTTGAGTTCCGTCAACTGGATCGCTCGGAGATTGGAATCCACAAAAACAATCTCCCCTTCCGGACCCGCTAAATCGGCGGCCAAAATGCCAACTGCCCCGTTACCACAGCCTAAATCCAGAATCCGATCCCCCGTCCGAATCTCCGCAGAATCGATTAAGGCGCGAGAGCCATTATCGAATTCCCCATAAGAAAAGGTTCCGGGTCGAGAAAGAAACTCATGTGAGGGGCCTTGGCCGAGACGTGCATGAAATTTTTGTTCATGCCGGCGACGCGGACGAGCTTCATGCGGACGATGTGCCCAAAAAACGCTTCCCTTGTGGCTCGAAGGTAATTGGCTGCATTTGCCAAAGACTTTTTTCATTGCCTTGGGAAGGAGTTGATCTGCCTGATACTCCGAAAGAGCAATCAAAAGCCCTCCAGCAACGAGAACATGATACGCCTGTTCAATCAGATCGAGCTTCAGCTCCCGCTCCCCATGTGCCGAGATCGGCAGCAAAACGGTTCGATATTGTGCGGGAACATCCCAAAGATCGGGATGCAACTCGATTTTTGCGGAAAGGTTTTTCTCTTTCAGAAGTGTGCTGAGTTTTGTCCCATGATGAAGGTCCATTTGGTAACAACTCAAGCCCCCTTCTGGTGCCGAGTGAGAAAGGAACTCGACAAACTCAAGGGCCTGATGGGCCGACCCCATAACAATGAGAGCAGGATACTGAATCCGTGGTTGAATCGCTTCGATGAGTGGTTGAAATAAATACATAGATTTATTCTAGAATTTACCCCCCAAGAAGCGAGACAGAAACCGCCCCCAATCGAAACCAGCTGAAATATCAAACAGAACAGAAAGTGAACCGGAACGTTTCGTCATGGAGTCATTTTTGTGTTCATGCACTGTTCTTGCGATGAACAGGGAATGATGAGATAGGCACAAGTCCCGTGTTGATATAATTTCTGCAATCCTTGGTCTCCAAGTTATTTGCAGTCATCCCCTGAAATTCCTGAAATCAACAAGACGATTCGAGAACGCTATCTTTATCCGTGAGCCGTATATGAAATGGGTCAAGCCAAGATTTTTCTTTCTTCCACATAGCATCCTTGCATTTAGCTTCCTTCTGATGATTTCTCTGATGACGTCGCTGGAAGGAATGACTGCCGAAACTTGGAATGTACCGGGCTTTGTCTCGGAGTATGATCGCATCAACTTGGAACAGAATTTACGTTGGATTCTCAAACGAGAAAGAAAGATCGCTAACGGAAAAGAGCCAAAACCCCGTGTGGCGGTATTTGCCGATGCAGGCGTTTGGCATGTGGGGGCTTGCTCGATCGTCGAAGCCATGGAAAACGAAAAAATTCCCTGCCGTGTGATCGATCGTTCGCTTTTGACAGAAGACCATCTCAAAGGATACGAAGGATTGATCCTGCCCGGCGGTTGGGCACCTCTCCAAGCCTCGGCCACGGGTGAAAAAGGCCTCAAAGCCATCGAAAAATATATCACGGAAGGGGGGCGTTGCTTAGCGATTTGTGCGGGGGCATACCTCGTTTCCAAAACGGTCAAATACGAAGGAAAACAATACCCCTACCCGATCGGCATCTTCGATGGCGTGGCGATTGGTCCGGTGAAGGGAGGGGCTTCCTTCCCCAAACCCAGTGCTTTCCAACTTACTTTGACCGAGGAAGGTAAAAAACGTGGTTTAGATTTATTACCCAAAGTCGAAACCTATTACAGTGGCGGCCCGTTTTTTCACGAAGGGACCCGCACCATCACCTTGGCCACTTATCCGGATGGTTCCAGTGGCCTGCTCAGTCGAGCGGTTGGGAAAGGGGAACTGATTTTATGCGGGGTGCATGTGGAACGCCCCAGCCCGAAAGAAGGAGATGATAAATCCCCGCCGCCCAAACACGCAGGACCGATCCTGAAAACACTACTCCAACTCCCCTAAACATCTCGAAGAGAAATGGCGCTCAGCCAAGTGGATACACCGGATGGTTCGCAAGTCCCTTGAACAATAGAGCTTGAATCATCGGGAAGGATTAACCGGCAAAAGTTCGAGATCGCCGCTTTGGTTTCGATCAGCCAGAAGAAAATATGAATCGCTCATGCAGATTCGATCAGCCAGAAGAAAAAACGAATCGCAGTGAGGGGTCATTTTTTGAGTGCTTTTTTCTCGAAGAAAATCATGTGCTGCCAAGGGAGTTTTTTATAAGTTTCGATGTGCCGTAACTCTTTGAACTCGGCCATTTCCTTAAGAACTTGGGCTTCGCTCATTTTGTGAACTTCTTTGATCAAAACCTTTTCGTCCTCTTTGCGAAACTCCACAAATACCAGACGACCACTAGGTTTAAGGGCCTTAATCATCTTCTCGGTCATTTCATAGGGGTAGGCAAATTCATGGTACACATCGACCATCAAGATGAGGTCGATCTTTTCTTCGGGCAGTTTCGGATCATCTTCCTTGCCCAGAATGAGTTCGATATTCTCGACTTTTTTCTTGGTCGCTTTGGCTTTGATCATATCGAGCATTTCAGGCTGAATATCGACGGCATAAATTTTACCGGTTTTTCCAACCAAGGGGGCCATCCGAAAAACGTGATACCCCGTTCCCGCGCCAATATCGGCAACCACGTCCCCTTCTTTCATGTTCAGGGCTTCGATCAGTTTACTGGGGGCTTCTTCTTCTTCACGTTGAGGACGTTCCAACCAAGAGGCTCCCAAATGCCCCATCACATGGGCAATTTCTCGCCCCATGTAGAATTTTCCAATCCCGTTGGGATCGTGTTTCGATTTCCATTCGTAGCGACCCTCTTTCTTATCCTTGATTTGTTGGGGGTAGGCCACTTCACTTAGAAGCAGAAACAACATCATCAAGGAACACACTGCGGCGGAACAACGCATGGAAGGGTCTCCTAGACTTCAAATAAAATTCGTTCGGGATTTTCGATACACTCTTTGATACGGACCAGAAACTGGACCGCTTCTCGACCATCAATCAAACGATGGTCATACGATAGGGCCAAGTACATCATTGGTCGAATCACGATTTGATCATTGACTACAACCGCCCGTTTCTGAATCGAGTGCATTCCCAGAATCCCCGTTTGCGGAGGATTAAGAATCGGGGTCGAGAGCATGGAGCCGAAAATGCCGCCGTTGGTAATCGTAAACGTCCCCCCTTGAAGTTCGGAGGTCGCCAGTTTCCCATCCCGTGCTTTCAGAGCTAACTCAACGATCTTTTTCTCGATTCCCGCAAAACTCAGGGCATCGGCATCGCGAATAACAGGGACCATTAAACCTCGCTCGGTACTGACGGCTACCCCAATATCGTAGAAATTTTGGTACACCACGTCGGTGCCATCAATGCGAGCATTCACGGCCGGAAATGCCTTGAGAGCCTCGATACTGGCTTTGACGAAAAACGACATAAAGCCCAGCCCGACGCCATGTTTTTCCTTGAACTTATCCTTGTATTTCTCTCGGGCAGCCATGACGGCCGACATATCGGCCTCATTGAAGGTCGTCAGGGTTGCTGTCGTCTGCTGCGATTCGACAAGCCGTTTGGCGATCCTTTCCCGCAAGGGGGAAATTGGTTCGCGTCGAATGCTGCGCGTTCCCGAAGAGGTAGTAGAAGGAGCCGCAGTCGCCGTCGAGCCTGTCGGGGCCGTCGATGGGGCCGATGGAGCCGATGGGGCACGGCTTCCGTTGCTGGCGGTAGCTTTTTGCTCTTGTGCGGCCGCCTGAACATCTTCCTTGATGATTCGTCCCCCACGCCCTGTTCCGATAATCGTGGCCGGATCAATTTTCTCCTCCGCCGCGAGACGTTGTGCCGCTGGGGAAAGAATCTTTTCCGAAGTCGCTGGCGAACTGGTTTCCGCAGTCACATTCCCCCGAGCGGGAGAGGCCACGCTCCCTGTGGTGGGCGGGGTCGGAGCCGCCTTGGGGGGGGGGGCTTTATCATCGATACTGGCTACAATCGCCCCGATTTGTAAAGTGGCACCCTGCGCCGCCACATATTTCAGCGTGCCTGCCGCAGGAGCCGTCACATTTTCTGTGGCCTTTTCCGACTCCATTTCGCAGATCGGTTCATCTCGATTGACGTAGCTCCCTTCCGGTTTGAGCCACTTGAGCAGTTTCACTTCTGAAACAGATTCGCCAAAAGAAGGGACCGACACAGCTACTGGCATAGGTTTCACTCGAATCAAAAGCTAAATAACGTAAAATCCCAAATGGAGTTACGGCATCATTCTATTCATAGAAACGGAACCTGTGTAGAAGTGAAGGAATCCTTTGATTTTTTCGAGGTGGTCAACAAGATCAACCCAACACAATCCAAAACTCTTAAGCAGGAAACGAATCCTTTATTTTTTCGTAAAGCCCGTTATGATTCTGGTTCAAACATTATGATTCTGGTTCAAACGTTATAATTCTGGTTGAGATAGGAACATCCTTGGAAATCATAAGGGATAGGCCGCGAAAGAATGATTCTTCCAAGGGTTCAAACTTGGTAACGAAATATCAAGGTGTATCGAGAATCCTAAGGAAATTGGTAAGGCCGAGTCATGTTAGCGACGATCTTTATCGCGACGGCTGCTTCGTCCCCCGCGTCCACCCCGATCCTCTCGCCCGCCGCCGTCCCGCGATCCGCCGCCGCCACTATTGGCATGGGCTGGAGGAGCTGCCCCCCCCACAGGGGCAGGGATTAGGGCCTTGCGGCTGAGTTTAATTCGATTTTGTTCATCGATCGAGAGAACTTTCACTTGAACGATGTCCCCCACATTAACCACGTCCTCTGCCCGAGCAATGTATTCATGCGCCAAATCCGAGACGTGACAAAGACCATCCTTACCCGGAACCACTTCAATAAAGGCTCCGTATTCTTTAATACCCGTGACCTTTCCGGTATAAACCTTGCCCACCTGAACCTCTTCGACCAACGCTTCCACCTTCGCCTTGGCCATTTCGGCGCCGGCTGCGTCACTGTGAGCAATGTAAACGGTTCCGTCATCCTCGATGTCGATTTTGGCACCGGTGGATTCTTGAATCGCTTTGATGGTTTTCCCACCCGGCCCGATCAACAGACCGATCTTCTCGGGATTGATCTTCAAGGTCAACAAGCGTGGTGCAGTGCTCTTGAGTTCTTTACGGGGCTTGCCCAAAGCGGTCGTGAGCATGGTTCGCAAAATTTCTTTACGCCCTTCCTTCGCTTGTTCTAATATGCTTTTGATTAACGGAATTTCGATGCCTTCGATCTTCAGGTCTAATTGGATGCCGGTGATCCCTACCCCCGTGCCGGCCACTTTGAAATCCATGTCGCCGTAGTGATCTTCGTCCCCTTGAATATCGGTCAGGATGTGGGCCTTTTTGCCATCTTTCACGAGACCGATCGAGATACCTGCGACGGGTCGGCGGATGGGGACCCCTGCGTCCATCAGGGCGAGCGTTCCCCCACAGACCGAGGCCATCGAAGAAGACCCGTTCGATTCCAAAATTTCGGAGACCAAGCGGATGGTGTAAGGGAAAACTTCCGGAGCGGGGAGAACCGCTTTCAGGGAGCGTTCTGCCAACATCCCATGTCCAATTTCTCGGCGGCCCGGTCCGCGGATCGGCTTACATTCACCGACACTAAACGGCGGGAAGTTATAATCGAGCATGAACTTTTTGCTGTACTCCCCTTCCAGCGATTCGACCTTTTGTTCGTCGGAGACGGTCCCCAAGGTCGCGGTGACGAGTGCTTGGGTCTCGCCCCGTTGGAATAATGCCGAGCCATGCGTTCTGGGAAGGACGCCTGCTTCGCAAAGGAGGGGGCGAATTTCTTTGAAGCCCCGACCATCGAGCCGTTTCCCATCGAGGATGAGATCACGGAAAACCTTTTCTTCCAGAAAGCTCCATGCTTGATTGAATTGGCTTTCGGTATATTTGGAATCTTCCCCGAGATAGGTTTCCTTAAGAGTCTCTTTGAATTCTTTCACCTTGGCGTAGCGTTCGAGCTTGGCCTTGGTGAGTTTTCGCTTGGTGAGTTCTTTGGCGTGTTTGGTGGTAAAGATTTTTTTCAAGGGGTTGGCTTCAGGCTCGGGGGGTTTGGGTTTCTTGCCTAGCCCTGCTTTGGTGCGAAGTTCTTCAATTAGCTCAATGATTTCAATGATTTGTGCATGAGCAAATTCGATGGCTTTGAGCATATCATCTTCGGTAAACTCGCGTGCGAAGCCTTCGATCATCGCCACCGCATCACGGGTTCCCGAAACAACTAAATCGAGATCGCTCTTTTCCATTTGGGAATGTGTGGGGAAGACAACCAATTGCCCATCGACTCGCCCGACCCGAACGGAGCCGGTTACTTTCGTAAAAGGCATCGAAGAGATATGCAAAGCGGCACTGGCACCGATCATGCCGAGAACATCCGGATCGTTCTCCTTATCGGCAGAATGCACCGTGGCCATGATTTGCACTTCGTTGAAGTAATCGGCAGGAAACAAAGGCCGAAGAGGACGATCGATCAAGCGTGAAGTTAAGGTTTCCTTCGTGGTGGGGCGGGTTTCGCGTTTGATGTACCCCCCAGGAAATTTCCCTGCGGCATGGGTTCTTTCTCGATACTCAACTTGAAGCGGAAAGAAATCCGCGCCTGGTCGAGCAGTACCTTCCACGGCTGTCACCAACACGAGGGTTTCACCGAGTTGAACAACCACAGCCCCCGAGGCTTGTTTGGCCCATTTGCCAGTTTGTAGAGATAAAGTATGCGCACCAATGGTGCGTTGGACTTGAGTAACCGCCACGAAGAAAATCCTCACACTAAGTTAGTGGTAGGATCAACGGACTTGCCATGATGAGGACGTCTGTTGGTTGCTAGGTCGAGTCGGGTTCGTATCAAAACGAGTCAAATCACCCAAGTTGGTGACGATACAGAAAGCACAACGACACGAGCAAAACAGACTTCGGCAGAATTATAATTATTTCCGCAGGCCGAGTTTCTGGATGACAGCGAGATAACGACTTCGATCTGTGTTTTGAAGATATTTCAACAAATCGGTCCGTCTACTAACCATTTTCAAAAGACCACGACGCGAAGCATGATCTTTCTGGTTCGCTTTCATATGCTCGGTCAGATTGTTGATACGTTCGGTTAGCAGGGCAATTTGCACTTCAGGTGAGCCGCTATCGGCATCCGCGCGACGAAACTGTCCGATTAATTCTGCCTTCCGTTCCTTCGTAATCGCCATAAAAGCCTGACCTCAAGCAACCAACTAACATCAACTCTATCATGGTTACCGCCGACCATACCAAGTCTGCATAACCGAAAACACCATTCTAGGGTATTTGAAAAATTGTGCAACCTCTTCACTACTTCGGCAAGGGGGGCACTTGCGATTTTTCTAGATTGCTCCTATCCGAGTCCCGATTGAGCACCCCTTTTTTCTACTCAACGAAACTCATTTTCTCCTCAATGAGTCTGACTTTTTCTCCTCAATGAGGCTAACTTCCTACTCAACGAGACTGACTCATCCCTATCGGTTTAGGGGATTCGCTGTGGATTTCTTTGCTGCGAGTTGATTTGGCCTTTAAGGCACGGGCCTGCTGCCCCTTCATCAAGGCATCCCCTGCAAAAATAACGACACCCAACCAAATGAACGTATAACTGATTTGCCGATCCAACCCAAAGGGTTCCCGGTAGACCAAAACCGCCAGAAGAAATTGCAAAGTCGGCGAAAGATATTGCAAAAAGCCAATGGTGACCAAAGGTAGTCTTCGCATGGCCGCGGCGAAACAAACCAATGGGACGGTGGTAATCACTCCGGAAAACACGATAGAAAGGTCCTTGGCAAGGCCGTGTTTACCAAAATGAAGTTCCCCTGTATATTGCCAATAAACCAATAAGGCCAAGGCGACGGGGCTGAGAAGCATGGTCTCCACCGCTAAGCCGATCAGGGCATCCACCGGAGTGATTTTTCTTACGATCCCGTAAGCAGCAAACGACGCAGCCAAGATCAAGGCCAACCACGGTAACACCCCTAGTTGCCAAGTCATTACCGTAACGCCAAGCACGGCAAACGCAAGGGCTAGCCCTTGGCCCCAGCGTAATTTCTCGGCAAAAAAGGTCACTCCCACGAGCGCATTCACCAACGGCAAAATGAAATAGCCCAGACTGGCTTGGCTAATTTGTCCTGTAGTCGCACTAAAAACGTAGAAGTACCAATTCCCTGCCACCAAAAAAGCCGAACAGCTCAAGCGAATGAGTTTGGATCGATCCCGAACGACGGCCCCCAGAACCTTCCATTGCCTGAATAGGGTCAAATACAAGCTCAACAAAACGGCCGACCAAATAATCCGATGGGCTAAAATTTCGATCGGCGAAACGCCGTAGACCATCTCGTTGAAATAAAGCGGAACGAGTCCCCAAGACCCGTAAGCAGCTAAGCCAAACAGAATTCCCGAACGCGACGAGGAACCATAATTCGCTTGTTGATTTGCCACCCCAGCTCCTTTGTTGATTTCGTATTATTAGAACTTAAAGACCTTCTACCAAGCGTTTGGTTCAGGAAAGAAATGTTTTCGTTGCGGAAAGTGTCTGCCAAGGGTTTGATACCCGAGGTTTGAGATTCCACAAAACTACCAAAACCCTGAACGTTCTCACCTAATCAAAGTGATTCTCAAACGGGCTGCAAAGACGTGGAAAATCCGCATGAATCCAGTCTGTAGTTGCTCAAACCCCTACGTTTCAAAACCTCACTCGACTCGTCAGGAGGAATCTTGCTGGTTCCACACTGGCCTTAGGGTTCTTTGTCGGGATACACATCGGGGAGAGAATTCGCTTGCAGCAAAGGAATATCGAGATCAATATCGCTATCGAGGTCTCCAGGGGTTTCCGCTTTTTTGGCCAACCTTTGCACATCTTCGGCATTAAGTTGTTGGGTGTATTCCACTTCGATCTTGGGGGCAGGTTCATCGGCGACGCCGATGAAAACTTTATAGCCCACACTGGCAAAATGAAGTTGATCGTTTGGCAAAAGGGTCGCACGGCGGACACGTTGGCCATTCACCCGAGTGCCATTGGTACTACCGAGATCGCGAAGCATCAATAACCCATCGGTGCGGGTTAGCACACAATGAAGTTTGGAGACACTTTTATGCTCAATTCGTAGATCGCAATCCTCACTCCGACCGATTACAATCAAATCTTTTTGAACATCAATCGGTGGACTTCCATCAAGAGGAATTAACCGTGCAATCATCCTCTTCTCTCCGCATCAGAAATGATGAATATATTGTGACATCCCACCCCGATCGGAACAAGGGAATTCGTTCGCATTTCTACAAATTCTCCCCGAATCGTTTCGTTTATAATCCTTGACCGACGGGAACCCCCGTCGCCAGATTAGCCGGTCCCGGTCCCCAATAAGAATCGGGTTGCTCCATCGGCAAGATCATTGGTTCCTCAAAGGGGCGATTGGGAACCATTTGGGCGATTTCATCCAGTCGCATGAGTTGATCGAGTGAAAGGGGGCCTTGAGCGATTGCTTTGACCGAGGTTTCCAAATGATCGGCCGTCTTAGCGCCAATGAGAATCGTCTGCGTTTCAGGGCGAGAAATGGCCCAGCGCAAGCTCGCTTCGACAATCCCTAGGCCGCTGTCGTCAAGGAATTGGTACAAGGCTAAAAATTGTTGCCGCCGACTTTCACTCAACCAAATGGGCTTCCGACGAACCACCTCATCGAAGCGCCCCCCCAAGGCTCCTTGTTGCAAAACCGAGCCGAGCACAATCCCCATTTGGTGCTTTTGGGCCATTGGGAGAATTTCTCGACTCGCTTCACGGTATAACAGGGAGAAATTAAAGGCCGTAAGCACCACATCAAACAGGTTCGTTTTCACAAGGTACGCCAACTCCGTCGAGGTGGTTCCCCCTAATCCCATGAAGCGAATCAAACCCTGTTTCTTTAGATCATTCAGAACATCCAAAACGGGTCCTTGAAGCGGGTCAACCGAATTCCACCAAGGATATTGTCGAGGGCGATCGGGTTCATGAATCAAAAGAATATCAATAACTTCACGATTCAGAAGTTTCAGCGACTCGGTCACGGACTGGCGAAGTTGCTGGGGATTTTTCGGATCAAACGGTCGCGGACGTCCCCCGAGTTTGGTGGAAAAGATAATCGGGGTCCGAACTTCCTTGAGAATTTTCCCCAACACTTCTTCGGAATTGGCATAAGCGGGGGCCGTGTCGATGTAGTTGATCCCCGCATCCAGCGCTTGGAAAACGAGCTTTTTGCTCTCTTCAAAACCAGGTCCTAACGAAGAAGTGAATATTCCCCCCAGAGAAAGCCGAGAAACTTGTAACCCTGTCCGCCCCAGTTGAACCATTTGCATAGATAAACCTCCTCATTTTGAAACCTAATCTGTCACACGACCTTTTGAGTCTAATCCGTCACGCGACCTTCCCGTTCAAAATGCCGACAAAGACTCCACCACATGAACAGAGAAAGCAAAGCATAGATCAGTAGCCCCAGCCCTGTCCAAGTGAGCGGTTCGAGATTGGCCGGCCGAACATAGTCCATAATGTTTGTGGTCCAATAAGGAAGATCGTTCAGAGAAGCCCGATTATCTAGCGCCAGCGAGGCTATCCCCATGGCAGGATTCACAACACGGGTCCAATCCTGATAGACGTAAATACTCTTGTTCAGATTAAGGTTCGTAGTTCGCACACTGGTGGCATCGGCCATGAGCAAGGTGCCACAAATCCCTAACGACATGATTAACATCCAAGCCGTTGTCGCCGTGAGTGCGTTTTTCGTTTTGACCGAAAGCCACAGTCCCAGCGTGGTTGAAAACACCGTATAAACCAAGGTACCCACAAAAATCAACGGCAGGGCCAAAACGGAAGTCCCATTGAACAAAGCAAGGATACTGATAAACAGCAACGTTACGGCCGGCCAAAATCCCTTGGAAAAAGCACCCAGCCATTTGGCTCTCAAAATCTGTCGTCGGCCTTCAGGAATCATGAACAGATCAATCAGGGTTAATTTTTGACGTTCACGGGCGATGGTTGAAGCTGCGGATAACCCCGTACTGGTCATCACCAACATCAACGTTAAAGGAATCCCCCAAGTGCCCAGCCAACCGGTTGGAAATCCATCGCCAGCCAGAATCAAAAGCATGATGATGGCATAGGCGATTAACCACAAACGTAACACTCGAAGAACTTCGCCAAAGGCCTCGCCTCGCCCCGTCACATACAACTCTTTCCAAAGCAACGGGCGATTCTCCCAAATCGGGGGATGGGGCCGAGCCAGTTGGGTTGCCATCAAATCGGTGACCCGTTTGCGTTGGCGTAACATCGCGAGGCGAAGCCAACGCAAACCATATCGCAAAGAGAAATACAGAACGAGAGGCTGGACCACAATGAAGAAAATTCCGGGGCACAGGGTCCATCCCACGGCATTAGCATTCAGGGCCACCAGAATCATCAAAAAAGGCGAGGCAGGAAAAATCAGCACATCGAAAACAAACAGGTACCCATACGCTGCGAAAATCCCCCCACGCAAGGTTTCGGCATCGGCACTCACGGCTGCAGCCACGGCCGCTGCTGTGCAGATGGTACACAACGTCACCGCGTAGCAAACGATCATTCCCCCAACGGGCACCCCCCCCCACAGGAGAGTCAACGCCAAGATCGGGACACCGGCCGCCACCACCATCAACACTTGCAAGGCCCTAGCCCACAATTTTCCGTGAAAAATCTCCTTCCGTGTGAGGTCCGTCGTCAACAAGACTTCTCCAGTGCGAGTTTCACGTTCCTCGAATACCGCACCCGCTACGAAAATGGGGGTGATTAACAGAACGATCACTTGTTGCACCATGAAGAACGTGATCGAGAAATTTCTCGAGAACTGCGCTAATTCTTTCTGAATCTGTGTGGCGTCCCCTTTGAAAGCGGTTTCATCTTGATACTGGGCATTCCACAACGCCCACATCGCAATCAAAAGCATTCCCCCAAAAATAAATCGACCGATCGCCAAGAAACTAATTTTACGACCGGCCCGCAATAATTCCCAACGAAACAGAGCATTCCCCCAACCTTGGTTGTAACGGTTTTTGCGTGAAGGAGGAAGCGGTGGCGCTTCGGCAGGACGAGCAGGGAGGGTAGAGCGTACCGAAGCCGAAGGAATCGGAGGGGGTTCCCCACGGGGTCGCTGCGACGAATGGGGTTCTTCTGGATTAGGTCGATTGTTCCGAGGAAGGGGTGGGGGCTGCAATCGAAATCCTCTCGGGGGGGCGAATGATGCCTATTCTCTCAACTTGAAATCCGATTAGCAATACGATTTGATTCTTTTTACCTGACCTCTCTCCAAGGCCGCCACAAGCGATCCTTCATGAAATCAATCCCACGAGTGATCGATCCGGTTTACTAATCATGGGGCAAGAAAAATATCCCCGTCACCACCGTGCCAATCCATAAAGTGGAGAAAACCACCGCAAGGGGAACATGCAAGCGATGATGTTTCTTCCCAGTCCAGAGCATCGCTGGTAAAAGCAGAGCAGACGGTATCGAGAAGAAAAGATGGATTCCTAAAGCTCGTTTCGCTTCGGGAGAAAACTGAGCCGTCAGGTCGGGAAGGATAAAACGAATAATCACCTCGAACGCTATGACTGCGGTCATCGTCAAGGCGAAGAAAATGGTGTTGAGCAAACCATGGAGCTTCTTTTTTTTGAGCAGAATCGATATGGTCGAGGCTAGGAAAATGAGTGTGACGGCTCCTACCGCTATTTTTAAGCCTAGAATCACATTCGCTGGTGTTAAAAAATCGAACATAGTGTTCACTGTGTTGGGATGATAATTGGAATGTGTGGGAAGAGGACAACTCACAATCTACAAATATAATAGGCATATTGAACCGGAGGTTAAAATATGTTTTCCGGCTTGGCCACGATTTCTTTAGTTTTTTCACTGGCTGCTCCCGCACCGGCACCCCCGAAGAATTCCATTATCGGGATGTACGTTTGTCTGAAACAAAGCAATGTCACAACCTATGAAAAAACCAGCGACGGGAGATTCGAGCCGGTTCGCTTTTTGGTTCGCTATCTCGATATGAAAGTTCTCGCGGTCGAGAAAGATTACGTTTGTTTGGCACACGATAATGCCGAAATCTGGGTCGAACGCGAGAACATCCTCACCCCCAAAGAAGCCATCAAATACTTTACCGAAATCATCGAAAGGGAACCGACCAACGAGCGGGCCATTTCCTGTCGCTGCTGGGCTTATATGGCGGCGGGTGAGTTGAATAATGCCCTTCACGATGCCAACGAGGCGGTTCGACTCAATCCCGATTCCACCGCTTGGAAGAACAATCGGGGGGAATGTTACAACAAACGGAAAGAGTACGACAAAGCCATCGACGAGTTCACCGAGATTTTGAAAACGGCCCCCAAATACTATTTTGCTCTGTTTAATCGAAGTGAATCGTACATCCGAACTAAGAAATTCGACTTGGCCTTGAAGGACCTTGAAGAAGTGTTGAAAGTCGAAGCCAACGTCCCGCATGTCCATGCCAATTTGGCCCGCGTACTGGCCACGGCACCGGATGAAAAAATTCGCGATGGCAAACGGGCCTTGGAAGCTGCCACCATCGCTTGCAAAGCCACAAAATACCGAGACGGCAAATGTCTAGAGGCCCTCGCTGCCGCTTATGCGGAATTAGGCCAATTTGACGAGGCGATTAAATATCAGACTAAAGTTCTCGATGACGTCTTTTATGTCAAGGAAGAAGGCGACGGTCCCCGCCAACGCCTTGCCTTGTATCGTGAAAAAAAACCGTTTCACGATAAATAATCTCCCTTCTTCCTTCCCACTCGGGGTTCCTCTTCCCGTTAAAATATCGCTCATGTTTTGTGCACTCGGGTTTTCTCCCCAAGTTGAAGACCCTCTTCACTTAGCAGCCTCCGAGGGTGTTTGTTGGTTACAAATTTGTCAGTGAATCGTCACAAGGTTAAGAATTACTGTTCCCCTTTCCGTGGTCGAACAGCTAAGATAAAACTTTACTGATGATCAACCTTAGGGGGTATTTTGGTATGCGTCTGTTTGCCTTCTTAGCCGTTTTGGGACTGGGTTTAACTCTGTTATCTCTCAATCCCCCTGCTGCGGCACAAATTATCAAAGACAAAAAGGATGACTCCAAAACCACTCCAAAGGATAAAAAGAATCCTGAAGAAGAAAAATTCGATCAAACCAAGGAGGACCTAAAAACTCTTCAGGCGGCCGGTATTAAAGATGAGGTGGAAGCGATGTTAGCTTTCATCAAGAATTTGTCGGCCTCGGAAACGGATCGGGTCAAGATTATCGGGTTGATTAAAAAACTCGGCGACGATGATTTCAAAACCCGCGAGGAGGCCTCGGAAGAACTAAGCAAAATGAGTGGGCCAGCTATTGGCCTGTTGAAACAAGCATTGAAAGATAGTGATCCGGAAGTGGTCTGGCGGGCAGACGCTGCCTTGAAAGCGATTGAGAAAGTCCCCACTCGGGCCATTCTTGGCGCTGCATTCCGTTTGTTGGGCACAAAAAAAGGTGATGAAATTGTCGAGGTCATGTTGAATTATCTCCCCTCTGCCGAGGATGAAGCTCTGGCCGACGATATTCGCGGCTCCCTTGCGAAACTCGCCTTGATTGATGGTAAACCTTCACCCACATTAGAAAAAGCTCTGGATTCTAAGAACGATTTGATCCGTGGGGCCGCCGCCGAAGCCTTTGCTTTCTCCAAAGATAAAGAGATCATTGCCAAAATGAAAAAGTTTGTCACTGCCGAGAAGGACCCAGAAAATCGTCTGCGAATCCAAGCAGCCTTGATTCTGAACACTCGGGATAAAGAACTTTTGGGCGATCTGATCAAAATCACTGCGGAAAATAGCGTCGATAAACTCTGGCGCGGGGAAGAATTGTTGTTCCGCATTGCAGGGGAGAAAGCACCCAGTGTTGGCTTCGGCAACGACAAAGCCTCGAAGGATAAAGCTGTCGAAGAATGGCAAAAATGGCTCAAAGAGAATGCTGATAAAATTGACCTCGCGAAACTGGATTCTAACGATCAGGAATATGGGTTGATTCTCGTTTTGGAGTATAGCAATCGTGGTCGTGGCGGACGGATCGTGGCCTTGGGGCCTGATGGCAAAGAACGCTGGAAAGTCGAGAATGTTCAATTTCCGACCGATGCCCATATTCTCCCCGGCCAACGCATTCTCGTCGCTGAACAAAACACCAGTCGCATTGTGGAACGAGACATTAACGGCAACACTACTCATTGGACTGTGACTATCCCCCAACCGGTGGCTTGTGGAAAACTTCCGAATGGGAATGTTTGGGCCGTCGGTCGGCAGGGAATCAAAGAGTTCAATCGAGAAAAGAAAGAGGTCTTCTCCTACAACCGAAATTTCGGGGACATCTGTGCGGGGGTTCGCCTGAAAAACGGGGAGTATGTTCTTCTCAATAATAACGGGGTTGTCATAAAAATTTCTCGGGAAGGAAAGGAACTCAAAAACTTCCAAGCCGTCAACGACGGGGTCAATTATTACGGGGCATTGGATGTTCTACCAAACGGGAAAGTTCTCATCGGCGGCGGGACCAGTATACGCGAATTCGATCTCGAAACGGGTAAGCCGGAAAAGTTTCAGGCTAACTTTGGATATACTTCTTCTGTTCAACGGCTCCGCAACGGGAATACTCTCATTGGCGATCAGAATAATCGGCGTGTGATTGAATGCGATCGAGATGGGAAGGCCACCAAGTTTAGCTACACCGGAACCG
Organism: Gemmataceae bacterium; assembly: GCA_026419115.1. Taxonomy (GTDB): domain Bacteria; phylum Planctomycetota; class Planctomycetia; order Gemmatales; family Gemmataceae; genus SKW135. Next base: position 19,247 of record JAOAAA010000009.1, read on the forward strand.
ACGTGAATTATCAAACCTATCGGGCCTTCAAGCGATAAGTTTGAGAATCTAAAAAGGCCGTGCGATTTCCCGACCGTTGATGAAGACCCGTTTTAGATTGAAGTCGCGATCGAAGACAAGCAGATCGGCTTTCTTCCCCACCTCAATACTCCCGATCAAGGATTCTAGCCCGAGAATCCGTGCGGGGGTGAGTGAAAAGACCTGAGCGGCATCCACTAAAGAAGCTCGGGTGGCATTGAGAAACACACGGAAAGCATAATCCAATCCCACAACCCCCGAGGCCAAACCGGTGCGATCCACTGTTAAACCTTGATAGCCTTCCTTACGGATTTGTTGACCGCTTGTTGGGTGACCAAACATATAGAGGCCATCGGGCATATCCATAGCCCGACTGGTATCACTGACCACCGCCAAGCGTTGGGGACCTTTCACTTTATAGGCCAGTCGAATCAGGTCTGGTGCGAGATGAACGCCATCACAAATAATTTCGGTGGTGAGTTCATCAAAATAAAGAGTGGCCTCCATCACACCGCCCCGCATCGGATAGGGTTGTTGCAATTTCATGCGTGCCCGATCGGACATGGCACAAAAAAGATGATCGACATGGCGGACGCCCCAACCAATTGCGGTTTCCACTTGTGCGAAGGAAGCGTGCGAATGCCCGACGTTGAGGCGGATGCCTGCCCGTTGGCAAGCCTGAGCGAACTCTTGGGCGCCCGGAAGCTCTGGGGCTACAGTCGCAGTCCGAATCGCATCGGCATAAGCTAAATAGGCCTTGTAGTCATCGTGACTGGGAGGACGCAAAGAATCGGCAGGATGACACCCCCGAGCCTCAGGTGCAAAATAAGGGCCATAAAGGTGTGCCCCTAAAACACGGGCACCATTATGCGAATGATTTAAAAATTTTTTGGTCAGCTCTAAAAATTTTAGGATTTGATTGGCTGGCGCAACAGTACTGGTGGGTGTCAAACTGGTTGTACCATGATAAGAATGAGCTTGTAAAACTGTTGAGAAAGACTCCTCGGTTCCATCCATAAAATCTGCCCCAAGTCCGCCGTGGACATGGAGGTCAACAAAACCAGGAAGTAAATATCCCTCCTCGAGGTCTATCAAAGTGATACCGGGACTGGAACCCGTAGAAGGCCCAACCTCAACAATGCGGTCATCCAACGTGAGAACTTCACCATCGGGTAAGATTCTGTCACGAATTATGACGCTGCCGTTGCAAAATCGGTTCATCATAAGATAAAATCTTCGATAAGGGGTATAAGTTGATGATTAACAGAAACTATTTTCCATTGGTTTACTCTAACAGAGTGATAATTTCTATGGATTTAGTAAATTTTGATCGTAACCAATCCCCAGTAAGGTTCATGGGCTTTATACATAAGGGATAGACTGTGCAACCGAAACCCCGAACCTTTAATCCGAACCTTTCAACGGCTTCGTTTAGTGCTATGGAAAAACTGGTCGATACTGTCATCACTCGAGCGGATTTGAACCAGAATCCTAGCCAACGATCGTCGTGTTTGGTGATGATCTACCCCGTGGGTCAATGGATGGGTACAAAATTCAATCTGTCCGATCAACCCATGATCATTGGCCGAGGCGATGAATGCGATATTCGCATCTCCGATACGTCGGTTTCACGTCGACATGCGCGGCTCGAAAAAATCAAGGGCGAGTACTACGTTCTGGATATGCAAAGCACAAACGGAACGTATGTGAATGATAAATCTTCCCAAACCGGTGAGCCTTTGCTTTTGAAGGATGGGGATTACCTTCGGATTGGGAATTGTATTTTTCGCTATCTAACGGGGGGAAATGTTGAGGCCGACTATCATGAGGAAATTTATCGGCTTACCATTATCGATGCCCTCACTCAGATTCATAATGTGCGATACTTCAACGAATTTCTTGATCGAGAAGTTCTCCGTACCTCAAGACACAAACGCCCCTTGTCGCTGATTTTGTTCGATATCGATCGCTTTAAGTCGGTGAACGATCAACTCGGGCATCTTGGTGGCGATTTTACCCTCCGTGAGATGGCCGGCCTGATCCGCAAAATTGTTCGCCGCGAAGATTTATTTGCCCGTTACGGCGGCGAAGAGTTTGCCCTCGTTTTGGTGGAAACTCCGCTGAAACAAGCGGTCGAAGTCGCGGAACGCATCCTCAACCTCGTGCGAAACCACACCTTCCGCTTTGAGGAGCAAGCGTTCCGGCTGACCATTAGCATTGGTGTGGCAGAATGCCCCCTCGATGGAACGGCTACCCCGCGAGACCTAATCCGTCGGGCCGATGAAAAGTTGCTCGATGCCAAACGACTGGGTCGTAATCGGATTGAGTATTAATCCCACCCGTTTTCCCTCTGAATCGTGTTCTGCTCCCTCTTCTCTCTTACAGGCATAGCCTGCTCATTGAGTTTCAATACTACCCACTGAATCTTGTTCTGAAAGAAAAGGCACTGCTTCCTAGATTCCTTGAGGTGATGGGGGAAGTACTCGCAATGAGGAGTTACCCCCCATTAACGAACGAAGCTCCCTAAGGCTAACCTCAAGGAGCTTCGTTATTGTTTTTGGTTTTTATTTATTATTGTTGGGTGAGGTGCCACAGGAAGAATGGTTACATTCCCAAATCTTTCTTCAGGTCGGCGTACCAGTTGCTAAACCAGCCCGTTTTCACTTTGTTCAGGCCAGTGTCTTCCATCACGGTCACGATCATTTTCTTAATTTCTCGATCGTTTTTCTTGCCTTGGGCTTCCCGTTTCACATTTTGGAAGATCAGCTCGAACTCTTTTTGGTCAACTTTGCCATCGTTGCCCGCTGCGGTTTCGACCTGCAGTTTAATCGATTTCAAGAGTTTGCTTTCGAGAACATAGCCTTGATGTTCGCAGACTTGTTCAAGGGCGGCTCGGGCAGAATCAAGGCTGATTCCTTGGGCCAAGGCAATCTGGAGGATCTCTCGCTCTTCGCCTTTATCGACGTACTTATCGTCGTAGGCTCGTAGTTTGATCTCGTCCACAAAGCGTTTCTTGACATCTTCAATTGACATAACCGTTACTCCGGTGTGGGGTGAAATTTTACCGATCTAAGACGGTATTCGGCATTTCGGGCGACATATTTACGATCCTTCATCCCGAAAAGCAAAATTTTCTATAAATGTATCATAATCAACCGAAACGAAAATCTCAATTCCCTTTTTTAAAATATGAAAATGCGGGCTTTTACCTTCACCCTTCTTTATTGTTTGTACCTGTTCGGTGTGTCCCTCGGTCAGGAGAATCCCCCTGTGCAATCGGCTATACCGTTAGACTCGGCCTTTCTCAAAACTTATGGGGAAACTCGTGGTTTTCTCTTGGGTCGGCCTGTTTCTGCCCGAATCACCCCCGATGGGAAACACGTTTTATTCCTTCGTTCCGGTGCCAAATCCCCAAAACGAGCTTTGTATCAATTCGATCTTGAATCGGGGCAAACCAAGGAACTTCTCACTGCGGAACAGGTTCTCAAAGATACTGAAGAAAAGCTCACCCCTGAAGAAAAGGCCCGCCGTGAAAGAATGCGTTTATCGGCAGGGGGATTTGCCGAATATCAACTCTCGCCCGATGGAAAAAAAATTCTGCTTCCCTTATCGGGCAAGCTATTTTTGTACGATCGCGAAAGTGGGAAGACGCAAGAACTTTCGACCGGTAAGGGGACCCTGATCGATCCGAAATTTGCTCCCAAAGGTCACAAAATCGCCTACGTTCTGAATTACGACCTTTATGTTTACGATCTCGAAACGAACAAAGAAACTCCCGTGACCCAAGGGGGCACTTTAGTGAAAACCAACGGTCTTGCCGAATTTGTGGCTCAAGAAGAGATGGGCCGTTTTTCCGGTTATTGGTGGTCGCCCGATGCTCAATTTTTGGCCTACGCTCAGGCAGATCATCACGGCGTCGAGCAATGGTTCGTTGCCGATTCCACCTACCCCGAACGTTCTCCCTTTCCTCAGTACTATCCGCGACCGGGTAAAAAAAATGTGCAGGTCCAGCTCGGAATCGTCTCGGTCACCGGAGGAGAAACGAAATGGGTTGAATGGGATCGGAACGAATATGAATATCTGACTGCGGTTCGTTGGGATAAGAACGGGCCGCTCACGATCGTTTTGCAAGCTCGGAACCATCAAAAGCACACGCTTTATCTGATCGATCCGCAAACGGCTCGGCGAACCCCTCTTTTGAAAGAGACCTGCCCACCGAATGCTTTTCTGGAAGTCGCTCAAGATACCCCAATTTGGTTTTCGGATCGGCAATCCTTCTTTTGGAAACAGCGAACCCCCGAGGGAATTTTTCTGACCGTGGCCCAAGTCACTCCAGAAGGTGCCAAAATCTCGGCCACGTTCAAAGAACTCTTTGTTAAGGAGATTTTGGCCTCGGAACCTCAAAGCGGTCAAATTGTGATTTCCGGAACGTCAACAAAGGAGATCGATACCACACGCAACCTCATTGCCCAGTTGAAATACGATGCCGCTACCGGTTTCCGAATCGAAAAAATCTGGGGAGAAGAAACGGCCGGTCAATATAGTGCTTCGGTTTCGATCCCACATGATACGATTGTTTTGAATACCACCACGCCGACTCTTCTGCCGACGAATACGGTTTTCAAAAAGGGGCAAAAAATCGCCGACTTACCCAGTGTGGCAGAAGAACCTCATTTCCATCCGAATGTATCGTTCCTCACTCTTGAGATCGAAAAGCAAAAATTCTTTGCTTCGGTTGTTCGCCCCCGTACCTTTGATGCGAAGAAAAAATACCCTGCGATTGTCGATGTGTATGGGGGGCCTCATCATCTGCATGTGGTGAAAGCAAAGAGGAACTGGCTCATTCCGCAATGGTTGGCCGACCAAGGCTTTATTGTGGTTGCCATCGAAAATCGAGGAACGCCCGGTCGCGACAGTCTTTGGGAATGGGCGATCTACCAAAAATTTGCCGACGTGACCTTGGATGATCAGGTTGCCGGTCTGAAGGCTTTGGGAGAAAAATTTCCGGAACTGGACCTGTCACGAGTGGGGATCACGGGTTGGTCATTCGGCGGCTACATGAGTGCCTTGGCGGTACTCAAACGGCCCGATGTTTTCCATGCTGCGGTGGCCGGTGCCCCTGTGACCGATTGGGAAGATTACGATACTCATTACACCGAACGCTACATGGGGCTGTTGCCCGAAAGTAAAAAAGCCTACGAAAAAGCCTCGTTGTTACCGCTGGCCAAAGATTTGCGTCGCCCGCTCCTTTTGGTTCATGGCACGGCTGATGATAATGTTTATTTCCGGCACACTCTTCGACTGGCCGATGCTCTGTTCCGCTCGGGGCGTGACTTCGACATGCTTCCTCTTGCGGGTTTAACCCATATGGTGCCGGACCCTGTGGTAACCGAAAAACTGTGGACCAAAATTCATCGGTACTTCGATAAAAACTTGGTAGCAGTTCCACCCTCTAAGTAGGTGAGATGGTTACATCGTCCCCCCACGAATCAAATCGATTCCTGCTCGTTCAACCCGCCCGCCCAGTCAGTGGGGGGATCAGGTCGGTATCGTTAGAAGGATGTTCATGCCACTGCCTAGCAAACTGCCATCTCCAAGTAATAGGAAGTAATTGGGGGGTGGGATCAGGTCGGTATCGATAGGGGGGCATTCGGCCCTACAACACTTTCGAGGAATGGTTAGTATCGATAGGGGGCATTCAGCCCTACAACCCGTTTAGCCGTTTGTTATCGGTAAGTTTAGCGGAACTGAAGAAAAAGAATCTTGGGGAAGGGGTCCCGAATCTAATTCATGAATTTGTAATATTTTGTCCTAACCAACGAATAAACTATTAGTAATACGTTGTGTACCTTCGCCCAAAGGGAGCTTCAAAAATATGAAATCGATATGTCGAATCATTCCCATCGGATTGATTGCTCTGTTAGGTCTGAACCAACCGGTCTGGGCCTCCAAAGTCAATTCTTCCGCGCGGATGATTGTGGAAGATAATGCCAGAATTTTCAGTGACCAAGCCAAGGAAAAAGCAAAGCAGATTGTTGCTCAGGCGACCGGTGAGGTCAGTCGGGAATTTCACGTTGAAACCTACGACAAACTCACCGAGACGGAGGCCAAGGAAGCCGCAACCCAAGGGGAAGCCTTTTGGAATCAATGGGCCGATGCTCGCTTGAAGGGCGATCGCGGAGTGGTGGTGTTGATCAATATGAACCCCCCGAAGGTCATCATCCGTGCCGATCGAGCCGTGCGCGACCTCGGTTTTACGAACGAGAAAGAACAGATTCTTCGAGATAAATTGTTAGAGCAATTCCGTAAAAACCCCAAGGCGACCCTTACGGAACGCCAGAAAGACTTCGATGCGGGATTGCTCGCTGCGGCGGAATATGTTCGCGACCATCTCCCTCTGGGTTCAACAGCACCAACCAAAAACGCGGCCCAGCCAGCCAAGGCTAACAATGGTGCCGGAGGTATGGGAATTGGCGGTTGGCTCTGCCTTGGGATCGCGCTGTTGTTGGGAGTCTGGCTGATCATGGGCTTGATCCGAGCTTTCACCGGTGGTGGTGGTGGAGCGGGAGGCGGCCCCGGTGGTCCGGGCGGTGGCGGTGGCGGATTCTTCACAAGTCTGCTAGGAGGCCTCTTCGGTGCGGCTGCAGGGATGTGGTTGTATAACCAATTCTTCGGTAGCTCCATGCCTCACGCCTATGGAGACAATAGCGGTATGGATGGAAGCAGTGGAAACCCCGATGCGGGGGGGGGCGACTTCAGTGGTGATGCCGGCGCCAGCGGTGATTTCGGCGATACTGGCGGCGGTGGTGATTGGGGCGGTGGTGGTGATTGGGGCGGTGGCGGCGATTTCGGTGGAGGCGGTGGCGATTTCTAAGCTCCCTTTCCCGCTTCGTTTCACATCTTCCCTTCCGTTCGCTTCTCATCGCACCTTCTGAATCTTCCCCTGACCTCTAGCAGGTAGATGCCCATTAACTTCATGCAAGAGGTCGGCACATTGCACCTTCTGAAACTTCCCCTCACGTCTTGCATCTTGTGACAGATCACGGGTTGGAATTCGCTACTTTTTTTTCTGCCAAGTCTCCTAACATAAATATAAGCCAAAACGATATGGATCCCCACACCTTCCTCAACAGGAGTTCCTTTCTAATGCCTTTTGTCTGGAGATATTTTGCAGGGATGATTACACTTCTCTGCACCTTGAGCGTACTCAGCACGGTCTCGGCCAATCCCGAACCTCCCAAATCCAATTACAATCCCCCGCTGGCTAAAGCGTCCGATCAAGCTGAAAAAGCGATCCCCAAATTCAAACGGGCCAGCAACCTGAACATCAGCGTTTGGGCGGCTGAACCGATGTTAGCGCAACCGGTGGCTTTTTGCTTCGATGAAAAAGGGCGCTGCTATGTGGCCGAAACTTTTCGGCACTCACGCGGAACGACCGATAACCGAAGCCACATGAATTGGTTAGATGACGAAATTGCCCTGCGCACTGTCGAGGAGCGGGTGGCCCTTTACAAGAAAGATGCGGGAAAAAATTTCTCTCGCATTTACGAAACCCAACGGGAACGGATTCGCTTCCTTGAAGATACGAAGGGTAAAGGTCGGGCCGATCGCTCCACCGTTTTTGCCGACGATTTTGGCAAAGCGGAAGATGGTCTCGGGGCGGGTCTGTTGGCACGCAATGGGGAAGTTTATTTCACTTGCATTCCTCATCTCTGGAAACTCAAGGATACCAAATCGACCGGTTATGCCGATGTGAAAGAATCGCTCTCGCAGGGCTACGGCGTTCACACGGCCTTTATTGGGCATGACCTGCATGGTTTGCGAATCGGTCCCGATCGTCGGCTTTACTTTAGTCTCGGCGATCGGGGAATGAACGTCAAAACCAAGGAAGGCAAAACTCTGTTTTATCCCGATACTGGAACCGTCATGCGATGCGAACTCGACGGGAGCCAGCTCGAAGTGTTTGCATTCGGTTTAAGAAACCCTCAGGAGTTGGCCTTCGACGATTTTGGCAATTTGTTCACCGTGGATAACAACTCGGATTCCGGAGATCGGGCACGATTTGTACATATTGTTTACGGGGGCGATAGTGGTTGGCGTATCGGCTACCAATATGGGAGCGGCTTTCACGATGCGACCGTTAAGCAACAAAATCGCGGCCCTTGGAACTATGAAAAGTTGTGGCATCCACAAAATCCCGATCAACCTGCGTACTTGTTACCTCCTCTGTTGAATTTTGCGGATGGCCCCTCGGGATTCACCCACTACCCCGGAATCGGTCTCGATGATAAGTACAAAGGCTATTTTTTCCTTTGCGATTTCCGAGGTAGCTCGAACGGCAGTGGCATTTGGGCCTTCACTACCAAACCGAAGGGGGCCTCGTTCGAGATGGTGAATCCGCACCAATTCGTTTGGAACATTTTGGCAACCGATTGCGACTTTGGGCCGGATTCTGCCCTGTATATTTCGGATTGGGTCGAAGGTTGGGACCTAAACGGGAAAGGACGAATCTACAAGGTGACCGATCCGAAAGCTGCGGAAAACCCAGCCGTGGCCGAAGCCAAGAAAATTTTGGCACAAGGTTTCGACAAGCGATCGATTGCAGAATTACTCGGGCTATTGAAGCACCCTCATCGCGACGTTCGGCAAGAAGCGCATTTTGCCTTGGCCGACAAAGGGAACGAAGCGATCACGGCCCTTGCTGATTACCTGAAGACCGAAACCCAAATGATTCCCCGCGTCCATGCCATTTGGGCACTCGGAATCATGGGGCGGCAAAACCCGAAAGCACTGGAACCTTTGTATCTTCTTTTGAATAATACCGAACTCGAAATTCGTGCCAATGCAATTCGCGCTTTGGGCGATTCCCCATCGAGCGACCCCGAAAAAATGGTGCCATTGCTGGGAGATAAAGAACCCCGAGTTCGGATGATGACGGCCCTAGCTTTGGCTCAACTTCCGAAAACCAAAGCGGAAAAGACCGCTCAAAAAATCCTCGAAGCTGCTAAAACCCTGCTGAGCGAAAATGCGGACAAAGACCCCTATCTGCGACATGCAGGGGTCATGCTGTTGGCCCAACACATCGATTCCGAAAAATTACTTGCCCTGAAATCGGAAGGTTCCGAATCGGTTCGTTTAGCTACCGTCGTCGCATTACGGCGCCAAAAGCATCTCGGAGTCGCCCAATTCCTGAACGACGCCTCGCAACGAGTGGTTGCAGAATCGGCCCGTGCGATCATCGATGAATCATTGCTCGATGTTTACCCTGCCTTGGCGGGAAAACTTGGGCAAAAGGATGTTCCCATCACAGTTCAGTATCGGGCAGCGAGCGCCCACTTTGTTTTAGGACAACCGCAAAATGCCAAAAGTCTCGCGAAGTTTGCTGCCGATCCTTCGCAACCTTTGGCGGTGCGAACCTTGGCCGTGAAGATGCTTGGGGAATGGCTGAATCCCCCCCGTCGCGATTACATCAATGGTTTGACACAATCACTGAAGCCGCGATCCGTTGAGAGTATTCGGGGGGAAGTGGTGGCTCAATTGCAACCCCTATTCGCTCAGGAATCGTTGTGGAAAGAATTGTGCCCCACCGTGAGCCGGTTAGGAATCACTGAAGCGATTCCGGAATTAACCAAAATTATCCTCGATGAAAAAGCCCTTGTTTTTGCCCGAACCGAAGCGATCAAAGCCGTCGATTCGCTCAAAGACCCGAATCTCTCGAAGACAATGCGAACGGCCTTAACCTCGAAAGAAGATCGCGTTCGAGCGGCCGCTCGGGGGGTTCTCCTCAAGTCTGATCCCATTGGGGTCATTCAAGATTTTACTCAGGTGCTTGATAACGGTGCATTGGTCGAAAAACAAACGGCCCTGTCGTTGTTAGGATCGATCGACCGTCCCGAAGCCGTTGAATTATTGGAAAAGTGGTTGAAAAACCTACAAGAGAAAAAGGCCCCCAATGAGATCGCCCTCGATATTCTGATGGCGGCTAGTTTGTCAAAATCTCCGCGAATTGCCCAACGGCTGAAAGAATATGAAGCCAACCGCCCCAAGGGAGATGATTTGGCCAACTATCGAGAAACGCTTTATGGGGGCGACAAAGCCCGAGGCCGAGAAATTTTTCTCAACAAGGCCGAGGTTCAATGTGCCCGATGCCATAAACTCGATGGGGTCGGCGGCGAGGTAGGCCCTATTATGAATGGGGTCGCGAAAGATAAAACCCGAGAATATCTGTTGGAATCGATCGTGTTGCCCAATAAACAAATCGCGAAAGGGTACGAATCGCTTACGGTCACGACCCTTTCTGGAAAAACGATCACCGGTGTGATTAAAGGAGAAGATAAGAAAGAACTGCGTCTGATTGATGCCGAGCTGAAGCTGCATGTGATTCCAATTGACGAAATCGACACCCGCAAAGCCGCGAAATCCGGCATGCCCGAAGATATTGTGACCAAACTGAGTAAACTCGATATACGGGATTTAGTCGAGTTCTTGGCCTCATTAACGGAACCGCCCCCACAGAAAAAGTAACCTTCTCTAGGAGAGAACCATCATGTCGGAACCGATCACACGTCGAACCTTTGCCACCTTGGGAGCGGGGTTAATTATGAGCAGTGATACAAGCGGGGAACAACCTAGCAAAAAAGAACCTTCCAAGGGGGAACCCAAGATCGGTCCCACACCCGTTGAGGCCCCCTTTGAAAGGGATTACGAAGCCCCGAAATTCACCCCTGCATGGAAAAAGCCGCAGATCAATCGCTTGTTGGTTCAAGATTTTGTGATCTATGCCCACACCGATTTGGGAATGGTCAAAAAATTGTTAGAGAAAGAACCAGGGCTGATCAACGCAACCATGGATTGGGGAGGCGGGGATTGGGAAACAGCCCTAGGTGCGGGCGCTCATATGGGGCGTCGCGACATCGTTGAGTATCTGCTCGAAAAAGGGGCCCGCATGGATATTTTCTGCGCCACCATGCTCGGGCTTCTCGATGCCGTGAAAGCCTTTCTCACCTTGCAACCCAAATTGATCGACGCAAAAGGTCCACACGGCTTTTCTCTCCATTTCCATGCCCAATTGGCAGGGAAAGATTCTGAGAAGATGCTCGAATATCTTCAATCGATCAAAAAGGTAGAACTCAAGCCAAATCCTTTTGTAAAAAAGGATCCCCCCGAAAAGAAATGATCGCCCGATGACCATAACAGCAACTGTCTCTGCACCATCAGCATTTCTCCAAGAAGAATGGTCAGGATTTCTCCAAGAAAAATGCCGCCACCAAAACAAAGCTATTCTGTTCCCATTTGCCGTGTCTAACGATTTGCTAACGATCAGATAATCTGGTTTCCCCACACAACAACCCCTATCTATTACCATTTGCCGTCTTGCGTATTTTCTTTTCTGCGCTAGACTATCTGCATGAAATACTCGGTTGGTTTTCGGAACGTGTGCAAGTTCTACGCGACCGGTTTGCTAGGTCGTCGGGGAACACAAGCGGTCCAGAACGTCAGTTTTGTCGTTCCGGAAGGGTCGATCTTTGGCCTTTTGGGGCCTAATCGTGCAGGAAAAACCACCCTTGTGAAAATTTTATTGGGGTTATGTCATCCCACTTCGGGAGAGGTAACCCGTTTGGGGGAACCGATCTCGCAGATCGGGACCTTGGCCCGCGTGGGCTACATGCACGAGAATCAGCATTTTCCACGACATTTAACCGCCCGAGAACTGTTGCGTTTTTACGCGGCCTTGACCTTGTTACCGCCCGATAAAATTGATGCTCGGGTGGACCTGCTTCTGAAGCAAGTTGGTTTGGCAGATCGCACACAAGAACCCATCAGCCGATTCTCCAAGGGGATGGTGCAACGCCTCGGCTTGGCCCAAGCCTTGTTGAACGATCCCGATCTGTTAGTTTTGGATGAACCCGCCGAGGGGCTTGATCTTTTGGGAAGGAATCTGTTACGCGAAGTGGTGGCCGATTTCAAGAAACGGGGCAAAACGGTTCTTCTCGTTTCCCATGTTTTATCCGAAGTGGAACAAGTGTGCGATCGGATTGCCGTGATCGTGGGAGGGCAATTGGCGCTGGAATCGGAACTGGCCCCTTTATTGAGCGATCCGAAATCAGGGGCCAAACGAACCTTGGAACAGGCTCTGCGTTCCATTTATGAAGGGAGAACCCAATGAACTTACCGGTGTTGCTTCGGACCATCGGTTGGATGGTTTTAGATACCCTTCGCCAATCGTTGGCCTCGCGATTGTTTTGGATCACCTTCGGCATGAGTGTGTTGGTGATTCTGTTTTGTTTGAGTGTGCGGGCCTCGGATTTTGAACGACTACCGACCTCGCCGAATGAAGATCAATTTGGCATTCCGATCTATTCCGATGTGGGAAAGAAACTCAGCGAACAAGAACTGCGTGAACTGGGGTTGGACCCTCTTGGGAAAGATCGACTTTCGCTAGGCTTCGGGTTGATGGAGATTCGCACCGCACGGGGCAAACAAGATAGTGTCCGGTTTGTGCAAGTATGGTTAGCGGGGCTAGTTGCAGGAACGGTCGGGATTTTCTTGGCCATTATTTGGACGGCAGGATTTCTGCCGAGCTTCCTCGAACCGACCCAAGCCACGGTCCTGCTCGCGAAACCTATTCCTCGGTGGGCGCTGCTGCTCGGGAAGGTTCTCGGGGTGTTGCTATTCGCACTCATTCAAACCGTGATCTTTGTCATGGGTACTTGGTTGGCCTTAGGTTTTAGCACGGGTGTTTTTGATGCCCGATATTTCTGGGCCATCCCCGTTTTATTACTCCATTTCACGGTCTTTTATTCCTTCTCGGCCATGATTGCCGTGTGGACTCGTTCCACGGTGGTATGTGTCTTTGCGACGTTAATTTTCTGGGTGATTTGCTGGGGAATGAATTTCGCCCGACATAGCGTGGTGGTCCATAATCCGCAGGGACTCACGAGCCTTTCTCGGGGGGCCGTGGAAGTCGGGTATTGGTGCTTACCCAAACCAGCCGATATGAACATGATCTTCGACGAAACCCTAGAAACCCAAGGATTTGCTGCCGAAGTGCCCGAATTTCGGAACGCCCTGAGTGAAGGCAAAATTTCACTCGGTTGGTCTGCGGTGGCATCGTTACTCTTTGCGGGGGCCATGTTTTTGGTCGCGGCCGTTGAACTGCGAAAAGCCGATTACTGAGACTTATCGATGACGACATTGCGCACAGGGGTTAAGTTTCTACTTCGGCTAGGTGCTAACATTCTAGCGTTCCCTTTATTATTGAATTATTGGCTGAAGGCACTCTTCGTTGGGAAGGATCGGGCCTTGGAAGGTTCCACCCAAGCGCTGGCATTATGGCCCGGATTGATTGGCCAATATGTCCGAAGGGCCTTTTTGGCTTGGACGTTGGACGAATGCGATCCCTCGGCGACCATCTGTTTTGGGACGATCTTTTCTAAGTGCGAGTGCCGGATTGGTCCGAAGGTTTATATCGGCCCGTATTGTTCGCTGGGTTCGGCCCACATTGAGCAAGATGTGCTGATTGCCACAGCTGTGCAAATTCCCAGCGGAGGGAGGATGCACGGAATCGATGATCTCACTCGGCCAATTCGCGAGCAACCAGGCGTTTGGTCGATTGTCAAAATTGGTGCCGGTTCATGGATCGGATCGAACGCCGTCGTGATGGCGGACGTGGGCCAAAATACCGTCATCGCTGCCGGTGCTGTGGTGACCAAGCCCATCCCCGATTGGGTCATTGCCGGAGGTGTACCTGCCCGAATCATCAAGTATCGCAAATCACCGGAAACTCAGACCGGTCAAAATGAACAAGGTCCAGAAAAAGAGTAGGACGAGGGATAGAGAGCGGAAACGAGAAGCAGGAGAAAGTAAAAGCAACCATCCGGAGCTTTAGTAATCGATACCCACTTTCTTCGCCTGTTCTCGAAGAATTTCGAGAACTTTGGTATCGAAACTATCTTTTCCTTTGCCCTTTGCTTTTTCCTCTTCGAGTTTCTTCTTGATGAATTCGGCCCGCTTTGCATCCAGCTCTAGGGCTTCCTTTTGCAATTCTTGGCGCTTCTTGGCTTGTTTTTCGATGTACTCCATGCGAGCTTTCTCATCGAGCTTTTTCAATTCGGCCGGAAGCTCACTCTCTTTGATGTCCGAAAGTTTGATTTTACCAGCAGCCATATCTTGAATGAGGTCATTCGCGGCCACTTTCCCCATCTTGGCCAAACCGGCCACGCGCTCGGCAGCGGCACCTACCCCCCCCCCAGCGGCGGGAGGAGCTGCTGGTAAGGCAATTGCATCTTTCCGCGCATTTTCGGCTTTTAATTGGGCTTTTTCATCGCCGTAGTAGATATTGGTGGAAGCAATTTCGACACTCAGTTCACCAAGACGTTTATCAAAGGGGGTGGACACCACTTGAGTCCCTCCATCTTGAGGAATCACCACGAAGGCTCCTCCTCCTTTCTCAGCAATATCGGTAAAGGATTTGGTCGTATCGGCATTGTTGCCGCACTGCACGGCATTGATGATGATGCCTAATTCCTTGGCTTTTTTGCAAGTGTCGGGATATTTGACATCATCGGTGTAATCCATGTGGGGGGGGGCATCGCCTACTAGATAAATCACGCGCAGGGTGTTTTTTTCCTTGGACCATTTGATCTTATTCACAGCATCATCTAGGGCCTGATTCACATGCTCGGGAAAGTCCCCCCCCCCTTGTGCCCGAAATTCTTTCAACTTACTATGGATGCTATCTAAATCATCGGTAAGGTCTGTGATTTGAGTGATGTAATTATCTCCCTTGTCCCGATAGGCCACCAAACCAATGCGGAGTTCCGGCGTGGGTTTTCCACCAGCAATCTGGTTGACCATCGACCAGATTTTTTGCTTGGCCCCTTCGAGCAGTCCCCCCATGCTTCCTGTGGTGTCGAGACAAAAGACGACCTCAACGACGGGGGCCTTTTTCTCGGGTTTCTTCGTTTCTTGGGCTTTTGCTAAACTCAACGGCAGTATCGCCACGAGCGTTGCCCACAATACAGATTTTTGGAACATTATTGGACCCTCAATGAGTTGAGTGTTTATCTTACACTTAATGACGAGGAACAGGAAAGAGAAGTTTGTGTAACCAATGTGCAACAAAAAGGGTTTAGACGTATGCCAAAAAAGAGAGAAGTAAAAGGGTTGCCTGTAAAAACATCCCAATAAAGTCGGGAAGGCCAATCAATTAGGGCCGAGTTGAAATGAAAAAATCAAACGGCTCGCATCACAAGGGCACCGTTTTGCCCGCCGAAACCGAAACTGGTTGAAAGCGTCACAATCGGTTTGGCTTCACGGGCGACATTCGGGACATAGTCGAGATCGCAAGCCGGATCGGGATGATGAAGATTGATCGTTGGGGGAAGCACCTTTTTCGACACGGTCAACGCCAAGGCCACCGCTTCAATCGCGCCACTGGCCCCGATCGAATGCCCAATCATTGATTTAATCGACGACATGGGAATCTGTTTGGCCCGCTCACCGAAAACACGTTTTACGGCCATGGTTTCCATTTGGTCGTTCAGGCGTGTGCTAGTTCCGTGTGCATTGATGTAATCGATGTCGCGATGATCGACCTTTGCTTCACGCAGAGCATTGAGAATCGCACGGGCGGCCCCGCGAGCTTCCGGATCGGGTTTAATGATCGAGTAGGCATCGAAGCTACTGCCAAAGCCCAACACTTCGGCATAGATTCGGGCACCTCGTTTGAGCGCCCTATCGTAGCTTTCGAGAATCAACATGCCTGCCCCTTCGCCCAAAACGAAACCATCTCGGGTTCGATCAAAAGGCCGAGAAACTTCTTGGGGCGGCAAGTCCATCCGTCGGCTCAAGGTTCCCATAGAGGTGTAGGCCATCAACAAGAGGGGATCGAGCCGGCTATCGGTCCCACCGGCAATCATCACATCCGCTTCGTCCCGAGCCACCATCCGGAAGGCTTCCCCAATCGCTTGGGTCCCCGCCACGCAAGCGGTGGTCACGGTGTTATTCGGCCCCTGTGCGTTGTACATCATGGAAATATGGGCCGAAGGCATATTGGGCAGATACTTGAGCAGCCAAAGAGGGAACAGGGGATTTTCGGCATTCGCTCCAAGCGAGGATAAATCGAATTGGCCGTCGGGCAGCATCACCTTTTGGAGGACGGGCATAATCTCAGGGATGTCAATCGGGGTAAGGCCGGTCCCGACGACGACCCCCACCCGTTCGGGGTTTTCATTCTCAATTGAAATCCCACTATCTTGAAGGGCTAGCCCAGCGGCACCGACCCCGAAGCGGGCGGCTCGACTCATAACCTTCAGGGATTTCCGCATCGAATCAGGAATGAACGGATTTGGATTAAATCCACGCACCTCACCTGCAATGTGAATCGGAAACGTAGAAGCATCGAACGCGGAGATTTTCCCCACGCCAGAAACTCCATTGGTGCAGTTGGCCCAAAATTCTTCCTTTCCGATCCCGTTTGGAGCCACCACACCCAGACCGGTAACAACAACCCGGCGCATGGATCGACCTCTCCTTAAAAGTTAAAATTGTGACTCAAGAATGAGAGTCAGTCTTCCAGTTTGGGGTAATACTTCCTGTTTCACCTATCTTCCTCATCTTAACAGAATATCTCCTTTTGGCCAATCATTTCGGGCCTGATTCTTTCCCTAATTTACCAAACTATTCGCTACAAGTGGACCAATAGAACCAAAAGGACTGAGAACAGAAAGATGTAAAGGTAAGGGAGAATCCCTAGCTGTCCCTGTAAACTGCCATGCCTCAGCGCGGGTTCGATAAGACCAAGCCTGTCGGGTAATTCTGGCGGTGGGAGTTTTTATAAATTGTCCAAATGCAGCTTGGATTCGACAGAGTCATGATGTGAGATGTTGTTCGCAGAAGGAGCAATTATGCAGGCAGGCAGTCGAAGGGCTATTTGGCGCCAAAATCGGCAGCAAAATCTTTGGCGGAAAGTTCTCGACCGGTAGCAAATTTGGTTAACTCTCGCCAATCTAAGGTACGACCCGGTTCAAAGACTCGCTTTTTCATAAACTCACCGATTTTCTTCTCACCCACATAGATAATCGATTGCGGATCGGCCCCTTTGTACACTTCTTTAGCAATCGTGGCATGAACCTGAGAGGCAAAGAGTTGCCCCATCATGTAGTTGTGATAATAAACGGGAGCCGAGACGATATGAATTTTGCTAGCATAGTCGGGGGCATTGCGGCCCACGGGGCGTTTGAGTAACTGATATTTTTCGACCAAATCCCACCAGAGTTTATTGAGGTCCTGATCGGGATTTTCGTACATACTCTTTTCAAATCGCAGCATGACTTGGCACCAGCGAGAAAAGATCAAGAGTTGATTTTTGCGGACCTTCTCCGCCGCCACATCAAACGCTTCGGGGTTCTCCACTTTGACCCCCATTTTTTCCAACCAAGCCCGCGATTTCGAGAAGCGCTCGAATTGCATGGCCACCCCCTCGGTCGTGAGGATATGGGCTTCGCTGCGAAGTAAATAAGGTACCGATTGCGGAATGTTCTTACTGCTATAAATGGCATGCCCCAGTTCGTGCAGCATAGTTCCCATCCAGTATTCGTTAGGAACGATGTTGGCCAGTACACGCACATCCCCTTCTCGATTGATGTCGGTGCAGAACGCATGGGGGGATTTCCCCTTCTTCTCGTAAAGGTCGCTCCGTGCTAAAACGGAATCGATCGGAAGGTCGATCCCTGCATAAAAATCTTTGCATAACTTGAGAATGTCGGCCTTGCTGTAGGGTTCGTCCAAATTCACATCAAACACGGCTGGGGATTCTTGGAAAAAGGGATCGTGAACGTGCCAAGGCATTAATTCTTCGACCTTGATGCCGCAGTTTTTGGCCAAGCGTTGATCGATTTCCGCTTTGGCTTTGGCAAAGGGTTCTCGGGTCAATTGATCGAGTTCATCAAAGAGTTTAATCAGCTCGTCGCCGTTTTGCTCGTTGAGGTAAAGTTGCAGGGCATGATAGTTTTTGAAGCCCAACTTAGTGGCCATTTCGTTGCGGAGTTTCACCAACTCTTTCAAATCACCGGCCACCTCCGCCCCGACTTTTTTACTTGCTTCCCAAACGGCTTGACGGGTTTTACTATCGGTCGAGGTTTTGAGAATTTTGCGAACTTCGGAATCGGTTAATTCTTTGCCATCGACGTTCGCACGGAAGACATTGAATTTCTTCTCGACTTCGTTGGCCTTGGCGGTGATTTTCTTGAGCAATTCGGGATCGACTTGTTTTTCAAGATACATCAGATACAACAGGTCCACCATCCGCGCCACGAGTTTGTCATTGATTTCGCCTTTATCCTTGAGAGCTTTAACCGCTTTGATCTCCGCAAAGGTCTCTTTATTTGACAGGGCCTCATCTATCTTGTTTTGGGCCTGTTCCTTTTTGGCAAAATCTTCGTCTTTTCCGGAAATGTTTGCGACCCACCACGCTTCGGCGGCGGCAATTTCTAAAGGTCGAATGGTCTTCTCATGATAGCTAATCAGCTTTTTAGCTCGTTCCAGAGCTTCCGGCCCTGCATGAACCGCAAGGGGCCAAAAGGCAATCGCTGCCAGAAGCAAGGCAACTGGTAAACATTTTTCAGGGAGCAACATAGGTCCACCTTTCTCAATAAGAGGTCAATCCAACAGACCAAGGGAGTGAACAGTTAGAATATCAATTTACTTGCCCGAACCGAATGAATTCACAGGCTCGTTTGGCTCAGGGGGGAGTAGCCGTTCGTGGCTTCGCTAGCATATTGATTTACTGGCTGGAACCGAATGAAAAGCCAAGAGGAAATTCCCCAACGAAAAAAGAAAAGGCCCAATCTTACCTGTGGCGGAAAGATCGGGCCTTTTGTTCATCGGTTATAGCTTGGGAAGATTTCCTTGGGGGTTTCATCTCACCTTCGCCTCATAGAGGAGGCGGGACATTTTCCCAAGAAGAAATCGGCAAACCCTTTAGCAATACAGAATTACTGTTTGGGTTTTTCTTTCGGAGCTTCTTTGGGAGCTTCCTTCGGGGTCTTCGGAGTTTCTTTG
The DNA here is from genome assembly GCA_026419115.1 of Gemmataceae bacterium. Lineage (GTDB taxonomy): Bacteria > Planctomycetota > Planctomycetia > Gemmatales > Gemmataceae > SKW135. The sequence continues at coordinate 38,327 of JAOAAA010000009.1, forward strand.
GGAGCTTCCTTCGGAGCGGGGGTCGCAGGAGTCACCACAACCGGATGGCAAGGGGTCGCGGTTCCACAAGGGGCCGCATACACCGGAGTGTGGCAGATCGATTTGAAGCAAGAGAACAAGCCGCAGCACCCCCGATGATAGGTCGGGGTAACGCAGGTGCTATGAACCACCACAGGAGTGGCGCAGGTGGTAGTGCAGCAGCCCCCATGTGTGTAGATTGGGGTAGCACAATTGTGCGTGTAGCAGGGATTTCCACAAGAGAACTTGAAGAAGAAACCTGTGGGTTCGGGGGCAGCCACCATGCTGGCGGCCATGACGATGCTAAACATGTTGTAGTCTCCTATAAAAAGGGGATTGAAATTAGTGTGGGCAATCACCTTTGTGGTGTTATTCCAAACCGAGAATCATTCTCGTATAAGTACTTAATAGGCAAAAAATTTGACGAGGCAAGGATTATTGTAACATCTTGCCGTAAAATACCCTGCGTCGAAAAATAGTGTCTTCCGAAACGATCCTGATTTTTACTTGGTAACCTCCCATTGAAACCCTTGGAATTATTTGAGCAAGCTGAACTGGAAAAGGCAATCGAACTCCAATCCTCCCTCGTGGAGCATCAGCCCCAGAATCCACAGGAGCTTTCCCTTTTGGCAGAGTTTCTTGCTTTTGTCGGGGAATGGGATTTGGTCGAGGCCTATCTGCAACGGCTTCCTCCGACCCCAGATTATTGGGCGTGGCTCCAATCGTGGCGAGAAATTCTTTCTGCCGAGAGGATGCGTCTACAGCCCCAAAACAAACCTCAATTTTGGGTTCCTTCGATCCATCTCGAGGCCCGCTGGAAGGCCATGCACACCGATTCTCAAGAAGAGGTCATGGACCTTATTGAACAAGCCGATTCCCATAGCCCCTTTTTAATTGGCTTTGTCGATGGGCGGCCTTTTGAAGGTTGGCGGGAATCGGATGATTTTCTTGCGGACGTTCTCGAATTTTTTTATCTGGGTCGTTGCTATTGGATTCCCTTTGCCGAGATTCGCAAACTGCGTCTCGAACCCGCCCAAACGATCCGCGATACTCTCTTTCGTCCCGTGAATCTGCAGTTGCGTCATCAAGATCAACCCCTACAAGGTTACTTGCCATTGAATTATCTAGGTTCGCATACATCGGAAGACCCCGCCTTGCAAATCGGTCAAGAAACCGATTGGCTGGAATGCCACGGTTTCGCCAAAGGGGTCGGCACCCGAGTTTGGTTATTGGGAGAAGAAGAAATTTGCGTCAATGAGATCAGTCAAATCGAAATCCGGCAAATCGAAGCCCCCGTCGTCGAGGGTGACCATTGGGACGAGGAAATTTGAGCCGAGCAACGGATCGCCCCTTCCGGTTTCTCGCGATCTAGAACGCTGTTGTGAGGAACGATCGGGATACCGAGCCGCTTGCCTTGGGGAGGTCGCCTCTCTCTCAGGGAATCGAAATAGCCTCTCCTAGAGCAAAAGGCGCGATAAAGCGGGGCGATTGATGCTACTTCCGGAATAGACGGTGGTTCTTATTTCCACCGCTTTCCATGTAGGCAAACAGGTCGAGAATTTCTTCCTCGGTTAGCACATCAATCAAATTCGCTGGCATCGGGGAAACCTGAGAAGGCGCACGTTTTTCTAAATCATCCATCGGAATCTCGACCCGATTGGCCGAAAGCGGATCGGTCTGAACAACGATTTTCTTCGGAGTTTGATCGACCACGCGGCCAATGATGGTCTTTCCACTCAGGGTGGTGAAGGTTTCATTCTGATATTGATCCGAAAGAACCTTGGAAGGCTCGATGATCGATTCCAAAATATCCTTCCGATTGAACCGGCTGCTGATGGCAGTGAGATCGGGACCAACGGCTCCCCCCTCGTCTCCCATGCGGTGGCACTTGATACATTGACCGGCAATGTAGGCATCTCGCCCCCGTTCAAAGTTTCGTCCCGTTTCGGCCTTACTGACCTTTTCGAGCAAATCCTCGACCTTGTATTGTTTCACTGTTTGACGCGGTTTGGTATTGTAGTTCGGGACTGCTTTATCATTGATGGCAGTGATTATGGGGGAAAGTTCTTTCAATTCTGCCTCGGACAGGTTGGGAACCACATCGCGAAGGAAGTTTTTCAAGAAATTCGCAAAGCTCGCCCCATCACTATAGGGCCGACCTGCTTCTTCAAACCATTTCACCATCTCAGGGGAGTGCTGGTAGCTTTTTCGATCCTTCGTCCAGTAAGACAAATACTCTTTGCGTTGTTCGATCGTCCATTGGCCAAAAGGTAAGGTCCGCAGATGGAACACATAATGGAAGACATCTTCTTGGAGTTTCGTTTCGGACATGAGCTTCAGGCATTTGCCAGCAATCCCCGGCGCCTGAAGATAAATCAACACTTGGGAAAGTTCTCGGTTCAGATAGCTTGAATTGCTCGGGAACAATGGATCGAGTTCGGCAATCAACTTACGGGCATTCTCCACGTTGGGGCGTCCCATTCTGCTGAAAGTGACGCCAATCACTCGGAGCTTTTCGAGTTGTTGTTCAGGGGTGAGCTTATTCAAAGGGAAGCGAGCCAACGCGGTCAGAATCTCGGGTTGAGTTTTGGGGTCTCCGTAACGAGCCAAAGCGAGTAAAGCCTGAATCGCAGCGGTGGGGTTTTGTTCCGAAAGGGCTTTTTCTTTCCAAGAGGTCACCGGCTGAAATTCGATCGCGACGCGGGCAGCATATCGCAGGAAGCGATCTTCACTGCTCAAATGAGGCCAAGCGGTCTCAATCGCTTTGGGGTCTTCTTTCCCATGAAATGCTTCCAAAGAGCGACGAAGTTCCCGTTCTTTCTTCCCTTCGTCGGTAGGTTTAATCGGGTCCGTCGATTCTTTGCCGACGTAAGAAAGTCGATACAGGGCCGCTTGAGTATTTCGTCCCCCAATCGTGAAGTACATGGCCCCATCGGCACCGACCACCACATCCGTCAGGTTCAAAGGTTTCTTGGGAGCATCTTTCTTCATTAAGCCCAAGGGGGCCACCACATTTTCGTAGGTAGCGGTGTACGAGGAACCTTTGGGGGTCAAGTGAACGGCCATCAATCGCCCGTAGGTCCAATCGCAAATGTAAATCGCTTTTTGGTACTTGGCGGGGAAATTGGTCCCCAGACCATTGCAAACACCGGTCGGAGAGCCAATACCAATATCCACTATGGCAGGAAGGCTATCGGGATAGTAGCTGGGCCATTTTCCGGTTCCGGAACGCCAACCCGCTTCCGAAGCGCTGGTGCAATGATTCACTCGCGTCGGACGATACCACGGCATCCCCCAGTCCCATTCCATATCACTATCGAAGGTGAATAATTCCCCGTCGATATTAAAGGCCATATCGTAGGCATTACGAAAACCACCAAGGAGCAATTCCCATTCTTTGCCGTCGGCATCAGTCCGAACCACATAGCCCCCCGGCGCCAGTTTCCCTGCAGCGTGACCATTACCATCCCATTGACGAGGAAGCAGGTGATCCTCTTTGTAGTTACGATGTTGGGACTTCGGAGACATTCCTTCGGGAACATCGGTATGGTTCCCGTTCATCACATAGATTTTTTGATCCGGTCCGAGAACAACCGCATGAGGACCATGTTCACCGGCCCCTTTGAATTCCTTCAGAAATGTGAAGCTAAATTTCCCATTGGCCGATTCTTCTTTGCACTTATACAGGCCGAACCCTTTGGGACCGAACCCATTCACATACAAACAATCAAAGGCCCACAGCATCCCCATGACTTCGGTGATGGGCAAATCGAGTTTCTCGGTAGCGACCAATTGACCGTCTTTGAGTGTCATGCGGATCAACGCTTGGCCCCGTTGCCCCCCTGTAATGAGCCGACCTTTCCCATCGACCGCGAGATTAATCCATGAACCTTGGGTTGCAGGGTCCGAAACCGCCACCAGATCGACCTTAAAACCTTCCGGTGTATACAAATCTGCGGGGAGGGCTACTTCTTTTTTCTGCGGCGGGTCTTTCTTTTTGGGGGGGTCTTTCTTTTCTTGCCCCCAAACTGCGGCGTTGAGCATCATCAAACACACGCTAAAGCAAAATAATCGTCGGATNACTGAGAGGCTCCTGAAGAGGATAAAGGTGGGTGAAATACTATCCTATCAAATTCCGCACTTTTGGAAATTGTGACCGGTGGACATTAGGGATTAGACTTTAAACGTTAAAGATGAACCTGAAACGTCAATCTGCACTCGGATCGGTGGGAATCGGATATGCTTTTCTCGATACTCGAAAGTGAGATTGCTTCGTTGAGCTGTCCATTAGAGCTATAGCGAGGTAGGAGAAAATAAAGAAGAAGGATGCAAAGATTGGGGCTTGCAGATTGAGGCTTCAGGCTGCAATCTTCATGGATTTCACAAGGAGTCTTTCCAGTCTCTGCATAAATTCTACAATATCTGCTATTATTCGAGGGGACCCTATAAAAGTGCCCGAGAATTTTGCTGAAAGGGAGTTTCGATTGTGATTTTGTTTTCTGCCGCGACCGTGAGCTTTTGGTCCTATGTGCTCAATACGCTCATCATTTTTATGTCCCTGTTGTTAATTGCCACGGTATTGATCCAGCGTGGTAAGGGGGGGGGGCTGGCTGGTGCCTTTGGTGCTGCCGGCGGCTCGAGCGCCTTCGGTTCCAAATCGGCAGATCAATTCGTCAAATACACCTTGTATATGTTTGGCGTATGGGTGTTCCTGATTATCCTTCATGTTTTGGTCGCGAAATCGGATGGGCGACTGAACACGAAAATGAAACAAGATGCCCTGATTCCGCCTCAACAACAACTCTAGTCCACGGGGGTTCAAACTCGCGTGCTGCTAAGTATGACCGGCTTCGGAGAAGGTCGTTCCTCTTCATCTGAGGTCAGTATCTCTGTCGAAGTTCGCGCTGTGAATAACCGTTATCTCAAAGTGTCTGTGCGTGGTTCGGACCCCTATCCCATGCTTGAACCGGACATCGAAAAAATCCTGCGGCAAAAAATTCGTCGCGGCACCATCACAGTGATTGTCCGAGCGCAAAGAGAATCGAACCACGCCAACACCCTTTTGAATCAAGAGATTCTGGCCCAATACATTCACCAAATTCGACAACTCAGCGAACGACTGGGTCTCCGAGACTATACCCCCCTACTCAACGGGGTTCTCTTATTACCTGGAGTCACGAACCCGAACCTTTCCGATCAGGGACAACTCGCTGAGGAAGAACGGCAGGTGATGGAAAAGGCCCTGCATAGCGCCATCGATTCCCTGCAGCAGATGCGACAAACCGAAGGCCAAGCGATGGCCCTTGAATTGATGAATTATCATCAACGGGTTTCTCATTACCTGAATATCATTCGCGGGATTGTTCCCCAAGTGGCAGCCAATTATCGATTGCGAATGCGGGAAAGGATTCGGTTGGCCCTGAGTGACTCGAATATCTCTACCCAAGAGGAAGACCTGATTCGCGAAGTGGCCATTTTTGCCGAAAGGATCGACATCTCGGAAGAGATCATGCGCCTGTCCAGTCACTTGGATCAATTCAAGAAAGTCGTTCAAGAAGAAAAAGATTCCCCCGGTAGGAAGCTGGAATTTCTGGTCCAAGAAATGGGACGAGAAACGAATACGATTGGCTCGAAATCCGGTGACGTGACGATCTCCCGTCACACGGTCGAGATCAAGGCAGAACTCGAAAAAATCCGCGAGTTGGTACAAAATATCGAATAAATTGGGAGACCAATCGTGCAGCCCCCCTTAGCCCCTATCGTGCTCATTTCGGGACCAAGTGGTTCGGGCAAATCGACCCTGATTGCCGAAGCCATTAAACGTTCCCCAAGGCAATTACATTTGGCCGTCTCCCTTACGACAAGGAACAAACGCCCCAACGAAATCGAAGGGGTTCATTATCATTTTTGCAGCCGCGAGGAATTTGAAAAAGCCATCGCCAACGATGAGCTTTTGGAATATGCGATTGTCCATCGGGTCCATTATTATGGGACTCCGAAAAAGGAGGTCGATCCTTTCCGAGAAAAGGGGATCGGGGTCATTTTGGATATTGATGTACAAGGTTTCACCCAAGTGCATCCCAAATATCCCGACCTGTATTCCATATTTATCACCACACCACCAGGCGAATATGAACGACGACTGCGTGCCCGAGATAGCGATGAAGAGGAAATCCAAAGGCGATTGAAAACCGCCGAGGCAGAATTTTCTTTTGCCAGTCGCTATAATGAATTGCTTATTAACGATGATGTGGATCGGGCAACAAAAGTTCTTGTTGACCGAATTGAAGAACTATTTCAAGCAAGGGGGTTCCATGCTCGATGAATTAAAAGAAGAATACATTGTGAACAAGGTTGGCGGACGATTCAAATTGTCCACCCTGATTCAGAAAAGGATGGTGCAACTTCATACAGGGGCCATACCACTTGTGAACCTGAAAACGCAGGACAAGCTCGAAATTGTCATCCAAGAAATTCTTCAAGATAAAATCTACCTCGACAATTCAGGCGAACTCCAAGCCCGAGCCGAGGAACTCCCTGCCCCTGAAGGGACGGTTGAAGAATAACCTTTTTTCTATTTGAAAATCAATCGAATGAACGAAGCCTTTCGACGGTGCGTATAACTGACATTGACCTGTAACCGAGAGAGAAAGAGATGGCAGATCTCCCTCAAATCCCAACAGCACGCTTCCGCTCGAACACGGATTATCAACCCGTGGCAGGATTAGTGATCGCAGCGGGAGTGTTCACGACGATTTTTGTTTTCGCGGCGATCCTCATGATATTTGTGGCCCTGAAAAATGGGCAACCGATCCCGACCTCGTGGTTATTGCCTCCGGCAATCCTATGCTTTTTTCTGGCTTGTGCAGGGGCCATCCAAGTGCGACGCTCGGAAGAAACTCGGACCGGTCTGAAGGTCGCTCATGCCTGTTGGTGGATTAGCGCCCTGAGTGCCGTCGGCCTTTTAGGCGCCAGTTTTGCCGATAGTTTTGCCAAAAGCTCGGATATCGATGCCAAATCTCAAGAATGGTTCAAATACTTCCAAAAAGAGGATGGCTGGCTTTACGCCTTGCGTTCTTCTTTAGAGCATCTCAAACAGGGGCTTGAAATTCAAGATGCCACTACCATGCGAACACGCTACCCCGAAATGGCCTCCTTCGAGGAAGCTCGTTCGACCCAATTTCTCATTCGAGCGGGGGAAGAAATCGAAATCAAAAAACGGGCCATGGAATGGACCCCACAAGAAAAAGGCTACGATGCCAGTTGCTTGTATACCGTTCGCACTCCGGAAGGGGAAACCGATTTCACCTTGCAGTTTTACGTTCGGCAAATTCAAGGGCAAGAAATGTGGCAAATCCGCACTCCGGATGCCCAATTGCGTTCTTTCCGCCCCACGACCTACGGGCGCCTTGTCCAAGAATTGCAATTCGACGGCATGATGTTTAGCAATCGCTGGTTGACCGAATGTAACTCCCGCATCAAGATTCCCAACTACCTTGCCACTTACCCAATGGAGGAACGTCTGTCGGCCATGCGTTTCTTCGACGGGCTGACCCTCGTCGGGGGAGGAGCCACCTACTTTTTACCCGTGACCTCCGATACGGTTCCGGAATCTCGAAAAGCCTTTGCCGCCAGCTACAAAGGACCAATCGAAAACCTGAGTGTGGACGATCTGTTTGCCAAAAACTTCTTCCGCCGACCCGATGGTGTTTCGCTTTCCCCAGAACAAGTTGAGAAATATCGGACTATCTGGAAACAAGGAAGCATTTTCCCCTCGGCCGAGCGCATTCCGGGTGAAAGTGCCCCGATCATTATCCTCAAAAACGACTCAGCCACGTTGTATATTCCTGTTAGCATGATTAGCACCCCTGGAAAAATGATTCGGGGCCGGCTGATTCTCAAGGCCAATAATGCCGAACTGTTCCAAAAACTTCAGGATTTGCGGAAACGCTGCTTCGAGAAAGATGGGGCGAGTGTGCCGCCGGAACCCCTTCGTGTTTTGGGTAATCCCAAATGGTATGCCGAAGCTATTGAAAGCGACCTCGAAGAGTATTCTCCCGCCGATCGGCAACGACGTTAGGAACGCCTCGACTTTCGACCTTGGCTACGTCGGGAACTTAATTATTGCCCTATCATCAATCCTCAAACGGGCTTAGATGTCCCCTGAAAAATTCCTCTCGATTCCCAATCGCTATTTTGATTAAATGGGGGTCATGCAAAATCAACTTTCTTCCCGATATGTTCGACTCTGTTGGTGGGGACTTGCGTTATTGCTTTTCGGCCTGATGGTCTACACAGCCATTCGGGTCAGCGCCAAATCGCTTCGTCCGCGGCCCGATGGTTTTACCGAAGGGGCCTTACTCCGTTGGAGCAAGCAAATTCAGGCGATGGAGGATGGTGAAAATATCCACGAAACCAAACAGTACCCCAATCCTCCGATTATGATGCAAATGCTTTGGCCCTTCTCGGAGTTGGATGAAAAGATTAGTCCTTTGGCGGCCGTGCTCAGTTGGTTTCTCGTAAAGGTCGTTCTGGCCTTTTTCTGCTTCTATTGGACTTGGCGACTTCTGGAACTGGATAGTTCTTCTCTTTCTCAATGGCCGATTGCGGTGGGTTCCGGATTGACCCTCATCTTGAGTATTCGCCCCTTTATGGGGGACTTAACTCATGGCAATGTTAACATCTTGATTTGTTTTTTGGTGATCGCTTCTGTCTACCTGTATGCCAAAAAGTACGATTACTTCAGCGGGGTCGTGATTGCTTTAGCCATTGCCTGTAAAGTGACGCCGGCTTTGTTTGTTGTTTATTATGCTTGGAAACGAAGCTGGAAAGTGCTGATTGGTACGGGTGTAGGTTTGGGACTATTTTTCTTTGTGGTGCCGGCCCTGATTTTTGCCTTCCACCAAGGTTCATTCAGCGAAGGATGGGATCAAAATTGGCAGGCCTTGAACTCTTGGGTCAAGACCATGATTCTTCCCTATCTACGGGACGGCACGATTACCTCCGAACATCATAATCAATCGCTGCCCGGATTGCTGGCCCGACTTTTGAGCGAATCCCCCTCGTTTTCTCGTTACATCAACGATGTCTACACACCAATGGCCTATCACAATTGGCTCGCCTTGGATAAACTCACCATCAAACGCATCGTTCAACTGTGTCAGTTCCTATTTCTGGGCCTGATTATTTACACTTGTCGAACTCAACCCCTTAGCCCCGATGCTCCGCGAACGGGTTGGCGTTTCACCAGTGAATATGCCCTGATTGCCTTGGGAATGTTGCTTTTTAGCGAGCGAACTTGGAAACATCATTGCACCCCCTTAGTGCTTCCTTATGCCGTGTTGATTTATATCGGGGTAACCCATTCGTTCCCCAAAATGATGCGACGGGTGAGCCTCGGCAGTGCCTTGCTTGCTTTCTCGTTCACGTTGCTCACTTCAACCTTTGGTAACGAGAAATCGAAGGAAGAACTGATCTATGAATTCGGTAAACTCGCTCAAGTGTATGGAGCCTACACTTGGGCTTTCCTTTTGCTCATCGCAGCTTTGGCGTACAATCTGCGAAAAGGGTCCACTGCGTCTGTAGGTTAAAATTTATGTTCACCGGTCTCGTCGAGAAATTATCAAATGTGGTTGCTCTAGAAACAATCGGGGCCGGTCGGCGGCTCACCATTTTTGAGCCGACCTTTCAACCGGAGATCGGCGACAGCATTGCCGTCAACGGTGTGTGCTTGACGGTGGTGAGCACACACGAGGGACAATTGAGTTTTGAAATTGGTCCCGAGACCTTGAACCGATCGAACCTAGGTCAATTAAAGGCAGGGGATCGGGTCAATTTAGAACGATCCCTGCGCGTGGGGGATCGATTAGGCGGGCATTTTGTTCAGGGTCATGTGGATGGCATCGGTTTCATCGAATCTCGAACTCGGAATGGTGATTGGGAAGATGTTTGGTTCCGATGCCCTGCCGTGTTGACCCGTCTTATGGTTCCTAAAGGGAGTATTGCCATTGATGGGGTCAGCCTCACTTTGGTCAACGTAGAGGCGGACCGTTTTTCGGTCATGCTCATCCCGCATACTCAGGCCGTCACGACCCTTGGTTTCAAGCAGGTCGGCGAACCCGTCAACCTCGAATGTGACATGCTCGCCAAACATGTGCAAAAGTTAATGGGGTTGAACCAACCGCTGGAATAGGGAACCTTAGACCGATTTTCCGAGTTGTGAGACGTTTCACTCGACCTTGATCTATTAGCTTTTTGACGAGCCACAAGGTGGGTACGGGAAATTAGATTCAGGGGCGAAAGAAAGGCAATCATCTGAGGCGGCTTCGCTTGAAGCAGAATGATGAAATCGTCTCAGGCGGCTTCGCGGTTATCAAGATAGTCCCGTTCCAGATTGGGATCAAACAATTTGCCGGTCGCAGGGGGCAATTGCTTCGGTCCTTTGGGACCTTCGGGAGTGCCGGTCCAAGTGTGCCGTTGCAGGGCTTGGATAATCCGATCGGCAAGGGCCAAGGCCGCTCGACCATCTTCCCCTGTCACTCGCGGGCGTTTGCCCGTGCGGACACACTGAACGAAGTGCTTCAGCTCGTTGGTCAATTGGTCGCCGTTCGAGGTACGATTACAATCGAGATCGATCGACTGCATGTGCTTCCCAAAAACCTCGGCTTTGAGTTTTTCTCGTCGGGCGGGGTCCAATTGCAGGGCCGATAGGCCGTATTTCCGCAATTCATCCGAAGGTTGAACAAGCGTCAACCGTTTGGTAACAAAATCGATGCCGGCATACCCTTCCGAGGCCCAAACCCGTAATTTTCGCTTGGGTCGTGGGCTAACTCGGCTGGCAGTCACGTTGGCCACACAGCCATTTTCAAACACTAAACGAGCGTGAGCAATATCTTCATGTCCCCCGAACACGGAAGAACCTAACGCTTCGATGTCCCGAACCTCACTTTTCACAAGGGAAAGGATCAAATCGAGATCGTGGATCATCAGGTCCAAGGTCACGCCAATATCCGTCGAGCGCCCTGTGAAGGGACCATGCCGTTCGCTTTCGATCAACTTCGGAACGATGGGTCGCCCCAAAAGAGCTTCAAAGGCCGGATTAAAGCGTTCGATATGCCCTACTTGAAGGGGAACATTTTTCGCTTGGGCAATGCGAATGAGATCATCCGCTTGGGCCAAGGTTACGGTAATGGGTTTCTCGACAAGGACGGGAACACCCGATTCGAGAAAACTCCGAGCCACCTCGTGATGGTGAACGGTGGGGGTGACGATCGAAACCGCATCGACATTACCCAACAACGGTTCATATGAGTCGTAAGGGGTGCAGTGACACCTTTCTGCGATGAGGGCCGCTTGGTCGTAGTTGCTATCGACAACAGCGACCAATTCCACATCGGGAAGGTGAGACAGGATACGGGCATGCTCCTTGCCGAGATGCCCGACACCAACGACGGCAATTTTAAGTCGATTCATATTTACAGGTTTCTCCGTCGTGGTTCGTTGCTCAATCACGAACCAAATGGAAGCCACTTGGTTTAGGCAATCGCAGATAAAGCCCGAGCCAGTTCAACGTTCAGGGGGTGGCCTGATCGGTAGGCAACCACATGACCTGCCAAATCAAACCCACACAGGGCAAGATCCCCCACTAAGTCTAATATCTTATGACGGGCAGGCTCATCCGGAAAGCGTAGGCGATTATCGATTAAGCCTTTAGGTCCAAAAACCAACAATTCCGAGGGGGTCAAATGTCGTCCGATTCCTTGTTTTTGAAGTTCTTGAGCTTCACTTTCAAGAACAAAGGTTCGACATCGGGCCAACTCCTGTCGATAGGCATCGGGTGTGATGGCTATCGAATGCGATTGTGGGTGTATCGGTGAAAAAGGGCCATAATCGAGAATGTAACTAATCCAAAGTTCGTCTCCCTGTCTGGGGTGGAAAGAGAGAACTGAACCATTACTGGAAATGGTTATCGGCTCGATTGGAGAGAACTTTTTCACTGGGGCGTCTAACGAGGTAGAACCCGTAGCTTCAATAATCTCTACAAATCCTTCAGATGAACCATCTAACCCAGGAGGCTCCGGTCCGTCAAGCTCAATAATACAATTATCGATCCTTAAACCGGCTAAAGCGGAAAGAACATGCTCCACGAGGGTGACTTGATTCGAGCCAGTACCCAAGGTGGTGCGTCGGGCGGTCCCCGAAACAGAAGAAGCTCGCGCCGGTATTGGCGGAGCTTCTGGAATATCGACTCGTTGAAATACCAGACCAGAATTGGCCGGCTGAGGAACAAATCGTAAGTGTACTAGTTGCCCTGTAATAATTCCACGTCCCGAGATTTTCGCCTCGTGGGCGAGCGTTCTCTGGTGACGGACACAGGGTTGGCTCGGTCGCAAATTAACCTCAACCCTTTTCTTAGGATAAGTTTGGGTCAACAGCATGAATGTTCATTATAAGTAGGTGAGAGGGGATCGTCTTCCTC